>NZ_JBZCPQ010000010.1:0-85261 GCF_058267535.1 Pradoshia sp. Z5_111
GCCAGGATCAAACTCTCCGAAAGATGTTTGATCTAGCTAAATTTTAAAGCAAATTGACGAGATTTTAAAAATCTCTTTTTTTAGACTTGCTTGGCGTTTCGTTTTGTTTAGTTTTCAAAGAACAATCTGTCGTGTTAGCGACTTTTACATTATATCAAGATAACTTTTCGTTGTCAAGCATTTCTTTTAATGTAATTTACTAACATTTAAAGCTCATTTGTAAAAGAGCGACTTTGTTATCTTATCATTGTTAAACTCGTAAGTCAACAACTTTTTTCATTTTTTCTTTGCCGTCTCGCTTCGTTTTGTTTACCTCAGCGGCGACGTTTATTAATATACCACCCTAAAATCATTTGGTCAATATAATTTTTTAAATTTCTTTATGAATTTTATAATACCTATGAAAAAGCTTTGCTCCCTTAGTGTTTTCCAATACAACATCAATATAACCACGATCAATCAAGTACTCTACTAATATCCTTAAGTCCTCTCCGTAATAGCATAACTCTTGATGTGCATACAGCTCATCAAAAGACCAGTACTCTTCTCCTCTTTCACCTATAATTTCTAATATATGCCCAGACCCTGATTCTGTTCTTGTATGAATAAAAAAGTCACTAACAAGGAAAAGAAGCTCTAGTCTTTGATTAAGACTTTCTTCGCTAAAAACCAGCTCTTCATATAATTTATAAATATCTGGACCAATTTGCTTCACCTGATTCCATACAGTTACTTCAGGGTGAAATCCTTTTTCGATGATTTCTAATCTTGCAAGGTGGTGGAGTGCATGGATTATTTGATTATACGCATCTAGAGAGTTCCCTTGATCAAACAATTCTTTACCTTCCATATAACTTCTAATTAAACGCGCAAACTCTATACCTTTTTTTACTTTCCTTCCATAGAAAGGGAATTCATTTAATTCTCTTTTTAATGAGGCAAGATAATCATTACGGTCAAAAACAATTTTCCCATTGTATATCCAATCAATAATTTTTTTATTGGATCCTAATAACCTCCACTCGTTTAACTTATCATCTGTTACGATGTGGAGTGCAGCTTTTTTATTTTCGTAAGCATAATGTTTAATAAAGACTGGTTGTTTATCCTTACTATCCGTAATGATTAATAAAATGTAATCAAATGTATCTGTAATTGAACTCTCAGGGGAGTTCTTCTCAATTAATAAAACTCCTTTTGTATCCGGGTTGCTGGCTCTTTCTTGATAAACGGGTCTTAGGATGTCCTCCATGTTCCATTCCTCCACAATTTAATTCGCTCTCCTTATCTATTCAACAATATTCGACAGACTCCTGCCACTATTTTAATATCTATTGTTATTAAATCATTTGGATATTATGGTATATTATAGAAGATAAAAGGGGGAAAAACGGTGGCAAAGTATTCAAGTAAGATAAATAAAATACGAACATTTGCACTCAGCTTAATTTTTATAGGCTTTATCATAATGTACGGAGGTATTTTCTTTAGAAACTCACCACTGGTTATGACTATTTTTATGGTACTCGGACTATTAGCTATTTTCGCAAGCATGGCCGTCTATTTCTGGATAGGTATGCTCTCCACAAAAGCTGTTCAAGTTGTTTGTCCAAATTGTAATAAATACACAAAAATATTAGGCAGAGTGGATATGTGTATGTACTGTAAAGAACCATTAACACTTGATAAAGACTTGGAAGGCAAAGAATTTAACGAGGATTACAATAAGAAAAAGTTAAAAAATAAATAAAAAGAAAAAGCTGGCGAACGTCCAGCTTTTTCTTTTTATTTAACTTCCCTATCTGGTTTAATGAACTTCTTTAGCAGAACATTCCGGACAATCACCATAAATCTCCATTCGGTGATGTGTTACTTTAAATCCTGCAACATGCGACGCAAGATGTTCCACTTCATCAAGACCTGGATAATGAAAATCAACTATTTTTCCGCACTTTTCACAAATTATATGATAGTGATCTGATGACACAAAATCAAATCGACTGGATGAGTCTCCGTACGTCAACTCTTTTACTAAGCCAACCTCTTTAAACACACGTAAATTATTATATACTGTCGCTACGCTCATATTAGGAAACTTGCCTTCCAACGCCTTATATATATCATCAGCTGTTGGATGCGCATGGGCAGTTATTATATACTCGAGTATGGCATGACGTTGCGGAGTCATGCGGACACCAGTTTGTTTCAAAGTATCTAACGCTTCTTTAAGTTGTGGTTGAGACACCGTCATGCACTCCTTTTTTATATTATTCTCACTTTATAATTGTTACAATAAGTTTACTTGATGATTGGTTGAGTTGTCAATATTTCCAACACCTCATTCAGATATATTATATCCAAGGTGTTGGAAACTTGTCTCAAGAATTATGTAAAGTTGGTTCCATTTTTCCTAATTTATAATTTACATATCTGGCAACAATAAACAACAGATCGGATAATCTATTCAAATATTTTATAACTAAAGGATTTACCTCTTCTCCGAGAGCAACTGAATTTCGTTCAGCTCTACGTATCACTGTTCTGGCCACATGAAAAGCTGCTCCAGCTGGGTGTCCACCTGGAAGTATAAAATTCTTAAATGGAGGTAATTCCTCATTAAGTTCATCAATATAGGCTTCCATTTCATTAATCGACTCTTCTTTTATAACCCATCCAACTTTTTTGCCGTATGGAGTAGCTAGTTCTGCACCAACGTGAAATAAATCAGTTTGTATTTTATGGAATTCCTCTAATAACTTATCTTTCCCTGAGAACTCTACATCATTTAAATAGCTTATCCCAAGTCCAATCATAGAATTCCCTTCATCACATGTTCCATACGCCTCTACACGTTGGTCAGTTTTGGATACACGTGTACCATAAACAAGAGAGGTTTGACCCTTATCTCCGGTTTTTGTATAAATTTTCATTCTAATACCCCTTTCCTACATCAATTTTATTCACATAGTTATCATCTTTATGATTAACAAACCGCTGAAAATTCTGCTCAAATATATCAAATGCACGTGGTAAGTACTTTTTTGAAACGCTAGAAATATGCGGTGTGATAGTCAAATTAGGATATAACCAGAGCTTATTATCTTCATTTAACGGTTCATTCGGAAAAACATCAAGCACCATATGGCCTATAACTTGATTTTCCAACACCTCATGTATCGTGTCTTCTTTCATTAAGTCTCCACGGCCTATATTGATAAACATAGCTATATTTTTCATCATTTCAAAATGTTTGTATTTTATGAGGCCCTTAGTTTCTGATGTACTGGGTAATACTGATATAATAAAATCTGCTTTCGGGAGAGTTTCCTCAATTTGAGACATTGTAATAATATCATCAAAATATGAACTGGTGGAAATCCCGCTGCGATTCATCCCAATCGTTTTCATTCGAAAGGCTTTTCCTAATCTAGCTATCTCTCCCCCAATTGCGCCAGTACCCAAAATAAGAAGATTTTTCCCATTCAGCTCACCAAAAGATAATCTCTTATCCCATATACGTTTATCTTTATTCTCTGCCATAATCGAGAATTGCTTCATATATGAAAGCATCATCCCCATGACGTACTCTGCCATCGGTATCGCATGAATCCCTCTCGCATTTGTAACCAGGATATTTCTTTCTCTAATTTTTTCAAAAGGCAATCTTTCAATCCCAGCTGACATTACACTGATCCATTTCAACCGTATTGCCTGGTCGATTGTTTCCTCATCCACATCTTCTCCATATGTTATGAGCACATCCATATCCTTAATAACCGAACCTGCATTTTTGATACCTTTACAAAAATGAAACTCATGCTCCTTGTATGACTCAATCAAACGTTTCCTAATCTCCCCCGGAGGATAAATTGCAGAAACAACCTTCATCCAAATACCCCCTTCATCCACACATCACTAATATGATAACATCTTTTACCAGTATAAAAAGCTGAAACGGCTTGCTCAGAAGTGAGGAGCATAAGACAAAGGTACGTAGGGGATGGTCCTTACCCGCAGTAGCTTTGCTTATGTCCTGAGCTTCTAGCCGTCGAAGCTAGATTACATAAAAAGCTGAGACGACTGCATTAAGGAACAAAGGCTAAATTCGCCACGTCCTGTGGCAACGCCTTTGTGACCAACATCCTGTTGGCCTCCGAAAAGCATAAGAGGAGACATGCAGGGAGCGTTCTTTCCTCCCGTAATGGCTCACTTATGTCTCGAGGAGCTAGGAGTCGAAGCTAGATTGAATAAAAAGCTGAAACGGCTTAGTTCAATGAACGAAGACTAAATTCGCCACGTCCTGTGGCAACGTCTTTGTGACCAACATCCTGTTGGCCTCCGAAAAGCATAAGAGGAGGCATGCAGGGAGGCGTTCTTTCCTCCCGTAATGGCTCACTTATTTCTCGAGCGTTTTAAGCTAGCTCACATAAAAGCAGAAACTAAATAAAAAAAACGGACAGCCAGTTCCGGCTGTCCTTCAAATAGTTGTATGAGGAGGTATTCCCTGATTCTATCTTATTCAAAACAGCTTGTTATGCTTGGTCTTTTGCCATAGATTTTAAAAACAATCATTATAAAAGTGATTCAGGATTTAATCCTTTTAACTCCGGTAGTACAAATAATCCATCCTTTCGAATCAATTGACCATCAAAATAGATTTCGCCTCCGCCAAATTCAGTTCGCTGGATAAGCACCATATCCCAGTGAATAGAAGATATATTTCCATTGTCGGCTGCTTTATAGGCTAATCCCGGTGTGAAATGCAGGCTTCCACAGATTTTCTCGTCGAATAAAATATCTCCCATTGGTTTTGTTATTAACGGATTTACGCCTAAGGCAAATTCTCCAATATAACGGGCACCTTCATCAATATCAAATATTTTATTGATTTTATCTGCTTGATCCGCTCTTGCATCAATTATTTTCCCATCTTTAAACGTCAAACTGACATCTCTGAAGGTAGTCCCTTGATAAGGACAAGGTGTATTATAGGTAATCGTTCCGTTTACACTGTTTTTAACGGGGGCTGTATACACTTCTCCATCTGGTATATTTCTTTCTCCGAAACACATCACTGCCGGAATTCCTTTAATTGAAAAGGAAAGATCTGTTCCCGGTGATATGATTCTGACCTGGTCTGTTTGCTCCATTAGAGATTTCAACGGCTCCATTGCCTTCTGCATTTTAGCATAATCAATTGTACATACATCAAGCAGGAAATCTTCAAATTGACTTGTGCTCATCCCTGCTTTTTGAGCAAGTGATTTAGTCGGATAGTTCAATAATACCCAACGGCAATTATTAATATAGTAATCAACGACTGGCTTCATTACTTCTCCACTCAGCTGAAATTTCTCTGATGGAATCTCAGCAAATTCCGCATCATTCTCTTCTCCAATCACAATGATGACAGCATCCATGTCTTCAAATTTTTTCAAATCCCAATTAGCCATGATTTCCAACTGTTCCCGGCTATACCCTTTTGCCATATATTTTTGAATCTCATCATCGAGCATTTGGACAAATGGGTATGCTCCTAGCTCATACGTTTGATTAACAAGTTCAATCAACAGCGGTTTCGTAATGTAGTGACCTTCTATCAACACTTTTTGCCCCGTCTCCAACCGGACAGAATGGGTTAGCAGTTGTCTTGCCAATTTTTTAATTCGTGGATCCTTCATACGTCATCTCCCCTGATCTCTTTATTAAACACCTACTATCAATATACATATATTTCCTTCCAAGAGCTGTTTATTTATAAAGAAAGCAGGCATTATTTTATGCCTGCTCACGATCTAAATTATGATAATTCATTTTTAATAAATGCCAAGGCATCTTCTACATGCCCTTTCACTCTCACCTTACGCCACTCTTTTACTACTATACCCTCTTTGTTAATAACGAATGTAGAACGTTCCGTACCCATATACTCATTTCCAAAATTCTTTTTTAATACCCATACTCCATACGCTTTTGACAATGTGTGATCTGGATCTGACAACAAAATAAAAGGAAGGTCATACTTCGTTTTAAATTTTTCATGCTTTTCAACCGGATCTGGACTAACGCCAACAATAATTGTCTCCAATTCTGCAAATGAGGTGTGATTTTCTTTGAAGTCACACGCTTCAGTCGTGCATCCCGGTGTCATATCTTTAGGATAAAAATAGAGAACTACATTTTTCCCCTTAAAATCAGCTAATGTAACCTCTTTGCCATTACTTGCCTGAAGCTTAAAATCCTGCGCCTTCTCACCAACTATACTACTCATAAAGCTCACTCCCCTGTTAGATAAAAATAGTTAAGAACAGCTCGTTCTATTATTACTATACCTAATTTCGGGTTGTTTTTGCATGTTCAAGGTCTATTGCAGTCCTTACGACAAAGGCTGCTGGTAATGCATATCCAATTAAAGCTTCCATTGAAGCAATCCATCTCCCAAATCCTATAGGAACCATATCTCCATACCCTACTGAGAGAAGAGTCATTGTACTGAAATAGAAGGAAGAGGCAAGCTTCGGAAACAAACCTCCCTCAACGGGTAAACCATTCAAATGAATAACCGGTCCAAATTTTATTTCGACCAATACGTATAGGATTCCGAAACCTATTAAAAAAGTGAAGTACACCGTGATGATCCAATAAAGATAATCGAGTGATATCCGTTCAGCCCGGGTTGGGTCTGTTGGCATCAATAATCCTTTTAAACTCATTAGCAACGTGATAACAACCGCAGCAAGGATAATATAAAACAAAGGTAACACCCCTTTTTATTACAACCGCATTTGTAATATATACGCTCATACAGGCATACCTATGATTGCTTGTACACGAATCTATTGCTAAGGTGACCATGTTGTACAAACAAAGAATTCCAGTGCTAAAATGAAGCAGTTACATACGAAGGAGGAGAAATAAAATGAACCACGCTCAATCTGAAAGTTTGCATGCTGAAGCTATGCAGCACATCGTCGGCGGTGTCAATTCACCATCCAGATCATACAAAGCCGTTGGAGGAGGATCTCCAGTAGCAATGGAAAGAGCAAAAGGCGCGTATTTTTGGGATGTTGACGGCAATCGATATATTGATTATCTTGCCGCTTATGGACCTATTATTACCGGGCATGCCCATCCGCATATTACTAAAGCAATTACAAAAGCAGCTGAAAACGGCGTTCTTTATGGAACACCTACTCCTTTTGAAGTTAAATTTGCCAAGATGCTTAAGGATGCCATCCCTTCCATGGACAAAGTACGGTTTACAAATTCCGGAACTGAATCAGTTATGACCACGATTCGCGTAGCAAGAGCGTATACAGGACGGGATAAAATAATTAAGTTCGCTGGCTGTTATCACGGACATTCCGATCTTGTTTTAGTCGCTGCAGGATCAGGCCCATCCACACTTGGAACTCCCGATTCTGCCGGTGTACCAAAAAGTATTGCTCAGGAAGTCATTACTGTGCCATTCAATGATATAGATGCCTATAAGGAAGCAATCAATAAATGGGGAAATGAAATTGCGGCCGTTTTAGTTGAACCAATTGTCGGTAATTTCGGGATTGTTGAACCAAACCCTGGTTTTCTGGAAGCAATTAATGACATTACTCATGCAGCAGGAGCACTTGTTATCTATGATGAAGTAATTACAGCCTTCCGTTTTATGTACGGTGGTGCACAAAACCTTCTTGGTGTTGAGCCTGATATGACAGCGCTCGGAAAAATCATCGGCGGCGGCTTACCGATTGGTGCTTACGGTGGCAAAAAAGAGATTATGGAAACAGTCGCACCCCTCGGTCCAGCCTATCAGGCAGGAACGATGGCCGGGAATCCCGCTTCCATGCTTGCTGGTATTGCTTGCCTTGAAGTATTAAAGGAAGAGGGAGTATATGAACGACTAGATTATCTTGGCGCGATGCTGGAACAAGGTATCCTTCAGGCAGCAGAGAACCATCATGTTTCTATTAAAGTAAATCGATTAAAAGGTGCATTAACGGTTTATTTTACTAATGCTAAGGAAGATGTCAGTAACTATGCTCAAGCTGAAGCTACGAATGGCGAAGTGTTCGGTCGATTCTTTAAGCTTATGCTTGAACAAGGGATTAACTTGGCCCCATCAAAATATGAAGCCTGGTTCTTAACGACAGCCCATACAGAAGAAGACATAGAAACTACCATTAAAGCTGTAAATCACGCCTTCAAATCATTATAAATACAAATCGTTGAATAATTATGCATAACATCAATTCTACTAATCACGGTAGAATTGATGTTTTAACGTTGTTGAAAGCGTTTACATTAAGATATTTTGATTTTAATAACCAGATAATGTTTATTTGCCAAAAAAACTTAAATGCATATTTAATTGATTTCTGAAAATTCTAATGATAATATAAATCATACTAGTATTGATTATTTATTACCCTCAAAACTGTATTTCCTTCCTCGTTCGTTTTTCCAAAGTAACCTAAAAAACCACAAGTTTAAAGCAGGAGGTGAACCGGCATCGAATAGGCGCAAGCTTATAGTTGCCCAACGTATGAACAAAAGATGGAATCCTAGTACGTTTATGAATTACCACGAATCGGAACATGATGCTTGCGGAATTATTGCATGTATCGAAAAGAAGAAAATACCTACCCGTGATAATATTTTTGCGTGTATTGATGCCCTGGTTACCATGAACCATCGGGCCGGTTTTATTAACGGTGAAGGCGATGGTGTCGGCATTCACATAGATATCCCCCGTCAATTATGGAAAGAGAAGCTAAAGAACTCTGGTGCTGATACAGACCTTGCAGACCATAACCATTTTGTAGTGGGCCACTTTTTTATTAAACGTGAGGCTGAGAAACAACAAACTATTGAGGAAATAATCAAACTGGCAAACGAAAAAGACTTAAAAGAAATTTATGTATCTGATGAAGCTTATTCCACCGATGCATTGGGACCAATAGCATTACAGGAAAACCCTGTATTTCTTCAAGTTGCTTTTATAGCAAAAGAGGATTTAAATCAAACTGACCTTTCATCTCTGTTATTTGATCTAACAATTTCAATTGAAAAAAATGATCACATCCACGTATCTTCGCTTAGCCAATATCATGCCATCTACAAAGTGATGGGAGCTGGCGATATTCTACCTAAGTATTATCCAGACCTTGCAAGTCCACTCGTCGCATCTACGATGACACTTGGACATAACCGCTATTGTACTAATACACTATCCAGCTTTTTTCGCGTACAACCATTTAGCGTCCTTGGACATAATGGTGAAATCAATACAATCGCCAAATTACGCGATGAAGCGCAAATGGTCGGTGTTCCATTAGTAAACGGCGGCAGTGACTCCCAGGATTTAAGCCGTACATTGGAAACATTCATCTACCGTGAGGGATATTCTCTATTTGAAGCACTTGATATTGTCTTCCCTCCAATCATTAATGAAATAAAGGAATATCCCAATCACCTTCAGGATCTATATACGTATTTGCATGAAAGCTGGGGCCATTTCGCTCAAGGTCCGGCAGGAATCATTTCCCGCCACGGCAATGAAGCTGCTTTCTCTGTAGATGCACTTGGTCTACGTCCTTTATGGATGATGGAAACTTCAACCTCTTATTTGTTTGGCTCTGAACCAGGTGTTATTTCACCAACAGAATATGTAGCCAATCCTAAACCAATTGGTCCAGGAGAAAAGGTCGGATTAAAGTGGAATGGCGATTCAATAGAACTATATGAATATATCACTTATCAAGAAGAAGTATTCAAAAGATTTAACAAGAGACTTAACTTTACAGAATCTCGTAATCGCTTAAATCCTCCTGATGTAAAAGAGCATACTTTTGCACAGGAAGAGGACAAAATCCAAAACGGGCAATATAAAGCTTTCGGATGGGAACGTGACCATATTCAACTAATTGAACAAATGGCTGAAAAAGGTGCAGAACCAATCCGTTCACTTGGTCACGATGCTCCACTGGCAGCACTCAATCCTGAGCGTAAGAATATTGCAGACTTTATTAAGGAAAGTGTTGCAGTTGTTACAAATCCTGCAATAGATCGCGACCGAGAGATGGAACATTTTTCGACCCGTACCATTATCGGTAAACGCCCTTCTCTGTTTACAGATGAAAAATCTGTAAACACAGTGATTGAGCTATTAACGCCTCTATTAGCTGAAGGAAAAGCTGGACAGACTTGTGCACAGTTTGCAAAACAACCTTCTTATGAACAAATTCACCAATTATTTATGGATACAGAAGAATTGAAAACGATATCCATGACATTCACGGAGGGTGAAACGATTAAGGAAGCTCTGGATCGTATCAGTAAAGAGGCTCTTACCTTTGTTACTGACGGCTGTGGATTACTTTGCCTAGATGATGAACTAGCCCATCACGCTGAGCATTTATGGTTGGATCCTGCCCTTGTAGTCGCAGCAGTCGATAGAGCATTAGTAAAAGCAGAAAAACGAAGAGACTGTTCCATTTTAGTTCGCTCTGCTGCCATTCGTAACTTGCATGACATTGTGGTGATTTACGGATTAGGAGCTAATTTGATTAATCCATATTATATGTTCCGTACCGTATCAGATGAGCAGTCGAAACCAGTAATTAATTTATATAACTCTTTATCTAAAGGATTAGAAAAGGTCATTTCAACACTTGGAATTCATGAACTTCGCGGATATGGACGACTATTCTCTTCGATTGGACTACAGGAAGAAATAGCAGACATCCTTCAAATCGTGAACTTCTTTGGATCCAATCAATTAATCTATAATTTTGATAAATTGAAGGAAGATGCAAAACAGCGTGCTATTGATTTTGCCAATGAAAAAGAACGTGTTGGGAAGACCTTTCATCTATTCCCGCGAATCTGGAAAGCAATTGGTGAGGTGGCTTCAACTGGTGATTATCAGGCCTTTGGAGAAAAAATCTCTGAACAGGAAGAACAAAATCCCACAACTATTCGCCATTTAACAGATTTCAAGAAAACCGAACAAAAAGTTGATCCAGAAACAGTGAATATTGGTGTTGGCGATCACAGTCTACCATTTGTAATTGCATCAATGTCGTTCGGCTCACAAAATGAAACAGCCTTTCGCGCATATGCAGAAGGTGCCGATCGCCTTAATATGATTAGCATGAATGGTGAAGGCGGAGAAATTAAAGATATGCTTGGTAAATACCCGCGAACTCGCGGTCAGCAAATTGCCTCCGGTCGTTTTGGTGTAAATGCGGAATTGCTGAATTCCTCTAATTTACTTGAAATCAAAATCGGACAAGGCGCTAAACCGGGTGAAGGCGGTCATCTTCCTGGATCCAAAGTAACATCAAAAATTGCCGAAGCACGTAATGCAACGATTGGATCCGATTTAATATCACCTTCAAACAACCATGATATTTATTCTATTGAAGATTTATCTCAAATGATCCATGAATTAAAAACAGCCAATGATCAGGCAAGGGTGGCTGTAAAAGTACCTGTTGTTCCAAATATCGGGACAATTGCTGTCGGGATAGCAAAAGCTGGAGCTGATATTATCACGCTAAGTGGATTTGATGGCGGTACTGGAGCCGCTCGTATCCATGCGCTTCAAAACGTTGGATTACCAGTGGAAATTGGCGTTAAAGCTGCTCATAATGCCTTGCTTGAAGCCGGTCTAAGACAGGATGTTGAGCTTTGGGCTGACGGTGGCCTCAAAAGTGCAAAGGATGTATTGAAGGTCATGCTTCTTGGAGCAAACCGTGTAGGCTTTGGAACCCTCTCTATGATTGCTATTGGCTGTACAACATGTCGAGGCTGCCACCTGGATACATGCCACGTAGGGATTGCTACTCAAATTGATTCTGAAGTGGAAGCAAAGGAACATGGCTTAAGGAGATTTGTTCCAAGACAATTTGATTTAGCCGTCCAGGGGATCATAAACCTATTCAGTGCTTTTGGCAATGAATTAAAAACACTTGCGGCTGAACTTGGAATCACAAATCTTCAGGAAGCTGTCGGGCGTTCCGATTTATTAGTACAAACAAAAGGAAAAGAAATGCTGGATTTAAAATACTTACTTAAAACAATTGAGCTTGGCCAGATTACACATCTCGAAGCCGCTGCTACAAAGGACGAATTAATCGTCCAAATGGCTGCAGTTGGTGCAGAATATCTGGATGCAAGTGTAAATGATCTGCTTCAATCCAGACAATTTAAAAATATCAATTCTATTCAGCGTGTACTTGGAAGCCGTGTTTCCTGCCACCGGGTAAGAGGCAGATTAGATGGTTCCTATGTCAAAATGGATCCTGTTAATCTAACTTATAAAGGTTCCATACCTGGAAATGGGCTTGGTGCATACAATACAGAAGGCATTACAATTACTGTTGATGGCGGTTCACAGGATGGCACCGGCAAAACCTCGTTTGGAGGAACAATTGCAATTCTTAAAGGAATCGGCAAGGATGATAAATTCTATAATGGTTCCGTCGGAAAAGGCTTTGGATACGGAGCACAAAAAGGTCTATTAATTGCCCAGGGTGATGCTGATGCGCGTGCAGGTATCCGACTGTCTGGTGCTGACATGATTGTCGGAGGTTCTTTAAAACGAGATATCCCTGAACAAGAACACGGAAACATTGGCGTTTATTCAAATATTAAAGGCTTTGCCTTCGAATATATGACAAACGGTCGAGGACTTGTCCTTGGAGACCCAGGTCCATGGATTTGCGCAGGAATGACAGGTGGTGTCATTTATCAACGTCATTTGCCTGAACGAGGCCTTACAAAAGATGCGATCCAACGCAGAATTGCAAAAGGAGCCCTCGTCTCTGTTGAAAAATTAAATGAAACAGGTATAAACGATGTAACAGAACTACTTACACGCTATACATCTATTCTTAAAGAAAATGGTCAACAGGCAGAAGCGGACGAACTGGCCCAATTGCTAGGCAACCCAAGCCAGCACTTCCTCCAAATCGTCCCAGTCAAAACCCAAGCTGATCCATCAGTTTCAACGGAGTAAAGCTGAGCCGACTGGTGGTCAGTTATGGACCATATATCAATTTATATTAGGATGATACATTATTTTCCGAACCCTCAAGAGGCCGTTTCGCTTTATTAAAGCGGCGGCCTCTTTTTATTTTCTTAACTTTCTGTTGCGCCGT
Source organism: Pradoshia sp. Z5_111 (assembly GCF_058267535.1). Classification (NCBI taxonomy): domain Bacteria; kingdom Bacillati; phylum Bacillota; class Bacilli; order Caryophanales; family Bacillaceae; genus Pradoshia; species Pradoshia sp. Z5_111. Next base: position 13,161 of record NZ_JBZCPQ010000010.1, read on the forward strand.
TCTCAATCCCTTTTATACTTTATGAACACATAAAACCTTTCATTAAAAAATCTATGAATCCCCTTCTCGCCATATGGCGTATACCTGATGAATCTTGAAAAAATTGTATTCAATGCATGCCTTTTAGTCTAAAGGGGAAAGTAAACAAAAGAAGTATTTTGCCTGTATATCTTGAACATGAAGACGAAACCCTGTATAGTACAGTCATGTTCGAGATAAAAATAGATAAATATTCGTAAACAACTATGAATAAAAGGAAGAGGTATTATTTATGAAGGTTGGTGCCCGAGTCTTTAAAACGGGAATAGCCATTGTGATAGCCATCTATGTTGCGACAGCATTTAATGTACCGGCTCCCGTATTAGCCGGGATTTCGGCTGTATTTGCCGTTCAGCCTACCATATACCGTTCGTACAGGACTTTAATTGATCAAATACAAGCGAATATAATCGGATTTCTAATTGCGATATCGTTTGTATTATTATTTGGTAACGATCCCTTATTAATTGGTTTGGCAGCCATTATAACAATTGTAATCAACTTACAGCTGAAAAATGAAAATCAACTAACAATTTCGCTCGTAACTTTAATCCTGATTATGGAGCAACAAGACGGCAATTTTACAGAATTCGCATTTTGGAGAGTTGCTGCCATTTTAATCGGTATTCTATCAGCATTTATTGTTAATCTTGTCTTTCTTCCTCCAAAGTATGAGACAAAGCTTTATAAACGAATTAGCACAACGACAGACGATATTCTACAATGGATTAGAATCGGTTCTAGAAGTTCAACTGAACATACTATGATGAAAAAAGATATTAAACGTATAAAAGAGAATGTCACAAAGGCCGATAGCTTGTACGCTCTATATAAAGAAGAGCGGGAAACTTTCAGGAAAAATACGGTTGCCAAGTCCCGTAAACTCGTAATCTACCGTTATATGATAGCAACAAACAAACGATCACTGGATATCTTAAAAAGATTACATCGCTTTGAAAACGAATTCCATCAAATGCCTGAGGATTTTCAAATCCAGGTTCATCATCAACTGGATTTGTTGTTGAGGAAACATGAACATATTCATCTGAAATTTATAGGTAAAGTAAAGCCGGGACTAATGCTTGAGGAATCTACGGACACTTATAACAAACAATTGCTGATTGATATTGTTAAAGGTTTTCGATTAAATACAGACGAGGATTCTCCCGTCCACTACCATATGGTTACACTAATTTCATCTATGCTTGAATATGGTGACTACTTAGAGCATCTAGAAATGCTTGTTAACAGTTTTCACTCTTATCACAAATCAGAGAACAAATCGATCAAGATAAATGATGATGATCAATTATAAACAATCGTTTAAAGGGTATTCTAAAGCCAGTAAAAAGGCTTTAGGATGCCCTTTCTTATTAAGTAAAAACCTGCTTGTCAATCTTTATTTCAACTACATCCTTCATTTCTCCCATTTCCTCTCCTTCTATAAAACCTTACTGGATCACTTTTCATCTATCCACTAATCACTTCTCTCATAAAAGCTTATTTGTTCTTGCATTCTTGATGACAGCACCTTACATGAAATTCAAAAAGGAGGTTCCTCCCATTTGAAGAAACCTCCTGTGTACCTGTAAATATATTTTTATCCAATTTCGTTAGCTCGCAAGCGATCAATTTCCAACGAGCCATTATGCATCCAACTGTTGAACCTGAAAGAGTCTATAATAAGCTCCTTGTTTAGCCATTAATTCCTGATGTGTTCCCACTTCTATAATACGGCCATGTTCAACCATAACGATACGATCAGCATGTGTAATGGTAGATAATCTATGAGCGACTATAAAAGTAGTACGGTCCCGGGAGAGCTTTTCAAGTGCTTCCTGAATAAGGTGCTCACTTTCCAAATCAAGAGCAGAGGTTGCTTCATCCAACACAATAATAGATGGATTTTTCAAAAACACACGTGCAATAGAAATACGCTGCTTTTGGCCCCCTGATAATTTAACGCCCCTCTCGCCTACTTTTGTCTCGTAACCACTTGGTAATTTGCAGATAAAATCATGAGCATTTGCCGCTTTGGCAGCTTCATAGATTTCTTTATCTGTTGCACCTGGCCTACCCAACAAAATATTTTCACGAACCGATTCACTAAATAAAATACTGTCTTGCATTACCATTCCAATATTGTCTCGAAGTGAGCGTACCTGTACATCACGGATATCCACTCCATCCAGTAGTATACGCCCTTGTGTTACATCATAAAATCGGGGTATCAAGCTGACCAGAGTAGATTTACCTCCTCCACTCATCCCGACAAGCGCGATTGTTTCTCCCCTTTTCACTTCAAGATTAATATCCTTTAGTGCCTGAGTCTCATCTTCCCCATAAGAGAATGATACATGATCGAACGTAATGGTACCCTGTACATCCTTACATGGACGAGCATCGGGCTTGTCCTCAATATCATAAGGAACATCCAAAAATTCAAATACACGGTCCATTGACGCCAGTGATTGCGTTAAAGTGGTGGATGAGTTCATCAATCTACGCAAAGGTCCATACAATAAATCGATATAGCCGACAAAGGCAACCATAGTTCCTAATGTCATATTCCCATTAATGACCTGGTATCCGGCAAACAGGATGACGACTAGAGGAGCAATATCCGTAATTGTATTGACAGCAGCAAATGATTTAGCGTTCCAGCTTGTGTGAGTTAACGCTTTTTTCAGGAAGTTACTATTCACTTTATTAAATTGCTTTTGTTCATGATCTTCAATCGCAAAGCTCTTAATTACTGCCATCCCTTGTACACGTTCATGCAAATAGCCCTGTACTTGAGCTAGTGCCTGTGATCTGTCTCGTGTTAATTCTCTTAATTTACCAAAGAAATATTTAATGGAGAATGAATAGAGCGGTAACAGAAGTAACGATACAATGGTCAATTTCACATCAAAGGTAAGCATAATTCCTACTGCTATTAAAATTGTAACTAAATCCAACCAAACATTCATAAGGCCGGTTATAACAAAATTCTTAGTTTCTTCAACATCATTAATCACTCTGGAGATAATTTCTCCTGCTTTCGCATTAGAGTAATATTTAAAGCTTAATTTTTGTATATGGCTGAACATTTTATCACGAATATCAAACAAGATTTTACTTGCTGTCCATTGAGCAAAATATTGACGATAATATTCTACTGGAGGTCGAACTACTATAAAAATGAAAAACATGATTGCCATTAACATATAGAGCTTCCTTAATTGCTCTCCCTTTTGCAACGCATTGGCACCGATTATATCATCAATCACATATGCCAACATGGCAGGAGTCAGTAAAGGAATCGCAAATTTAACAATCCCTATTAGGATTGTCACAATGATTTGCCACTTATAAGGCCTTACAAACCTCATATATCTTTTTATACTATTCATCAAATGTCTCTCCCATCAAGCATAAAAACCTGTCCATAAAAGAGACAGGCTTCTTCTCAACTTTTAATTGTTAAATATCGTTTATACCAATTATGAACGAACTCCTGAGAAAACGGCCCTTTTTTCGCTCGAATCATACTGATCAGCTTTTCCACATTTCTCCTGAGAATATGGTCAATGACATTCGGATAACCCATTTGAAGTTTATGCTCTTCATATTCATCTTCATCTAACAGGTTATAGGTCATATCCGGATAAACCTTTATATCAAGATCATAATCGATATATTTAACCGCTTCCCCATCAAATACAAATGGAGAACTTAAATTACAATAGTAGTAAATACCATCATCTCGAAGCATCCCGATGATATTAAACCAATACTGTGAGTGAAAGTAGGTAATAGCTGGCTCTCTTGTAAGCCATGTCCTACCATCAGATTCAGTCACAAGAGTCCGATCATTGCAACCAATTACAATAAACTGGGTACCCTTTAATATGGTCGTCTCTTGCCAAACCCGGTGTATATGTCCATTATGTTTGTAACTGTGTATTTGGATCTCTTCTCCTTCTCTCGGTACTCGCACGTTGTATTACCTACTTTCTCTCCCTATAGGGCAGGGCACTTATATACCGTCTCTGTGTTCAAATTGACAATATATTAACCGTTAAATTAAGATACTTTTTTCCGTATTCTTCTATTATTATAACGATTCACTTACAATTTTAAAACAAAGAGCCACCATGAAAAGCGGATAAGCTATAAATTGTTAAACAAATCGCCACTAACCAGCTCTTTTTTAGGTTGAAATATTAATCCTATAACCAAAATTAATCGTTTACAAACATGAGTCATAAGGAATGAAGGAAATAAAAGTGGAAGAATAAAAATAAAAGAACACCTATATAGATGCCCTAAATAATGATGGATTGTATTTATATTTTATAGTTTCGGGGCAGATTTCGACTGATAGCTTTCAATCACTTTTTCTGTTAATTGCATAAATATCGTTTGGATTGTATCCAATTCTCTTTTCATCTCACTTATATCATCCTGGACACATAATAAATCTTCATCGTTCTTTCGATTCCTTAGTTCCTCCTCTAGTTCCATATAACGGTCAAGTTCAGTTTGCATATGTAAAAGCTTATCCATAATGACCATTTGTTCATTAACTAACTCTTCAAAACTCTTCATGCTCTACACCACCCAAAATCAGTATAAGAATACATTTCTCTAATAAGCAGAAAATACCTTTGACTTTTTCTGTAGCCTTCTGAGAGGTTTTGTCGAGCTATTAAAAAGCACTCGCCCGCTAGGGGCAAGCGCTTTAAATAATGCTTTAACGTTATTGTTGTCCGTAGTTTCCGGAGTTTTTAGCTTTGTTTTTCTCTGCTTTCGCGTTTGCTTGTTTCACAGATTGCACATCAGTTTCACTTGCAAATTCAGAACCAAATTGACCTTGGCTTTGACCTGCAGATTGTGCGTTTTGTTGTCTCACTTGATTTGCATTTGTTTTTGAACTGTTGTTAGCCATTAATATCACCTCCACACCTATTAATGTATCCAACAGAGGTTTTCATATACAAAAAGAGTGTTTCTATTTTTTTCCTTGTTTTTGCTTCACTTATAGAGGCATCCTATATAGAAATTTAAAACAGGAAAAGAGGAGGCTTTATTATGTTTGTAGGAAGAGATATGTCAGAGTTATCCATGATTCCTAAAAGTGAATGGAAGGAAGATGAACTAGAATTTTACCATCATTCATTTCAGCAGATTATGCCCTATTTAAATATAGAGGGACATACCATTCAAAGAGAAATTATCGAGGAAATTGAAAGAAGAGGCGGCTTGAAGAGACAGGAAGCAACCTGGACACAAGGAACGCGTGTTTCCTACGATTAATTAAAATAAACCCGGCATCAGCTATACCCGAAGGTGTTACTTCGCAGTTAACTGACGCCGGGTTATTTTTTTAACCATTAAATACATATGTTTCATAAATTTTTTGGTGAGATACAGGTAATGCATACTGTTGAAAATCATGATCTTTCACATATGCTAATTTATGCGTATCACTTTTAAAGTTTTCCAGATTTTTCACAGTGGCTGTATAGATATCAATTTCCCATATCAAATGCGAAAATACATGATTGATATGACCGATTGGAGTTAATTGATTTAATTCAACTTGATTCTGTTCCGCAACCATTTCTTTCAGTTCTGTCATATCACCTGATGTTTCATAGCTTGGGAATTCCCACAGTCCTGCCAGAAGACCTGCCTCCGACCGCTTCCTAATCAGGATTCTTCCACTTTCATCGTTTATCACAATTGCCGATAAATGAACAATTTTGGTCTTTTTAGCTTTCGTTTTTACCGGAAGCTCCTGTTGGATTCCTTTATCAAATGCCCAGCAGTGCTCTCTTACCGGACATAATAAGCATGCAGGTTTACCGGGAACACATATAAGAGCGCCAAGTTCCATCAATGCCTGATTAAATTCTGACGTATGTTCAGGATCAATTAATTCACGTACAGCTGACTCGAATAGTTTGCGGGTGGCAGGCTTCGCTATGTCATCATATATTTCTAATATCCTGGAAATGACTCTCATGACATTTCCATCAACTGCAGGCTCGGGAACACCATAAGCAATGCTTAATATCGCACCGGCAGTGTATGGACCGACACCTTTTAATTTTTTTATTTCTTCAGGAGTGTTTGGCACGATTCCGCCGTAGTTTTCCTTTACCTCTTTAACTGCACTATGCAAATTACGAACCCGAGTATAGTAGCCAAGACCTTCCCATGCTTTTAAATATTTTTCCTCATCAGCATCAGCAAAATCATCAAGTGTCGGAAACCATTCCATAAAACGTTCGTAATAAGGAATAACGGTATCCACACGGGTTTGCTGAAGCATAATTTCAGAAACCCAGACGCGATAGGGATCTTTATTTACTCGCCATGGGAGCTGTCTTTGTTCCTGAATAAACCAATCTATAAGATCTTTCCTGAATTGTTCTATATTGCAACTGACAAGTGTCTTCACGTTTCCTCCTGTTTATGTTAAAAATTAATGGAATAGGGAATAAATTAAGTAATCATACTGAATAGGTTTACCCATGATTTTTTGATTCCCTTCATTTTAAAACAACATGACTGGTATGAAAAGTAATTAATTTTGGATAAAAATAGTGGTTTCCTTTATAAGTCAGTAGAAAAGGAGGATGTATTATGGATACCGGTACTCATCTGGTAATGGGTATAGCACTTGGCGGGTTAGCCACATTGGATCCTCAGGTCGCATCCCATACAGGAACAGCAACGGCCGTTATGATCGGTACAATCCTTGGTTCCCAGGCACCTGATATAGATACAGTCCTAAAAATGAAAAATAATGCAGTATATATACGCAATCATCGAGGAAGAACACATTCCATACCATTTGTAATTCTTTGGCCTATATTAATTACGGCTCTTATTGCCCTTATCATTCCGGAAGCGAATACCTTACATCTATGGTTATGGACCTTTTTCGCTGTTTTTTTGCATGTATTTGTAGATATATTTAATGCATACGGAACACAGGCTATTAGCCCCCTGTCCTCAAAATGGGTTGCGCTCGGGATTATTAATACATTTGATCCCTTTATCTTTGGAATTCATATTGTTGGTCTAATTTTATGGACATTTGGCTTTGATCCAGGACCTACATTCTTAATCATGTATCTAATTATTATCGGTTATTATATTGCTCGGATTACAGAATCGAGAAGCTTAAAGGCTCGGATTCGTTTACAAATCCCTGATGCTCGGCGAATTACACTTTCCCCAACCATGCGTTATCACCGCTGGAAGGTAGCTGTTACAACGTCTGATAAGTATTATGTTGGGGTAGCTGAAAATCGTGAAATACAATTTTACGATACGTTTGATCGTATTCCTTTACCGGAAAGTCCAATACTGGATGCTGCTTTAAAGGATGTGAATCTTTCTGCCTTTGTATCTTTCTCGCCGGTATACCGATGGGAAATGGACTATCAGGAGGGAATGCACATTGTTCGATTCATTGATTTACGTTATCGGAGCAGAGGACGATATCCTTTTGTGGCTATCGTTCATTTAGATGATGATTTAACTATTATCAACTCATTTACTGGATGGGTTTTTACAGAAGAAAAGCTTCAAAAGAAACTAAATATGATCACTGGATAATCAGGAAGGCTTTCTCATGAATGGGTGGGAGCCATATAAGAATACTAATAAGGCATCCATCATCCCAGAACGAAAGGTGAGAGAATCTTGAGAAATAAAGCAAAAGGCTTTCCTTATGAGCATGATAATAAATTTAATGGGGAACCCCGTGCCAAGCCAGAGTATGCTTCAAAACGAGCAGATGGCACTACAAATACTCGTCCACAGGAGCGAATGCACGCATCTGGAGAACGGGATTCTGAATAAAATCAAAAGAGCTTTCTGCACCCAGAAAGCTCTTTTTTCTCGTTTTATTTCAAATTCATCAGTAAGGAAATAGGCAGCCCTTCTTCTTCATTTTGATGAAGACGATACCCCCAGGCAAACACACCTTTTAGATACTCCACCTTGAAATATTCTCCAGGCGCTCCATCTATACCATACATTTCACCGACTATAATTTCAGCCGGATCTAATGTATAAGCCTTTGCCATAACAGCTCTCCTTTTATGTACGGCAAACTCATTAACCATCCCGAGCTGCTCAGCCTTTCTTGCTTTTTCATTTAAATCTGCAATTGTTTGTCTAAGCTCATGCTCTGACATCTCACTGAATTTTTTCTCCTGCATTTCCTTACCCCTCTCAGTACAATTCAAAATCTCCGTTATCAATTCGCTCTTTGCCAAGTTCCACAAACCGAGAAATCAAGTCCATATCAAAGCCTTTTCTAAATAGAGCTGTTTTCATTTTTTGACTATACGAATAGTCATCCAGGTGAGCATACTTTCTGTGAAATTTAGTCGCTGTTTTTACAAGACTTTCCCATTCTGCATTCTTATCATCAACCGCTAACTCTTCAGTCACCAATTTGGCCAGGCTCATTGAAAAACCCTTCCGTACGAGAAATTGGATTGTTTTCTGTTTTGCTTCTTTCATGGAACCCTTACTTTTTTTTAATGTCTTACTGGCCCATTCTTCAGCATTTTCTCTTTGCAAATCTTTCGTATACTGACTTAATGCCGTCTGTTGATCCTTTTCTGAGATTCCCTTATTGAGCAGCTCTGTCCGGATGACATCAGGCCCTTTTTTACTGACATTCATTTGGGTTCGTACAAATGCTTTCGCATATTCTTCATCATCAACATATCTATACTCACGCAGTTTATGCATGACTTCATCAATAACCGCTTGTTCCCATTCCTTTTCACTCAAATAGGAAATAACCTCATGTTCTGAACGAATCCGATAAGATAGATAATTGACAGCGGACTGAAACGCTTTTTGGATATGGTCACGGTACTGAATTTCCATAATGGATAATTCATCGACTTCCATCCCCTTCGATAGCCGCATGCGGACAAGTAAGTCATCATCCACACTAAATGCGTATTTTTCAGGCTGTCCTTCTTCTGTTATGTATATATTAAAACGATTTTTATTCTTTTTTTGTTGTTCAATTTTTGAGATAAGTGGCATCGTTAGCTCGCCTCCTCTTTTAATGTAGCATATATCCTTATCTTAGTCCTTTCTTTGATATTAGAAAATGAATTAAAACATTTAATTATGGAAATTATAGGAATGACACTACTTTGAAAAGGAGAATGTTCATGGATAAAAAAAAGCGGGATCAAATGAAAAATCGCCTGACCTCTACTCAAGAAGTCCGTTACAAAAGGGAATTTAAAGCAGCAGACCGAGCGGCTGGGTATACAGGATCTAAAGGAATACGTCCATAAACCAACCTTTTATTTACCAGAATAATGGCTTGGATTTTGTTGCAATCTAATCAGGAAGATATTCTTCATTTGGGAGGTAATCTAAAATGGGCAGATATAACCATAACTTACTTCACGGCAGAAGCAGGATGGCAACTGGTGGAAATACTCCGCCTTCCATAAAATCTGACGGATTAGATGTAGAATTTTCTGAGGCATTAGCCGATCATGATGATCTCGTTGCACAAGCCAGATCAAAAGCAGCTGATGCACGCGCTAAATCCAGGAAATAAACTAATTCGCTTGGGAATTTTCTTCCCAAGCGAATTAAAAACCATCCGATTTTTAAACAATCGAATGGGTATGATTGCACATATTAACCATTTACTTCAGCAGCTAAATTGGGTGCTATAAGATCCTCTGCTTTAAAAATATTGTTAACTTTTTCACTTCCAGCATTAAAATGTTCATTTGCTTGATCCAATTTGGGTTCAGCTGTACCGGACAATTGAATTCCTTTTTCTTTATATGAGTCAGAAATAGTTTTTATAGCCTTTTCTAAATCCTTGCTATATTTTTCTAAACTATCAGGAACTTCCACATCTTCCAAAGCATCCACAACAGAATTTGCAGAAGCAGCAGCTTTTTGTTTATCTTCCTGTGTTAAGACGGAAGGATTCTCCGCTCCCTCATAGGCATTTAAATCACGATCACTTCCATTAATCACATTCGCGATGGAAAGATAGAAATCTAATAAGTCACTTTTTATGTCCGCTGATTCTTTAGTGCTCCCTTCCTCTTTTGTCTCTTCTTTGGATGAACAACCCATGACGATAACAAGTATCAAGGCCATAATACTGCATAACCACAATCCCTTTTTCATACTCTCTTACCCTCTTTTCATTATTTTCGAATTATTCTAATTGTTGCATTAAACATCATACAACTTATGTGAGCATTCGTAAATACTGCCCCATCTAGGGATGAACCCTCCAAATTTACAATTACTGTTAATCAATTGATTATCTATGCTTTTATCCCGAAATATTGTACTATTAAATGCGTATAGACCCATTAATTACAAACAATTAAGAGTCAGGAGTATAGATAAATGATATTATCCGTTAAAGATTTAAGCCATGGCTTTGGTGACCGAGCCATTTTTAACAAAGTTTCCTTCCGCTTACTAAAAGGCGAACATATTGGCCTTGTCGGAGCAAATGGGGAAGGAAAGTCTACATTTATGAACATTGTAACCGGACAGCTGGAGCCTGATGAGGGGAAAGTTGAATGGTCTAAAAAAGTTCGTACTGGTTACCTTGACCAGCATGCTGTTCTCGAAAAAGGGATGACCATACGCGATGTACTGAAAACCGCATTTCAGTATCTTTTTGATATGGAAAATGAAATGAACGAAATCTTTGCTAAGATGGGTGAAGCTTCCCCTGAGGAATTAGAAGTCTTACTTGAGGAATCAGGTGTGCTGCAGGACGTCCTCACTAACAACGACTTTTATGTTATTGATGCAAAGGTTGAGGAAATAGCAAGAGGATTAGGCCTCGATGAAATTGGGCTTGAACGCGATGTTCAGGACTTAAGCGGCGGCCAGCGTACAAAAGTCCTTCTCGCAAAATTATTACTTGAAAAACCTGATATATTACTTTTAGATGAGCCGACCAACTATCTTGACGAGCAGCATATCGAGTGGCTCAAACGTTATCTTCAAAATTACGAAAATGCCTTTATTTTAATTTCACATGATATTCCATTCTTAAATAGTGTAATCAATCTTGTGTATCATATGGAGAACCAGGAATTGACCCGTTATGTCGGCAACTATGATGATTTTATGAAAGTGTACGAGGTGAAAAAGCAACAGCTTGAAGCCGCCTATAAAAGACAGCAACAAGAGATTGCAGGCCTCAAGGATTTCGTTGCACGTAATAAAGCGCGTGTATCTACTCGAAACATGGCCATGTCCCGTCAGAAAAAGCTTGAAAAAATGGATATCATTGAACTGGCGAAAGAAAAACCGAAACCAGAATTCCATTTCCGCGAAGCACGTACATCCGGTAAACTGATATTCGAAACAAAGAATCTTGTCATTGGCTATAATGAGCCTCTTTCCAGACCATTAAATTTACGCATGGAGCGTGGACAAAAAATTGCCTTCGTCGGTGCCAATGGAATTGGAAAAACGACCTTGCTCAGAAGTATTCTCGGCGAAATTAAACCAATCTCTGGCCAGGTTGAGCTTGGCGAACATTTGTATATGGGATATTTTGAACAAGAAGTAAAACAAACATCCAATAATACCTGTATCGAAGAAATTTGGCAGGAGTTCCCTTCCTATAATCAGGCAGAAATCCGTGCTGCTCTGGCGAAGTGCGGCCTTACTACCAAGCATATTGAAAGTAAAGTTGAAGTACTGAGCGGTGGAGAAAAAGCGAAGGTTCGTTTGTGTAAACTGATTAATCGTGAAAACAATTTACTTGTTCTCGATGAACCAACCAACCACCTTGATGTGGATGCTAAAGAAGAATTAAAACGCGCATTAAAAGCCTTTAAGGGAAGTATTCTGCTGATCAGCCATGAACCTGACTTCTATCAGGACATAGCTACAGATGTTTGGAACTGTGAATCCTGGACAACTAAAGTATTTTAATGTAACGATGCTATACCTTAAATACCCGTTAACTTTGGACAATTACATCCTGGTTAACGGGTTTTTTATTTACTTTATACTCTTTACCCTGCTTTAGCCGTGGCATAGGCAAGGAATAAGTAGGAATCCCAATTTACCAATATCCTGCGATATGGAATTAGAGTTGTTTAATAATCTCAGATACAGCAATTAAGAGTTATTGATTTAATTGATTGCCATGAAAAATCTTAAGAATAAAATCACGATCCGGGACCTGCAGCCATTCATATGAAGCTAAATATTCTGTATTATCATAGGCAGCTTCTTCGTTAGAGATAACCATCTTGTCTCCCTCTATATCTACGATTGAATAAGGGGCAGTTGGTTTTGAATTGCATCCTAAAGAACCTGGATTTAGAAAGATAGTACGGTTACTTCTGAAGAAATGAAGTGGATGATGATGACCAAAACAGATCAACTTTTCTTCCCTTCCTTTAAATAAAGAACTTATATTCTCAAGACTTGGCTCAACAATTCTGCTAAAAGGGTCTTGGCTTATATGGTCATGTAGCTTCGTTGGCTCAATCTGATAATGAATAAACAAAATTGAATTCTCTTCGACAGTTAACTTGATTGCCCTGGGCAGCCCTTCCAACTTCCTGATGAATTGCTTATCCATCCTCTCTGCTATCCATTGATGATGCTCTTTTACATGGAAGTGACTTTGTGGGTGTTCCTCTCCTTTTAGAAGTGCTAAAACCGCTTCATCATGGTTTCCCGTAATCATGGATACATCATTTCTTGTAAATAGACTATCCAAAACTTCATTGGTATTCGGTCCGATTCCAATCATATCTCCCAGACAATAGATATGTTCAATGTCCCTCCTTCTATCAAGCTTAGATAGTACCGCTTTTAAGGCAGGCTCATTCCCGTGAATATCAGCAATCACTCCAAATTTCATACCAATCCCCTTTTTTATGTAAAATTATACCTTAAAAACCTAATTAAAAAAGCATTCCTACTACTGCTGGAGGAATGCTTTCATTTATCTTAGTTATGGTTTCAATATAACCTTCGTACAATTATCTTCATGCTCATTAAATAGCGAATACCCTTTCGCTGCGTCCAAAAGTGGTAATTTATGAGTTACAATTTCTGTAGGGTCGAGCTTTCCTTCTTCAATCATTTTATATAATCGAGGCATGTAATGAACAACAGGAGCCTGTCCCATCTTCATTGTAATATTGCGTGAGAAAAATTTCTCTAATGGGAACATATTATAAACAGATCCGTAAACACCGGTAAGCTGCAAAGTACCAAATTTCCTTATCGCCTTCGTGGCAATTTGAATAGCACTTAGCGTTCCTCCCTGCAATTTTAACTTTTGCTCAATTTTTTCAATAGCTGATTTTTTGCCATCCATACCAACACAATCGATGACCACATCAGCTCCACCCTGTGTGATTTCTTTTATATAGCTCCCTGTATCATCATAATTATTAAGGTTAATCGTCTCTACTTTATTCATTTTCTCAGCTTGTTTTAATCGATAATCTAAGTGATCAACAGCTATAACCCTTTTAGCACCAGCCATGTATGCAAATTTTTGTGCCATTAAACCAATTGGTCCACAGCCAAGTACTACCACGGTATCATCCGGTTTTACTCCCGCATGCTCCACGCTCCAAAGGGCTGTAGGCAAAACATCAGACATAAATAATAATGACTCATCCTCTAATTCACAGGATTCCGGTATGACAAACGGCATATAGTTCGCAAATGGAACCTTTAAATATTCTGCTTGTCCGCCGGGATGATTCCCATATCGCTCTGTATATCCAAAATATCCGCCTGTATCCTGATGTGGATTGGATTCGGTATGATCACATTGACTTTCCATCTCATGCTGACAGTAATAACATTGACCGCAGGATACATTGAAAGGGATAACTACCCGGTCGCCTTTTTTGACCTTTGTCACCTCAGGACCGACTTCTTCTACGATTCCCATTGGTTCATGTCCAATTATATATCCTTCTCTAATCGGCATGTTCCCTTGATAGATATGAAGATCTGATCCACAGATGGCCGTAGAAGTGATTCTGACGATTATATCATCATTTTTTTCAAGCTTCGGATCTTCAACCTCTTTTACCTCAATTTTTTTGGCCCCTTGGTATGTGACTGCTTTCATATTTCATCCTCCCATTCAGTTTAGTACAGTTACCTTATTCCCGAATAGGAGGACTCTTATTCAGGACATTTTCAAATTATGTGCTCTAATTCCAATTTAGCCCTTTTCATTTATTCTTCATAAAATAATAAAGAAACCATACTGCATGCTGTTGTTCATCCTTAGCTGCACGATTAAACAACTTCTTTGCCGCTAAATTAATGGTTCCGTCCGCAACTGAAAGATAAAAATCCACGGTACGCTGCTCATCTTTTAAAGCCGCTTCAAGCCCCCGTAAATAATCATCCTCACAAGGTTCTGTCTGTTTTGGCTTTGGATCTCTCCCTGTTATGCCTGTATATAGTAGTACCAGTTGTTTAAAATGTTTAATCTCATCATCTCTGATTTCAAATATTTGCTGCCGTTCATCTTCCGTTGGTGCTAGTCGGGCTAATTTTTCATAACACTGTATAGCACTGTACTCTCCATTAATAGCCCTTTGGGTTTGTTTCACTAAATCATTCATCAATTGTTGTCTCAATTATGTAACCTCCCCATTTTTCCTTATGACCTATCCTATGCGTGTTTCCTTTGAACAATTTCTACCTAAGTAAGATAACCTACAGGTTTTTTATCATTTTTATTTGGGTATATGAGAAATAGCGGTTAAACAAGTATCGTGGTTATCTTCGGACGTCGTTCTGTAAAAAACATATTTGACAAATGAAATTCTAAAGTATATACTTAGAAGATATAATTTTAAAGTAGTGACTTACACATAGATATGTAAATAAATATGGCATTCTGCAATTTATGTTTTTCGGAACACTTATTCACACTGGAACGGCTTCGGAGCCGTAAGGATATAAGAGAGGTAGGGCTTATATCGTCTAAGTAAAAACGTCCAAGTGGAATAGATAACCGCGGCAATTTACATCACACACATAAACGAATACTAATAAATGAGAAGTTGTTACTTACATTTCAAAATTATTTTAAAACGAATCAGGCAGATGCTTGGTTCGTTTTTCAATGCATAAAAAGAAAGAAGCCATCAAGGAATCGATGACTTCAACTTATAGATGTATTATTTATAACTATCTTTTCCTCTTAAATTGGGATCTCCACCTGTGGCAGGGTTTATTGTGACTTTCACTTCGCGCTGTGCTTCCACTAATGGATCATCTGATCTTTCATACGTATCACGAGCTGCATATTTCTTTTGGGATTCGGAGTCGACTAATATAAGAATCTTTCCCTTTTCTACATCATTAGCATATTGATCAGCTCTATCTTTAGGAATACCCAATCCAACCAGCGCACCGGTCAATCCGCCAGCTCCAGCGCCGGCTGCAATTCCTCCCAATGTTGTAGCAATCGGCCCTGCTGCAACAATTGGCCCAATACCTGGGATTATCAGTGCACCGATACCTGCCAATAATCCTGTTAATCCTCCCAAGATTCCACCTGTAGTTGCCCCTGCTGCAAGACCACTGTCAACATTTGTATGAGTCTTAGATGTGATTTTATCAGCCTTTTCTTTGTCCTTCACCACTACGGAAATATCTTCTTTTTGATACCCTAGCTTCTGTAATCTTTCCACTTCCCGTACAGCATCCTGCCCATTATCATAAACACCAATTACTTTTTTATCCATTCTCTTCATCCCCTCTCTTAAAAGTTAATATATGGGTTCAATACCCGCTTAAGCACTTATTAATCCTTTTTTCTTTGTTACTTAACACTCAATAATGGGTAAGATATAGTTATGATAAGGAATTTTAAAGGAGGACTTCGCATGATCATCGTTTGGATTAGTTTAGCTATTATTGTTGGATCAATCGTATATCTCGGTATATATGCTTTTCGAACATTCAAAGAATCATCACCAACTATTAATGAGATACAGGCTACCGTTACACGAATACAACAACAAACGGATAGCATTAAACATGAAACAGATCGTTTAACAGCAAAGCAACAAGCAATCATGAGTGATGTTGAATATAAAAAAAGCGCTATTAATTATCCAATAAATCAGGCAAAAGGTATTCTCCCTTCTGCAAAAAGATTATGGAAAAGTACACCTGTGGCAAAATTAATCTCGAATAAATGAAAAAAGCTCATATTAAATTAACTATGAAACGCATTTGAATTCTCACCCATGAATTTCAGTGCGTTTTTATTATGTTTAGATTAAGAAGGCAAGAACTATAAAACATGAAGTAAAGCTTATCAAACACGATAATGACTCCGAATTACCAAGCTCGTAATTGAAGATATAAAATGAAAGATGAACAGTTTATTTTTAAAGGGGGACGATTTGATGATTTTGGGATTACATCATGCTCAGATAACCATTCCAAAAGGGTATGAAAAAGAAGGGAAACATTTTTATTGTGGGATTCTCGGTCTGGTTGAAAAAGAAAAGCCTGATTCACTAAAGGGACGCGGCGGATTTTGGGTATCGGTCGGAGATCAGGAAGTACATATAGGTACGGAAGATGAAATTGACCGATTAAAAACAAAGGCCCATATAGCCTATCAAGTCGAGGATTTATCATATTGGGAACAGGTGTTACATGAACAAAATATTCAATTAATAAAGGGTATACCTATCCCAGGCTTTGAACGATTTGAATTTAGAGATCCATTTGGAAACAGGATTGAAATGATTCAAGAATTATTATGATTTTAAATATACGAAAAGCTTAAAGTTTCTTAAGCTTTTCGTATCGAATGTATACTGCAAATTGTATTGTCATAAACTGCCCTTTATTTATAAATGTTTAGTTGAATATCTCTAATAAATCTTTCAAACAATAAATATGGTAATCCGCATCCTCCAGTTCACCATCCTCAGCATATCCAAAGTGACAAGCTATAGCTGGTACATGATGCGCTTTTGCCGCCTCAATGTCAGACGAACGATCTCCTATCATAAAAGCATCAGATTTATTTAAATGTTGAAAGTGCGCTAACAAAATATCCTTTTTCTTACGGCCGCCGACCCTTTCAATACACAAAGGCTCATAAAATAAGTCTTTAATTTGCTGTGAATTTAGTATTTCATTTAAATATGCAGTTGAACAATTACTTGCTGTTGATAAAATATGCCCTCTTCTTTTTAGTTCAGTTAACACTTCTCTGGCATAGGGAAGCAGTACATTTTCAGTTTTTAAGCTTTCCAGTAATTCTTTCTCCGAACGCTCAGAAATCATTCTTACTTCCTGTTCGGTGGCATCAGGTGTTAAAAGCTCCCAAAACTCTTTATGAGGTAAACCAAACGCAGATTGAATCTTTTTAGGATTAGGGACCTTTAGGTGTGGATAATTCTTGATTTCCGCTTGAATAATAGGTATACTTAATCTCGTTGTCTCAACTAATGTACCATCGAGATCAAATAACAATACAGACAAAAAAATCCCTCCAATTTTTTTATTTTTATTTTTATTTATAAACAAAAAACATATGGAATTATTGCCAATTTTATTATATAATTCCTTTAACCTCTCAATTTATTCCAATTGCCAATTGCTAAGTTTATATTTTTCAAAAAACGGGAATAGTACATTCATCCTCTCAACAACATACCGTCCATTAGAAAAACATCACTTCACTTTTACTCTAAAACCTTGGAAAACCAATTTTAGATGAACAAAAATGATGCATTTAATGCGTCTATTAACTATTGATTAAACGAACAAAAGGAGTAGATTTATATGGTAAATGTTACAGTATTAATAGATTTCATGGGGAAAAACTATCAAACAAATGTCCTTGCACCAAGAGACACTGATGAATCAGAAATCAGACAGTTAGCCTATGAACAAGTCCGTAAGCAATGGACACCGGAAACTAAATAATTGACTCAATTATCCGAGCTACCGATTCCCGATTGGTAGCTTATTTTTTTGTTCTTTTTATATTTACCCATTTATTCTTTATCGGAATCAGCATTCACTTAAACACTCTAAGGCCAAAACCTCCCTTTTAACCCTCTCTTCCCCATCACTATATCAAAAAAATATAATATTCTATATAACTTTTATTTCATATCAAAAATTCATATAAAAACTTATTAAAAACGAGGGTTATCAGTTGAATTTTCATTATTTTAAATTTTATCATAATAGTATAATACTTTATTTATATAATATAAATAATTTTCAAGAAAGGAGACTATCATGAAGAAGAAATGGACTTTATTCGGTATGTCTTTTGCTGCTTTATTCGCACTGGCAGGTTGTAACCCTTTAATGGTACTGAATCCAAAAGGGCCACAAGCAAAAATTCAATCCGATACGATTATTTTTTCAATGATCGTGATGGCTGTTATTTTAGTGGTTGTTTATGCTCTTTTTATCTATATGATTGTGAAATATCGAGCATCCAAACAGCCAGTAGACTATGTACCACCATATGAAAAAGGAAATAAGTGGCTTGAAATTATATGGACTGCCATTCCTATCGTTATAGTAGTCGTACTTTCAGTTGTTACGGTCATCACCACTTTTAAGGTGGAAAGTACACCAGCTGGATATGAAGACGAAGAACCTTTGGTGATTTATGCATCTTCTTCCAACTGGAAATGGCATTTCAGCTATCCCGAGGAAGGAATCGAAACAGTCAATTATGTCAACATTCCAACCGATCAGGAGATTGAATTTCGCTTATATTCTTTTGGACCAATCACTAGCTTTTGGGTTCCCCAGCTGGCAGGTCAAAAATACGCAATGAGCGATATGGTAACTACATTACGAATCGTTGCAGACGAACCAGGTTCCTATTTTGGAAGAAACGCCAACTTTAGTGGAGAAGGCTTTGCACAAATGGAGTTCGAAACATTAGCCATGTCTCCAAAAGAATTTGATAGCTGGGTAGATGAGGTCCAAAAAACTGCCGAACCTTTAACTGAGAAGGAATTTAACAAACTGCTTGATATGGAAGTAATGGGCAGAGCCACCTACTCTTCCACACACCTTGATTTCAGTCCGGCTCCTGTATGGCCATTCCATGAAAGCAATGATGATGCTACAGATGGAACAGATACAGAAACGAACGAACATAATCATGAATAAATCAGGAAAGGGGATTAGACCATGAAATGGGATGAATTCTTTGTTACAGGCGATCCGCTTATCTATGGTGCTATGGTTAGCATTGTTGTTGCCATGTTGGCAATCATTATCTATCTGACCTATACCAAAAGATATGGATGGCTGTGGCGTGAATGGTTAACTACAGTAGACCACAAACGTATTGGGATCATGTATATCCTTGCTGCGTTCCTTATGTTATTTCGCGGTGGCGTTGACGCATTAATGCTGCGTTTGCAGCTTGCAACTCCAAATATGACATTCCTGGAGTCACAGCATTACAATGAAGTTTTCTCTACTCACGGAGTTATTATGATTCTTTTTATGGCTATGCCATTTGTATTGGGAGTCATGAATATCGTTGTTCCTTTACAAATTGGAGCTCGTGACGTTGCCTTTCCGGCACTCAACGCTATCAGCTTTTGGTTATTCTTTGTCGGAGCTATGCTTTACAATCTATCGTTTGTTATTGGCGGATCTCCAGATGCAGGTTGGAGTGCCTACTTCCCTTTGGCAAGTAATGAATTCAGTCCGACTGTCGGACACAATTATTATGCAATTGCTCTTCAATTATCCGGTCTTGGTACATTGATGACGGGCATTAATTTTATCGTAACCATTATCAAAATGAGAGCTCCGGGTATGTCTATTTGGAAAATGCCAATGTTCACTTGGTCTGCATTAATCACATGTATCATTATTTTGTTTGCATTCCCGACATTTACGGTGTCACTTGCACAAATGATGTTTGACCGACTTTTCGGAACACAATTTTTCACAACCACCAATGGCGGTATGGATATGCTTTGGGCAAACAACTTTTGGATTTGGGGACATCCTGAAGTATACATCGTTATATTGCCTGCTTTCGGTATTTTCAGCGATGTCATTTCTACTTTCGCACGTAAAAACCTATACGGCTATAAATCAATGGTATATAGTATGATTGCCATCTCATTGCTATCATTCCTTGTATGGACCCATCACTTCTATACAATGGGCCACAATGCAACGGTTAATAGTATATTTGCGATTGCTACGATGGCTATTTCTGTACCAACCGGTATTAAGATTTTCAACTGGCTGTTTACTCTACGAAAAGGGAAAATTGTATTCCCTACAGCCATGCTATTCTCGCTGGCCTTTATACCGATTTTTACAATCGGTGGTGTAACGGGCGTTATGCTCGCAATGTCAAGTGCGGATTACCAGTACCATAATACAATGTTCCTAGTTGCCCATTTCCATTATGTATTAATTCCGGGAACTGTTTTTGGAATGATTGCAGGTACTTATTATTGGTTCCCGAAAGTTTTCGGTTTCCGCTTAAATGAAAAAATCGGAAAAATTAGTTTTTGGCTGATTGCGATATTCTTTAATGTAACATTCCTGCCTCTATTCTATTTAGGTCTGGATGGTATGGCGCGTCGGATGTATACCTATTCTGAAGCTACAGGCTATGGTCCACTGAATTTAACAGCAAGTATCGGAGCCATAGGCTTAGCAATCGGCTTTGGATTGATTATCTATAATATTATTTATAGTGCATTCAAAAGTCCTCGTGACAAACATGCGGATCCATGGGATGCACGTACATTGGAATGGTCAATTCCAAGTCCGGCACCATTCTATAATTTCGCGGTTATGCCAAACGTTAAGGATGCCGATCCTTTATGGTATTCCAAAATTAATAATGAACCGCTTTACGAAGATGAAATACAGCCTATCCACATGCCAAGCAATACAGGAAAACCAGCGATTATGGGCATATTCTTCTTTCTCTCTGGTTTTTGCTTAGTATTCAGTTGGTGGATTCCAGCTATTATATTTGGGATTGGTGTATTTATCACGATGGCTGCTAAATCCTTTGAACGAGATCCTGGCTATTATATTTCTGTAGAGGAAATAGAAGGAACTGAAAAAGTACTGCGAGGTGAAAAACTATGAAGATAGATTCTTCCCTTCCACTGGAATACAGTACAGAACAAAATCAGTTAAGAATCTTTGGTTTCTGGTTATTCCTTGGAGCTGAGATTGCATTGTTTTCTATGTTATTCGCAACCTATTATACACTCTTTAATGGTACGGGCGATGGTCCTACAGCAAAAGAGATTTTTGAAATTAAAGGCGTCATTATTGAAACGATTGTCCTTTTAACAAGTAGCTTTACTTGCGGGCTAGCTATTCATAGTATGAGACTTAAATTGAAAAAACCGATGATTACATTTTTTATTATTACCATGCTGCTTGGTCTTGTCTTCCTAGGTGTAGAGATTTTTGAATTTATGACCTATATCGAAGAAGGCGCAACCATGCAAACAAGCGGATTTTTATCAAGCTTATTCATGCTGCTCGGTACGCATGGAGCCCACGTAACATTCGGGTTATTCTGGGGATTATGTATACTCATTCAAGTCATACGAGAAGGATTTACAGCAGAAACAGCCAATAAATCTTTTATCTTTTCCCTATATTGGCATTTCCTTGACGTAATCTGGATTCTCATCTTTAGCTTCGTTTATTTGAAGGAGTTGATATAGGATGATAAAACAACTATTTCCACTTAAACATGTTTTAGGTTATGTCATATCATTGATTCTAACCATCATTGCGCTATCCGTAGCCTTTTATGATATATCCTTTACGGCCGGAATGGTGATCCTATCCATAACCGCCATTATTCAAACAGCTGTACAACTCTTTTTATTCATGCATGTTAATGAATCTAAAGAAAAAAGAACAATCTATCTAAACATTATCTATGCTCTATTCGTTGCACACGCAGTCATCTTCGGAACCATCCTAACCATGATCTGGGGCCATGCCCACTAAAAAGCTGAAGGGCCTTGCTCAGGAGCGACAAGCATAAGAGGAGGTGCGGAGGGAGAGCGCTTTTCTCTCCCGAAGCAGCTACACTTATGACTCGAGCTCCTAGGCCCTGAAGCTAGATTTCACTAAAAAGCTGAGGTGACTGTATTAATGAACAAAGACTAAGAACGCCACATCCTGTGGCAACGTCTTTGTGACCAACATCCTGTTGGCCTCCGAAAAGCATAAGGAGAGGCACGCAGGGAGGATGTTTTCCCCTCCCGTAGTGGCTATCCTTATGACTCGAGGGACTAGGAGTCGAAGCTGGATTGACTAAAAAGCTGAAGGGCCTCAATTAATGAACGAAGACTAAAATCGCCACGTCCTATGGCAACGTCTTCATGACCAACATTCTGTTGGCCCGTGAGGAGCATAAGACAGAGGCTCGCAGGGGACGTTCCTCCCCCGCAGAGGCTATGCTTATGTCCCGAACTCCTAGGCCCTGAAGCTAGATTGAATAAAAAGCTGAAACGGCTCGATTAATGAACGAAGACTAAAATCGCCACGTCTTGTGGAACGTCTTTGTGACCAACATCCTGTTGGCCTAAAGAAAAACCTGTGTTGTTCAGCCAACACAGGTTTTTTTATTAATGATAAATGGTTTAAAATATCTTCTTCTTTTCCCTGTCATCTGTAATAATTTGTACTGCCTCACGGAATCGCTGAGAATGAACGATTTCTCTTTCTCTTAAAAATCGTAAGCCATCATTTAAATCTGGATCATCTGACATATTGATAATCCATTGGTAGGTAGCCCTTGCTTTTTCCTCAGCGGCAATATCTTCATATAAATCTGCGATAGGATCTCCCTTTGTCTGAATGTATGCAGTTGTAAATGGTACACCTGCTGCATTATGGTAAAAAAGAGCAGAATCATGATCAACATAGTGGTCTGCT
Source organism: Pradoshia sp. Z5_111 (assembly GCF_058267535.1). Taxonomy (NCBI): domain Bacteria; kingdom Bacillati; phylum Bacillota; class Bacilli; order Caryophanales; family Bacillaceae; genus Pradoshia; species Pradoshia sp. Z5_111. Next base: position 36,195 of record NZ_JBZCPQ010000010.1, read on the forward strand.
AAGCCAGCGTCTCTCATCTGCTCTGGAGTAGCATCTTTTGTGAGTTTATATATCATAGTGGCAATCATTTCCAAATGAGCGAATTCCTCTGTGCCAATATCATTTAACAAACCTACAACCTTATCAGGAATGGTATACCGTTGATTCAGGTATCTAAGAGCGGCCGCTAACTCCCCATCCGCCCCTCCATATTGTTCAATTAAATATTTGGCTAAAGTCGGATTACAGGTACTGACTCTAACAGGGTATTGTAATTTCTTTTCGTAAAACCACATTCTGATATCACCTCATCTTTTATATTTGCCACGGCCATGGAGTAGTTCCCCAACTCCAATTGGCATCTGTATAACTATTACCAAATTGTTGAAGTGGGCCGAATTTCTTTTCGAACTGCTGTTTAAGCTGCCTGCTCTGATGAGAGTGTTCGTTAAATTGCTGCATGGCTTCTAAATCATTTGGATGAGTATCTAAGTAAAGGGTTAGCTCCACTAAAGCAAAGTCGACTGCCTGGATTTCCTCTAATAACTGATAATATTCATCAGGTAATTGGGGCTTCACTGAGAATCCCTCCTCTTATGTTCATAAGGGTTTTCATAAAAGTCATAAAATACTGGCCAAAGTGTGCCCTTGAATAATGCCTCCTTTGGTGAAAATTGAGGCAGGTTAGGCGGTTGAAATCCGAGAAATAAATTAGGAGGAGTAGAGTAATACTTCTTACCAATTGGTCTGCACGGATCAAATCGACTGTGAAAAGGTGTATAAGATTTCATATGCGATTTTTCAGGCCGATTTTGCTCAGTCATAGCTACACCATCCTTTTTAAAATTCATTTTCCTTTCAAGTTATGAGCATACAAACTGATTTATTACGTTTTATTGTTTAACGGAGTTTTCAGTATCCATAAATAATCAACAATTTAATTCTTTGAAATAATATTTCATTATATTAGTAAACAGGTATAAATGAAATAAAAAGGAGGTATTCAAAATGAGCAGAACTACTGAATTTGTCCTTGGTTTACTTGGTGGCATTTTTGGAATTTTTGCAGCTGGTATAGCATTATTTGTTGGCGGTTTAGATTCTGTCCTCAACGAAACAGGTGAAAGTGCAATCATCAATCTTGGATGGTTAGCTGTTCTATTCTCTATTCTTGCGATCATTGGATCAGTTGTTGTTAAAAGCAAGCCTAAATTAGGAGGCTCCTTTATGCTTTTTGCAGCTATTGGTGGATTTATCTGCACTTCGGCTTTCTATATACTTCCGGGAATACTTTTGCTGATAGCAGGATTAATGGGTCTACTGAAAAAAAACAATAAATTAACTCCGGTAACTTAATTATTTTTGAATAGAATCCTATCCATTGATGATAAGTCCTTTTTACTATGTAATCTTTTATTACAGACCTTAATTTATTATTTTTACTAGTGTAATAACCTAACTATTTACCCCTAGTTTCAACTATTTGTATTTTCAGTAAAAGTGACATACCATTATTAATATAAGATTTAGTATTTTAGAAGATGGGTGAAAGAAAGTATGTCAATACTTGTGGTAGATGATAACAAGGTGAATTTATTTGTGATTGAGACCATCTTAAAGAAGGCAGGATACAGGAATATTAAGCTGGCTAAATCCGCAAATGAAATGATTCATATTTTAGAAGAAGATTTAAGTAAAAATCACGGAAGAAGCTCATTTAATTTAATTCTTTTAGATATCATGATGCCAGAGATAGATGGAATCGAAGCCTGCAGGCGAATCACTGCAACGGAGGAATATAAAGATATACCCGTTATCTTTGTGACCGCATTAGGTGATACCCATAAACTCGCTGAAGCACTGGATGCTGGCGGATCAGATTATCTAATGAAGCCGATTAATAAGGTAGAGCTGTTGGCTCGTATACGTGCTGCTCTCCGCTTAAAAGAGGAGAAAGATTGGCATAAAAATCAGGATGAAAAAATAAGCTATGAGCTTGATCTTGCCACAAAGGTGCAGAGAAGCTTGTTAAGTGAACCCATTTTAAATGATCAAATCAAAATAACGAGGTCCTATAAGCCATCCTCTAATCTCGCAGGTGATATGTATTATTGGCAGCAGATTGATCAGGACCGTTATGCCATATTTATGTTTGATATGATGGGACATGGCATACCTGCATCATTAGTATGTATGTATATCTCCTCTATCCTTCGTGAAGCGGTACGGAATGTGGTTGATCCAGAAAAAGTCATTCTCGAATTAAATCGCTGTATGACTTTACTAGAGGAAAAAACAAAATTAACATCCTATTACTTAACAGGTATTTATTTATTGGTAGATACGAAATCAAAAACGATTGAATATGTCAATGCCGGCCATCCACCGGGCTACCTTTATATCGATGGAAAAGACTTAATCGAAATGGGACAGCGAAATACAGCTATCGGATTTTTCGAAGAAATGCATATAAATAAAATAACTATTCCTTATACTGATAGCTTTCAGGCATTAATTTTTACTGACGGAGTGGCGGAAGCTATTGATAATGATGAAGCTAAAGCCTTAGCGCATTTGCGAGAAATAGGAAAGTATCATTGGTCAGAAAAAGAAGCAGCAGCTCCATTAAATGTTATCCTTCCGGAGGAAAAACAGGCAAATCAACATGATGATATGTGCGTCATCCTTGTAAGAGGATAAAAATCAACTTTTCTAAAAAGATAAAGAACAGATTCTAATGGAATCTGTTCTTTATCTTTTTTTGGCTGTTTTTCGTAAGAATTGTTGCCAGCAATACTATTTTTCTGAGCTGTGAATACAGCTACCTTTAGAAAGTAGGTGGCTGTATTCGTTATTTAAGTAAAGCCCCAGTTTGTTAAAGTACATATATTCACAAAGTATTAAAAACAACCCTTAATCTATCATAAGTACGAGAATATAGTTATTAAAAAATAGTTATTTTCTTTCAATATCATTTATCGTTTTATTAATACGGACAATTCACCCTCAAAAACTTTTTCTTTTTTATCATTGAAAGTAGTTAACAATACTGTAAGAATTCCCGTTTCATTTTTCTTCGCTTCCATGTCAATAACCTCAACAATGGTATGTAATTCATCATTGGGATAAACGGGCTTTATAAATTTTATATTATTCATCTGGGTTCCAGCAATGACATCATCACCATATATGCCTTGTTCAACCCACAATTTAAATGAAATGGCTAACGTATGTATACCAGAAGCAATGATTCCATTAAACCTTCCCTGATTTGCTTTTTCCTCATCCAAATGCATATATTGAGGGTCAAACTCTGCAGCAAATTTCATAATATCCTCTGTAGATAATTTAAATGATTTAGTTTCGAACACCTGTCCAATTGCAAACTCACCTAACTTCATTAATACACCTCTATTAATTAATTGTTCTACTTGTTTTATATTAGCATCATATTTTCAATAAGATAAAATAATAGCCAAACCGTTATTCACTAACCAGCCCCTCAATAAGAAATTCAACACAAAAAGGCATTAATCCCTCTTGGATCAATACCTCTGTTTGTTGAAGTGTAATCTTTTTCAATCTCTTCTACACCTTAATATAACTTCAATCCCTAGCCTATAATGACGAGTGTGTTGTCTTTATAAAATCATATCGACGTGAGGGATATTATCATCTAAATATGTATCGGATACAGCTTGAAAACCAAAGGAAGTATAGAATTTTCTTAAATAATCTTGGGCTTGAATTTTAACCTTTGTTTCTTTTAGTTCATTTTGGATAAAATCTAGTCCTTTCTTTAAAAGTTCCCCTGCAATTCCTTGTCCTCTGTATTCTTTCTTTACAAAGACTCTTCCAATAGAAGCTTCTTGATAAGAAACACCTGCAGGAACAATTCTTAAATATGCAACAATTTCTCCATTGTCTTCCTTAAAAAGATGATATGAAAAAGGATCTTTACCATCAACTTCAAGATAAGGACAATTTTGTTCCACCACAAAAACTAAAGTTCTTTCTTTTAAAAGATTATATAGTTCAATATTTGTTAACTCATTAAATTTTTTAAGTTTCCAACTCATAAAATTTCACCTCTTATTTTTTAAAATGCATTTAAAAACATAGCATATATTAAATTTAATGTAACTTTGCCGTAGTTGCAAAATCATCTCAATTCATTTTAGATTCTTACTCCGTTAAATCCCGATTATTGAACACAAGTTAAATATCACTCTTCCGACAACCTTCCCCTTTTCTACAATAAGGAATTCAACAAAAAAAGCATTAATCCTCTTATCATTATGGTAAATCATTAAATCTTCTGGTGTTCAGGACTAATCCATACAAAAAGGAATTACACCGTTTTCAAATGCCAAAACAGCCTTTTTTCAAAATCATAAGGTACACAGGCACGTATCTTATAGGTACAAATATCATATATGGACAAAGGTATATTCCATTAAGAATGGACAAATTACTCTATCCAATATAATTCATTTGAATATGGATATAGAAGATTACCATCGAAGGGAAACTATGAGTAACCAGTATAAAGGAGGGCAGTTATGACTTTTGAAATCGGATTGACTATACTGGTATTCGCAATGACTATGTTTATGATTTTATGGAGACCAAAAGGAGTAAATGAATCAATACCAGCAACAATTGGAGCAATCCTCATTATTTTATTTGGTTATGTCTCATTTGATGACATTTTGGACATCCTTCAAAAAATAAGCGGTGCTTCTATCACCATTATATCTACACTTGTAATGGCGGTCATTTTAGAAAGTTTTGGTTTCTTTCATTGGGCAGCAGCCAGGTTGGGCAAAATCGCCAAAGGCTCCGGATACCGTTTATATTGGTATATTCAACTATTATGTTTTTTAATGACATTGTTATTCAATAATGATGGCAGTATATTAATCACAACTCCTATATTGATTTTATTATTGAAAAACTTACGTCTGAAACCGCATCAGTTCATTCCTTATCTAATAAGCGGTGCATTCATTGCTACTGCAGCCAGCACTCCTATCGGAGTCAGCAACATAGTAAACTTAATCTCATTACAGATTGTCGATATGTCTCTTTATACACAAACGGCAATGATGTTTGTTCCTGCCTCTCTTGGATTAGTCTTTATGTCCATTTTAATGTTCTTTTGTATAAAGCAAACATTACCAATAAAATTACCTCCCATGTCATATGATATAGAAATTATATTTTTCACAAAAAACTTCCATCCACTGAAAACAGGTATATCTGTAGATACAAAGAAAAAACGAACACAATTCATGTTAAAAGTATTATTATTTGTTTTTATTGTGCGCTGCCTGCTCTTTGTCGCCTCTTATTTTTCAATCCCCATTGAATTGATTGCCGTATTGGGATCCTTACTTTTATTAATATGGAGATGGTACTATTTACAAAAAAATCCAATGGATATTTTAAAAAAGACACCTTGGCATATTTTCTTATTTGCCTTTTCTATGTATATCCTAATCTATGGATTGCACAATGCTGGGTTAACAGAACTACTCGTTCAGCTATGTCAGCCCATTGTTAATCAAGGTTTATTAAATGCAACGTTCATAATGGGTGGCTTAGTGACGATAATGTCCAATTTCTTTAATAATCATCCTGCTTTAATGATTGGAACCATCACATTAACGGAAATGCAATTAGATCCGATTACATTAAAAACAGTCTATCTTGCCAATATAATTGGGAGTGACATCGGCTCACTTCTACTGCCAATCGGAACTCTCGCTTCCCTTATTTGGATGCATATTTTAAGACAAAACAAAATTGAAATCAGTTGGAAAAAATATTTAAGCTTCTCCGTATTAGTTATTCCAATTACTACAGTTGTAACGTTACTTCTTCTCTATTATTGGATCCAACTGGTTTTTATTTGATTAAACTAGCTTGCTCAGGAGGCCAACAGGAGGTTGGTCACAAAGATGTTGCCACACGATGTGGCGTTCTTAGTCTTTGTTCATTAGTTTCGGCTTTTTTACTCAATCTAGCTTCAACGGCTAGAAGCTCAGGACATAAGCATGGCCTCTACAGGAGGTAGAGCGCCTCCTTCCGTGCCCCTGTCTTATGCTCCTCGCTTCTGGGCAAGCCGTTTCAGCTTTTTATCTAATCTAGCTTCAGGGCCTAACCGCTCGAGACATAAGTGTAGCTGCTGCGGGAGAATAGAACACTCTCCCTACGGCACCCTCTTATGCTTGTCGCGGGCAAACAGGAGGTTGGTCACAAAGACGTTGCCACACGATGTGGCGTTCTTAGTCTTTGTTCATTAGTTTCGGCTTTTTACTCAATCTAGCTTCAACGGCTAGAAGCTCAGGACATAAGCATGGCCGCTACAGGAGGTAGAGCGCCTCCTTCCGTGCCCCTGTCTTATGCTCCTCGCTTCTGGGCAAGCCGTTTCAGCTTTTTATCCAATCTAGCTTCGACTCCTAGTCCCTCGAGTCATAAGCAAATACTCTGCGGGAGGGAAGGGCGTCTCCCTCCGAGTATTCGTCTTATGCTTGTTGGAGGCCAACAGGAGGGTGGTCACAAAGACGTTGCCACACGACGTGGCGTTCTTAGTCTTTGTTCATTAGTTTCAGCTTTTTACTCAATCTAGCTTCAGGGCCTAACCGCTCGAGACATAAGTGTAGCTGCTGCGGGAAAATAGAACACTCTCCCTACGCACCTCCTCTTATGCTTGTCGCGGCTGACCAAGGCCCTTCAGCTTTTTATTTAATCTAGCTTCGACTCCTAGTCCCTCGAGTCATAAGCAAATACTCTGCGGGAGGGAAGGACGTCTCCCTCCGAGTATTCGTCTTATGCTTGTCGGGCCTGAACAGTCGTCTCAGCTTTTTATATTAAGGGGGGAATGATTTTGGCTTCCATTCAGGATTTAATTGGGGAACAGGTCACTGTTCATTTGTCGGGTAATACGTTATTTAATGGAATATTAACTGATATAGGGCCTGATATTATTGTCTTGTTCAACGGGGAACAATATTTCTATATCCCGCTTTTGCATATTCATAGCTTCAATAAAAACAAAGAACCTAAAGAGCATGTTACCCAACCAACAAACTCATCTATTGTGGATGATATGGAGTCTATTTCTTATCGTAAAACGTTGACCTATGCAAAAGGCACTTTTGTTGAAATTTATGTTACTGGGAATTTAACATTTCATGGATATATTACGAATGTATTGAATGATTACTTTGTCTTTTATTCTCCTGTTTTCAAACAAATGTTCATATCTCTATCTCATTTAAAATGGCTGTCACCATATCATCAAAATATCACACCATTCAACCTCAGCTCGGAGAAATTACCTGTTAATCCTTCTAATCTACCTTTACTCCGTTCTCTCGGGGATCAATTAAAAAGGGAAGTAGGCAAACTAATCGTTTTTGACGGTGGCGGCAATCCTTTAAAAATAGGATTATTATCAAATATCAATCAAGGCATACTGGAATTATTAGTGGCTAATGGTGATGCGGTATACCTAAATCTAGACCATATAAAATCAATCCATTTTTCTTAATCTCTCTCTTAACTATAAATAAAAAGGAGACCTTAAACCCTAACTGACACTAAAAAACCTGTGTCAGAACAGTTTGAAGATCTCCTTTTCCTTTTATAAATCCTATTATGAATATAATTTTTTCCTATAAAGCCGCTGATTAATATCTAGTTCCATATACGTATCAGCCAACTCCATGATCTTTAGGGATTCTTTGTTACCAAGCCCCAAAAAGCCGCCAGGACTTAGACTTTCATCAAATAGTTGGAATACTTTTGCTTGCAATTCCAATGTGAAGTATATGATAACATTTCTACAAATAATCACATGAAATTCATTAAATGATCCATCCGTCACTAAATTATGCTGGGCAAAAACTATATTTCTTGATAAGGATGGGCGAAAATACGCATATTGCATATCGGTCTTATAATATTTAGAAAAAGCATCCAATCCACCAGCCTGCAAATAATTCTTCGTGTAAGATTGCATTCTTTTTAAGGGAAATGCCCCTTGGCGAGCTTTTTCAATAACTTTTTCATTCATATCCGTCGCATAAATCTTTGTTTTATCAGCCAATCCCTCTTCTTCCAACAGGATTGCCATCGAATATACTTCCTCACCGGTCGAACATCCCGCATGCCATATCCGTATTTCTGGGAGGTCCTTCAATCTAGGAACAATCTTCTTCCGAAAAGCATAAAAGAAATCTGGATCTCTAAACATGTCTGTAACATTAATCGAAAAGTCACTCAGAAGATTATTTACATACCCTTCTTCATGAATCACTCGTACTAGAAGCTCGGAAACAGTTGTCAGGTGATCCTTATTAAGTCGATTTTTTATGCGGCGAGCAATTGATGAACGCATATAACCACGGAAATCGTACCCTGTCATCCGGTAGATTGCCTCTAGCAATAAATCAATTTCTAAATTCTCGCGTTCTTCTATAGATGATGGATACCCCAACACTAAGCAGCTCCCTTCTTCCTATTTCGTTAACCAAACAGACATCACTGAATATAGCTGTTCTAAATTGATTGGTTTGCTGATATAGTCTGTTGCACCAGCTTCCAAACATTTTTCTCGATCTCCCTTCATTGCTTTAGCTGTTAATGCAATGATAGGAATCGATGTAAATTCAGGATTTGCACGTATATGTCTCATCGTATCATAACCATCGAGTTCAGGCATCATAATGTCCATAAGAATCATATCTAAATCATCTTGCTCCTTAATGATTTCAAGACATTCGATTCCATTTTGGGCAACAATGATTTGAACACCTTTACTTTCCAGGGCTTTTTGTAGAGCAAATATATTACGATGGTCATCATCCGTGATTAATACCTTTTTCCCATTAAAGACATCCAAAATTAATAATTCTTCTTCCTCAGGATCTATTACTTCTTTTTGAACAGCAATTTGCTCCATAACATCATTGGCAATTGGCAAATGAATAATGTCATCGTTCACTTTACTGTTCTTATTAGTCATTCCATCCGGCAGATTCGGCAAATACACAGTAAATGTACTTCCCTTGCCCTCTTCACTTTCTAGAGTTACATATCCGCCAAGTAACTTTGTAAATTCTCGGCAAATCGATAATCCTAATCCAGTTCCGCCATACTTACGGGCTGTTGCTCCATCTGCTTGCTGGAAGGCCTCAAAAATAATTTGTTGTTTATCATCTGCAATACCAGGACCTGTATCGGTTACAACAATTTTCATCCAGAAGTCGGTTTCCGTAATACCATCAAGAAGTTCTTTCTCTCGAGTATTTCTCACTTTTTCCATCTTCATAGTAACCGAACCTTTTTCCGTAAACTTCACAGCGTTGGATAATAAATTCTTTAGTATTTGTTGCATTCTTTGTTCATCCGTATAAAAAATGGAAGGCAGGTCATCTTCTTTTCCAATAACCAGTTCCAGACCTTTTTGTTCTGCCTGAGGAGAAAAGACTCGTTCTAAGCTCTCAATAACTTCACAAACATTGGTTTCATTAAAGAAGACTTCCAGCTTACCAGCCTCAATTTTAGATAAATCCAAAATATCATTAATGAGTGCCATTAAATCATTACCTGATGTATGGATCACTTTTGCAAATTCTCTTTCATCCTCTGTATATTCACCAGGCTCTTTATCGGCCAGCATTTCAGATAATATTAAAATACTATTCAGAGGCGTTCTCAATTCATGAGACATATTCGCAAGAAACTCAGATTTGTATTTTGAACTTTGAAGGAGCTGTTCATTTTTAACCTCAAGCTCCTCTTTAGAAATCTCAAGTTCCTTCGATTTCTGCTCTGCTTCCTGATTGCGTTCTTCTAATTGTTCATTAATCATACGTAATTCTTCTGATTGCATCTGAAGTTCTTCAGATTGTGTTTGTAATTCTTCTGCCTGAACCTGTAATTCTTCTGTCATCGCCTGTGATTCATTTAGTAATTGTTCCACTTCCATCCGGCTCAGTACACTCTTAATAGCCATACCAAGATTATCAAGCATATGATTAATCGTTTTTAATTCTAAATCAGTAAAGCCTTTAATACTTGCAAATTCCAAAACAGCAATAACTTTATTCTCGTATAATACTGGAGCAATGACAATAGATTTCGGTTTAATTTCTCCAAGCCCTGTTGTAATAAGTTTATAATCTCCCGGAACATCATCAAGTAATACAACTTCTTTATTAGCAACCGCCTGGCCGATTACGCCTTCTCCAAAACTAAATCCATCACGTCCTCCGTCACCATAAGAGGCAGCCTTATAAAAATGGTCATCCTCAGTTTCACTTTTTAAATAAAAAGCACCCAGTTCTGCTCCCATGATTGGAGTAATTTTATTAATGAATTCATCTGCAAGCTGTCCAACTTTAAAGATACCCTGATACATCTCCGCAACTTCGGCAACTTGTGTTTGCACCCAGCTTTGATTCTCAATTTCCCGAGTATATTCTTTTTCGTTTCTACTAAATGTCTCCAATGAAGCTGACATCCTATTAAAAGCAGATGCAATTCGGCCAATTTCATCCTCTACTTTTACTTCAATCCTCGGCATAGTCGTGGTATCACTTAGGTCGACATTAGTGATCACCTTTGTAATTCTATTTAATTCCCGTGAAGAGGTCATGATTACCCAATAAGCCAAAAATAACGTTAGAACAATTGTAACAATTAGAGAACTGATAATAATAGTCTGCATTTGTTCATATTTACCGTCGGCACGCACCAGTGCGTCATCCATAAGGTTTTCTTGAAAATCAACGAAATTTGCAATGACAGCAAGTACATTATCACTTGCTTTATCTTTTTCTGCCCTTACGACATCATAGTTTGATACCCCTTTTTGCATATCAGTGATTAATTGTGTTTCTAGCTTTGTATAGTTCTCATATGATGCACGGAACTCCGCCAACAAGGCCTCGCCTTTTTCCGTATTAGCAATGCTTTCTAATTTTCTAAAACGGTCTTCGATATATATATGATTTTGATCTATTGTTTCAGAGGCTGCGCTCAATTCTTCTTTACTTGGAGTACGCGAATCCTGTCCCAATAAATTAAGAGTACGCTCCGATTCCGCAAAATTTCTTTGAATATCATTAATATAACTAACCTTTTGGTAGCGATCATCCACTATTTCAAGTAAATCTTCTCTAGAGCTGCTCAATCTACCGTCAATTATGACCATCAATATAATTATAATCACTAGTATTGAGCCAAAACCCACTAAATTTTTTTGCTTAAATGTCATGTGTGTACCCCTCCCCCTGTTCCAAACTCTCTACTATCTATTAATAAGGAGTATGATTAGAATGTTTTAAAAAACATACCAATATTATACTGCATTACCATAACAAAAAGACACTAACTCGCCCTAGTGTCTTTAAAAACAGTACATATTTACTTCTATTCATAAAACTGGAGACAATAATCTGGATAAAGACTCTTTAAACCGAATTAAAAGGGAACGATTATTATAAATTTCTGATGTAAGTTCATGGCTCTGTTTTAAATCATCTGCAAATGTATCCCTTAGGCGAACAGCTGTGTCTGCATGATATATAATGGCATTCACTTCAAAATTCAATCGAAAACTGCGTACATCTATATTGGCTGTTCCAACAGTTGCCAATCGATCATCTATCACCATAGTTTTCGCATGCAAGAACCCATTCTCATATAAAAACACCTTTGCACCAGCCTTTAATAATTCTCCAACGTATGAATAAGTGGCCCAATAAACAAATAAATGATCTGGTTTATTTGGTATCATTACTCTGACGTCCACCCCTGACATGGATGCAATCCTGATGGCGTCCAACAAACTGTCATCCGGTATAAAATAAGGCGTCTGCAGATATATATACTCTTTTGCATCCAAAATCATACGTATATAGCTTTTTTTAATTTGTTCCCTCTCAGAATCAGGCCCAGAGGTAACAATTTGAAGCCCAACCCCTTTTTCGTTGTGTTGCTTGCTATATTTAAAGTAATCTTCCGTCCATTCCATTTTATCTCCTGAAGCCTGAGCCCAATCGAGCATAAAACGAGACTGTAAATCATTCACAGCGTCTCCGATGATCCGTAAATGGGTATCTCTCCAATAACCAAACTTCGGATCAAGTCCTAAATACTCTTCACCTACATTGAATCCACCAAGATATCCTACTTTCCTGTCAATGATGACAAGCTTCCGATGGTTTCGGAAGTTGATTCTGAGATTAATAAGCGGTAATTTCCCAGGAAAAAACGCTTCTGCATTTCCGCCAGCTTCTCTTAATTTCTTTATTCGCTTTTTAGAGATTCTCCTGGAACCGGCGTCGTCATAAATCAGCCGTATCTCTACACCTTCTTTAGCCTTTTCAATCAACGCATCCAGAAGCCTGTTTCCATATGTATCGTTTTGGATAATGTAATATAAAACATGAATATGTTTTTTAGCACTAGCAATATCCTGAAATAAGGCATTGAATTTTTCCTTGCCATCTGTGAAAATTTCAACTTCATTATCATTGGTATATACAGCATGGTCTGTTTTCATATTCATTAAAATTAAATCCTTATACCTCTGTGTAATAGAAGTATTAAATGGTTCTTCCATATTTTTCATGTGCTCTTTTTGTTCAGCGATACGCTGCTCTAAGTAATCATAGCCCCGTTTATCCCATGTGAATATTTTCCTTTTACTTAAATTCTGCCCTAGAACAATATACAAAATAAAGCCTCCAATTGGAAAAAAGCTCAAAACCATTAACCACGCCCATGAAGCGCTGACATTACGCCTTTCTAAAAAGGTTATAGTAATAGCAAATATCAAATTGATTGCTATTAAAAATTGCCATACATAGCTATCAGTTATTCCCATTCATCTACAACTCCAACCGAAACATTATCTAACCTAATATAAATATTATAACGATAAAGTATTAAAAAACCTACTGAACTATATCAATTATCAAAAGGCAACCTAATTTTGAAGGTTGCCTTTCGCTTCTGTATTTATCCAATAATATGCCAATAATCTGAGGTTATTATTCAGTTAATGGCATTAAATAACAACCTTGACTACTCCATAAAATTGTATGAATAAAAGAAGTTTAGGGAACTTATAGAATGAATACACAAAAAGAAGGGAATGTTCCTATTGCCCAGAAACAGTGATCAAATCCACGTTAACCCAGAACCAAATCCAGATGGCAGACAGGAATCCATCATAAATGATTCTAAAGCTACTAAAATGGGAGTTGTCACCGGCAGCTTGCAGCCCGGATTTAACCAAAGTCAAAACCCTTATCATGTAAGTAATAAAGATGAAATACCAGAATCGATGCAAGAATTCGAAAAATTAACCAAGGGTAGAAAGTTGGATGAGTTCTAATCTTGATGTTATGGCTTATTGGGGATATTATAAAGGAAATCCATTTAAGGAGTTCATTATAATATGTCTAAAAAAGTAAGTCTTCAAGAAGCGATTAAACAAAAACTTGCTTCTAAGCAACAATCAAATCAAGCCGGCAGCCATGTAAACGGACCTGTCAAAAAAACAAAAGAATTGCAAAGCCAACTGACAAAGAAACCAAACAACCAACGCAAACGTACAGGTGTATAACGACTCAGGGACTGCTATTGCAGTCCCTTTTTCATTATAAAACTTTACTCAAAAACAGCTTTGTTCGATTGTGCTGCGGATTTTCAAATAAACTGGTCGGTTCATTTTCTTCAACGATATATCCATCATCCATAAAAACAACCCGATCTCCCACCTCACGCGCAAATCCCATTTCGTGTGTAACAACCACCATTGTCATTCCTTCGCGCGCAAGCTCTTTCATAACCTCAAGGACCTCTCCAACCATTTCCGGATCAAGTGCTGAAGTTGGTTCATCGAATAACATGATTTCCGGCTCCATTGCCAATGCACGTGCAATGGCGACCCTTTGTTTCTGACCACCTGACAATGAATCTGGATAAGCATTTTCCTTATCTAATAGACCTACCTTTCGAAGGAGCTCCAAACAATGTTTTTTTGCTTCTTCATCAGGAACCTTTTTCACCTTGGTAGGTGCCAGCATTAGATTTTCCAGTACCGTTTTATGAGGAAACAAATTGAAATGTTGAAATACCATTCCTGTTTTGGTTCGTACCTTATTAATATCAATTTTTTTATCGGCAAGATCTACTCCGTTTATAATGACATGTCCGTCCGTTATTTGCTCCAGTAAATTTAAACAACGAAGAAAGGTGGATTTCCCTGAACCAGAGGGACCTATCACTACTACAACTTCCTGAGGTTCAATCCTAATAGATATATCTTTTAATACCTCATTGGATCCAAAGTTTTTTTTCAAATTCCTAACATCTATCATTTTGTCTCCATCCTTCTTTCCAATCGATTTAATAACAAGCTAAGAGAAAGCGTAAGGATGAGATAAATCACAGCGGATGTTAAATAAGGCTCCCACACCCGATAATATTCAGTCGCCATAGCTCTACCCCAATACGTTAATTCTGGAGCTGCGATAACAGCGGCTATAGATGACTCCTTAATCAATACAATAAACTCATTACCCAGAGGCGGAATAATGCGCTTAAATGCTTGTGGTAAAATAACGTACCTCATAGCCTGTCCATGAGACATCCCAAGCGACCTGGCTCCCTCCATTTGTCCCGAATCAATCGACTGAATGCCTCCTCGAAATATCTCAGCTATGTATGCAGCTGAATTTAATGAGAGGGCAAGAATAGTTGCGAGTATGGCATTTGTCTCTCCTGTCAATGCTGGTACAACACCAAAGTGAACTAATAGGAGTTGGACAAATATTGGAGTCCCACGAAAAAAAGCAATATAGCAATTTAGGGGAATAGATAACCATTTCCTTTTGGTCAATCTACCAAGACCGATTAATAACCCAAGAATCGAACCTATTAAAATACCAGCTATTGAGAGTCCAATTGTATAAAGTGTTCCTTTCATTAACAATGGAGCATAAATTTCAATAATATCCCACCTGAAGTCCACATCTGTTCCCCCTTAGACAAAGATTGCGCAGCACAGCATCACCTGTGATACGCAATTCTCTCACACCTTTATTATTTCGATTGCTGAGCTTTTAACGTTTCAAGATCTGGATCAATCCCAAACCATTTTTTATAGATTTCAGTATATGTTCCATTTTCTATAATTGCTTTTAAAGCTTTATCCACGGTAGCCCTATCTTTACTGTCCTTCGGAAACATTAAGCCATAGTATTCATTGTCAAATGCATTTGGGTCTTTAACTACTACAAACTTATCCTTAGGATTATTTTTTGCGTATTCCTCGACAACTCCATTATCAGCTACAACAGCTTTTGCACCACCTTTTTTCATATCCATAATCGCCAGTACAGTTGTTTCAAACTTCTTGATGTCTTTATTATTTTTGCCTACTACCTTTTCAACCGCAAATTGACCTGTCGTACCAGCCTGAACAGCAATTTTCTTCCCTTTTAAATCCTGTGCAGATTTAATATCGCTGCCTTCCGGGACAAGAATTTTATTGGTTGATAAAAAATATGGAACAGAGAAATCATATGTTTTTTTCCGTTCATCATTTATTGAGATCGCTGACATCCCAAACGCTGCCCTTTTGTTTTTAATCTCGACAAATAATGGATCCCATCCTACATGTTCAATATTCACTTTAAAACCGGCTTCCTTCGCCATAGCATTCACAATATCAACGTCAAAACCAACCAATTTACCTTCCTTCTGGAATTCAAATGGTGAATATGCCGCATCAGTCACGACTCTCAACGTCTTATCTGTACCGCCTTCACCGCCGGCACTCTCTTCCTCCTTCGAACCGCAAGCTGCAATGACAGTAATAATAGCTATCATAATAAACATAAATAATGATTTCTTTTTCAAAATGACGCCCCCTCTTGTTTTCTATTTTAAATATTCAGAAAAGTCTATGAATAACATTATAAGGTTGCTTACAAGAATACGCAATTTAATTTTGATTTTTTTGTATTTTATTACACTAAAAGTCAAAACTACAAATTCCTTTAAAATAACCCATGTTTTTCTTCCAAAAATAGTAATTAATTAATTGTGTTTTTCTCATAATACACGCAAAATATTGAATATAGAATGGTAAAGAAAAGAGGTCATTATGGAAACTAAATCAAAAGCCTTATATGATTATTTGATTACTCATTCAGATGAAATAATTGAAGATTGGTATTCACTAATGCCGAAGAGTACTGAAGCAGATTATTCTCTTAACGGATCTATCCATACAATTAATGCATTAAAGAAGCAGTTTAAAGAATATTTGTTTTTAATAGCAAACAACTTGTTTCAATCAGAAGAAGAGAGAGATTATATAATAAAAGAACGCACATTATCTATTGCAGAGGTACGCCTTGAATCCGGTACACCTCTAAGTAATTCTATTAATGCTGCCGGGCTTTTAAGAAGAGTTATATGGAAGTACACCCAAAAATTTATCGATATTACCAGCTTGGATATTGCCTTTAAAGATATTTTTTTCTGGGAGGAAAAGTTTAATTCTACAATAGATCAACTTACACATAGCTATACAGAAAACTATACAAACATATTGATAAAGCGAATCCACTCACAATCCAACCTAATCAATGAGTTAAGTTCTCCTGTGATTAAATTGACTGAAAATATCGGATTACTGCCGATAGTGGGTGATATTGATTCCACCAGAGCCAGAGCTATAAACGAAAGTACCCTTCAGCAAAGTGCAGACAATCAAATTTCCACATTAATTATTGATTTATCTGGTGTATTTATCGTTGATACTTTAGTCGCCCACCGCCTTTTTCAAATGATAGAGGCACTGAAATTAATTGGCGTAGAGGTAATCATGACAGGCATCCGTGCCGAGGTGGCACAAACGAGTATCCAGCTTGGAATCGATTTTTCAAGTATCCAAACAGAAAGCAGCGTAGCTCAGGCATTTAATAAATTAGGAATTATAATTAAAAGCAGTAAATCGTCATTTTCGAACACGAAATTAATATATTAGAATACTAAACAGCGATTATCACTTTATTTATTAATGATAATCGCTATTTGTATTCTCAGGATATATGGCGCCATCTATTTACTCTACATTGGAGTATAAGTAAACCAATTATGGGTATAGATGTGAAGACGTTGATTAAACATTTGGGGGTGCTCTATGTGGTTTAATAAACCTTTTTATAAGTATGCAACCGGCACTATTTTAATACTAATCATTATCTATTTATTAGGGAAGATTGATTACTTTATATGGCCTTTTCAAAAACTGATTATAACTATCTTTTTTCCGATTTTAATAGCTGGGCTCCTATATTATATATTGAGGCCGGTCGTTCATTTTTTGAGTAAGTATATGCCGATTACGATCAGTATACTTCTCATCTATGCATTAATCGGCGGAATGGGTTACGCTGCTTTTCATTTCCTGGGGCCCGTCATTGTTTCTCAGAGCGAAGAACTCATCGATAAAATACCGGAAAGATTAGAAGCAATCACATCCGAGTCAAAGGAAATTATAAATGAGAATGCCGCTTCAACTTATTTGTCCGTAGACAAGCTCACTCAATACGGGAAAGAATATGCGGAAAGTGTTCCTAAAGTATTATCTGATCACGCTGTAACCATTTTTTCAACGGTTACAAGCATAGTTACTGTACTTTTAATTGTTCCCTTTATTGTTTTTTATTTTCTTAAGGATGGTCATAAACTTAAACCGTTTTTATTAAAACATATCCCTGCTAATGTAGAGGACGAGGGCAACAGAATATTAAGGGATGTTGATAAAACCTTATCCACTTATATCGTCGGGCAATTTACCGTTGCAATTGTCGATGGCATCCTGATGTATATTGGATATCTAATTATTGGACTTGAGAACGCATTAATCTTAGCTATTTTTGCAACTCTACTGACTGTTGTACCTTTCCTTGGACCGTTCCTTGGAACCATCCCTGCGATTATATCAGGTCTATTAATCAGCCCATTTACAGCCTTTAAAGTTCTGATTCTATTAGTTATTGTCCAACAGCTTGAGGGCCATCTCGTTACACCTCAGGTAATGGGAAAACGCCTGGACATCCACCCGCTGACGGTTATATTATTGCTGCTTGTAGCAGGTTCTTTATACGGTTTTATAGGAATTCTCATAGCTATACCTACTTATTCAGTAGTAAAGGTTGTTCTCAAAAATTTCATCAAATTCTATAAACTGCGAACATCTGAAAGCTCTTAAACATATAAAAAGGTGATTTTAGAATGGCTTAACCACCATCCTAAAATCACCTTTTTTTACCTTGAAATAGTTTGAACTTCTTTTTGACCAATCAAAATCCATTCGTATTGTCGTAATCGCAATTCGTATAGCTTTAATGGGTCGCGATACAATTCTGGCTGAGAACGCATCTTCTCAAGCACGCCATTATGTTCAGCAATTTTCTCAGTCGTATCTGCCATTGCACCATTCATTACTTCTGTCGGATCTGCAAAGAACATTGAAACATCTCGAGTAATCGATTTTTCAAACATATCAAATTGCAGCAGGAATTTATCTGCAATCAATTGAGCGACCTCAGTATAATCCTGTGTTTCAATCAAGGTTGTATATTTATTGTACATAACACTTTTATTCGCAATCGAGCCAAATAGCATGCCTGCACTCTTCAATAATAATTGTTGCGGTGTGTGGCGAAGCAGTATATTAATGGTCTCCATTTGTACACCGCTCGTCATTCGGTTTGCATCCCTGCGCCAATCATCCAGCACTCTGAAATCACATTCCATTTTCATTCGTTCTTCCTGATAAATAGCATTGAAGCCTTCAGCCATTTCTTTTAAATACGCCTGGCTCTCTTTTAACTCTACTTCCGCTTCGGTAATCCAATCCTTTAAGGAATAAAAATACTTAGGCAAAATGGTATTCTCCAGGTATTCCTGTATCCGTACATTCATTTTCTCATTTAAATCTATATGAATCTTGCGGAAATCACTGTCCTCTGTAATTAAATCTTTGCTGGCACGAAGAATTTTAGGTACAGCTGCCTCCACATCAAGGCGAATGGCTTCCTTCCTTTGTTTAAACGTCTTACGCAACAATACGGCTTTTTCTTTCTCCAAATCCTCCATCTGATTCTTCGCACCATTTAGTTTTGCTAAAAGGTCCTCATTCCATTGAATGGATTCAATCAAGCTTTCTTCCCTTTCCAATCGTTGGTCGAGCAAGCTTGATATAGTCTCACGTACAAAGTGAAGCAGCTTAGCAGTACGTGCGCTTTCCTTATATTTACTTGTTAGATTCATTTTAATAAATTCAGCAAAATCTGAAAGCTGCCTGTTGCTTCTATAATGAGCAGAATGAGCAAAGATTGTTGCATTCGGCAGGTAAGGACTGATTCTGGACCATGCTTCATCCACTATACGAATAGCCTCCTGATCATTGTGAACAAGATCCATTTTATTTAATAAGAAATGAATTGGCAGATCAGGTGCTTGTTCATGAAGGGCCATTACAATTTCGCGTTCTTTGTTTGTAAATGGATCATTTACATCTAATACAAGTAAAAGACCATCTGCCATATTCAAATAACGGCGTACTTCCTGGATTTTATTATTTGCAATGCTGAATCCCGGAGTATCGATGATTGCTATTTGATTGTCGGCCAAAAATTGGCTCGGAAGCTGGTATTCGATGATACTTGGCTTGTTATCAACAAAGTTTCTGTTTGAAACTTTCTCTTCAAGCTCCTCTAGATTTAGTGGATTAATTGAAGAGTCTGTCACTTCCATTATGCTTTCTTCTTCGGCATTTTTAAACATGATAGCCGATGAAGTTGGTTTATCAAATAACTCTTCTCCTAAGATAGAATGAATTAAGGCAGATTTACCGCTACCGCTAGTTCCGGCAATCATAATATGTTGTACATTTATATCTAATAACTCATCAATAATCCATTTTTGTCTTTCGCTTACAGATAAATTATTTTGGTTTGCCCATTGATCAAGTTCCTCAAATAATCGAACGCTATCCTCCAAGCCATTCCGGTTATTTTCAGCCTGCATTAACACTCTCTCTGCATGATCAATATCAACTTGGCCTATCATACCAGGAAAATTATCATTCCATGACAATATAGCAGAAGAAGCTAAAAGAGCATGCTTCCGATCTGTAATGCGAAGCCAGTTACGTAATAAACTTGGTAATAAGCCTTTTAATGTTTTTAATAATTTATGTCCATTAATTAATTCGAAGTAACCCACTTTAAATAAGAAGGATAAATCTGACCATGGTTCGGGATGTACAAGTTCAAGATCCTGCAGTAAATCATTAAATCCCTGAACCCATTGCAAATATGCCGGTTCGCCCTTATAGCTGTTCCAAAGAGATACTGCAAGTTGTTCAAATTGACCACTGTCAATGGAATAGAGCTTATGTAATACTTGATAAAAATAGCCAGGTTCCATATTTTTCGTTACACCTTGATCAATATAGGACTGCAGAACATCATACCAAAGCAATGACTCCGTACGAATGGATTCATTTACTGCAAGTTCAACTGCACTATTCCAATCACGTTGCTCTTCAAAGAATGAACGTGCTATTTCTGTCACTTGAGAATCATCTGGATTCAACTTAACTACCTTTTTAATCGTTTTATCAGCCAGTTCAGTTTTATCCAATTTCGTATATAGAGCAAATAATTGCAATCCAACTTCGGTATTCAATATAATCGAGTCTGATTCAATGGATTTATAAAGCTCTTCAGCGTTTTTATACATAGCCATTGCAAAGTAAGCATCCGCCATATTCTTTATAGCCCAAGGCGCCAGATCATTGCTAACCTTTTCCCATTTAAAAATGGAAGTCTCATAGTCTTTATAATGGAAATAAAGCTCTCCCTGAGCAAATCTAAGCGTTGATAGCTCAGGCAATTCCTTTTGTTGTTCTGCCAAAAATTCTTCACTTATTATAAGCAACGGATTCGCCGCATTATCGTTTGTTAATAAGGTTTTATATAAGGACTTTTCAATCAAGTTATTTTCATTATTCATCATACGACCCCTCCCTGGTTCTCTCACACAAATTTGTTCAATAGAATACATTATAACTTATATAGTGTAATAAAATTTGATTGCAAAATGGTTTCGGTAAAGTTTCATCTTCAATACAATATGATAGCAAAATGGAACATTTGTCATATTTGAAATAAATATAATACTAGATTATATCCTATACCCTCAGATAATTAACTAAAACAATTCGTGTTTTTTATTTTCCTTCAATTAATTATACCAGTATATCGTTATCTTAATCACGATTCATTTTCACCTTACAATAGAATAAGCCCATGATTATGAAAATCACAGGCTTACTTTTTGGTTAGTTATTTCCACCAATTATCATGAATGGATGCAGGCATTTGACGTTTGTGTTCTGTTTTTAAATATTGCTTTTCAATTTTCAATGCAGCTTCAGCATCGACTTTCCGACCTTCCAAATAATCGTCAATCGTATCATATTTTAAGCCAAGTTCTGTTTCATCAGCTTGCTGCGGTTTATTATCCAGCAAATCGGCAGTCGGCTCTTTCATATATAGTCTTTCCTCAGCTCCCAATTCTTTCAGCAATTCTCTGCCCTGGCGCTTAGACAATCCCGATAATGGAAGAACATCAGCTCCGCCGTCTCCATATTTTGTATAAAAACCTGTCACTGCCTCAGCAGCATGGTCTGTTCCTATTACCAAAAGTCCATTTTGTCCACCAATAGCATATTGTGCAATCATACGAAGCCTTGCTTTCACATTCCCTTTATTAAAATCGGTTAATGCTTCATTAGTTGCTTCTTTGTATTGATCCGTAATGACATCGACAGTAGACTTTACATTAAAAGTAATATTTTCATCTGGTTTAATAAATTGCAGAGCACGCTGAGCATCCTCTTCATCTTGCTGTACTCCATATGGAAGTCTGACAGCAATAAATTTAGCCGCAAACCCTTCCTCACGCAGTTCTTCCACAGCCATCTGAGCCAGACGTCCTGCCAATGTAGAATCCTGACCGCCACTGATTCCTAGAACAAATCCTTTTGCTCCGCTCTTCTTTAAGTAACTTTTTAGGAACCCAACTCTGTCTTTGATTTCTTCTTTAGGGTTTATTTCCGGTTTAACATGTAATGCTTCAATAATAACTGATTGTAAGCTCATTCCCATTCCTCCTTCAAACACCTATACTATTATTTTCCTTAAATGTTCTCTTTCTAACCTTTTATCATTAAATATATTTTACTCTTATATATAAATTTTTAAATAGGTCATTTAATTTAGAGTATTGTTTTTTTATCCTTATACACCACACAAAATGGATAATTGTGTAAAAGTTTGTGAAGGAACGAACAATATCACGTTTGTAAAGTTGTTTTTAGTATTAACTTAAAAGGTTCACATATTTTTGTACAAAAAATGAAACACAGGGATAATACACCACATTATCAAGCATATGGTATATAAATAAGGTATAGAAAGTTACTGGCACTAAAAACCGCGGATTAGAGCCAGTTAAATCCATATGGGAGTGATTTAAAATGATGAATTGGTTACGAACTAATAAATATGCCTCCGGACTATTATTGATTATAAGATTGTATCTTGGTTATGAATGGATGATTCATGGATTTGAGAAAATTAAAGGCGGAGCATTTGATGCATCCGGATTCCTTGGAAATATTGTTGCTAATCCTGTAACTGGTCCAGATGGAGGTGCACTGTATCCGATGTATGGTTCATTCATTGAAAAATTTGCGATTCCTAACGTAGGGTTAATCAACATCTTAATTCCATGGGGAGAATTTCTAGTTGGGCTGGGGTTACTGCTTGGTGTCTTAACAACTACAGCTGCCTTCTTTGGATTATTAATGAATTTTATGTTTTTATTTGGCGGAACAGTATCTACTAACCCGCTCTACATCATACTGGGAATGGTTATTCTTGTAGCAGGTGCAAATGCCGGCCGATTCGGTGGAGACTATTACGTTCTTCCATGGATTCGTAAAACAATCTTTAAAAAGGATGACATAAAGCCAATTAATACAAAAAAGTTAACTCCAAGTCATTAAACTAACGATTAAATATCTGTGACGCCGAGATTTCTCTCGGCGTCTTTTATTGATTTATGCCAGTCGATCATAACTATACGATGATGTTTTGCCATGATCCAACTACAATCCTTTGTTGACTAGGCATCTTATTATGCTTATGATTATTTGGTGTCTTCGGAAATACTAAACGTGGTTCGTAACCATCCCACGATAAAAAACTAAGGGAGAGAAAAAAATGAATATTAGAACGCTTGCTGTAAATGGAGTTTTGGCAGCCTTATATATTGCTGTCACTATAATCGTACAGCCAATCGCATTTTCGAACATTCAGTTTCGAGTACCTGAAATGTTCAATCACTTGATTGTATTTAATAAAAAATACATGTATGGGATTGTAATAGGAGTATTTATCTCTAACCTCTTTTTCTCATCAATGGGTGCATATGATTTAATATTTGGTGTTGGCCAATCCATACTAGCATTAACAATCACCATTCTAACCTTCCGATTTGTCCGCAATATTTGGGCAAGGATGGCTATTAATACATTCGTTTTTACTTTTACCATGTTCTTAATTGCTATAGAGTTAAATATTGTTTTGAAACTTCCTTTCTGGTTTGCATGGGCAACAACCGCAGCTGGAGAATTAGCAGTCATGACAATTGGTGCTCCAATTATGTATGCTCTCAATAAACGTATTAATTTCTCAAAATTAATCTGACTTAATAATCCAAGCTTGGTCCTTTATCGGATCAGGCTTTTTATTATGTAAAAATATTCCTGAACATTTCAAAATCCTGCCACAAAAAAAATGCTTAATATGTAGTAAAGTAGGGTACATTTGAATTATAGAATATAGAAGGAGTGGATTATAGAATGGAAAAAAAATTAAAAGAATTAATAGATGGTTTAAATGAAGATCTAGCAAATGAATATGCTGCATCAATCATGTATTCTAGCTATGCGGCAATGGTTTCTGGTTTATACAGACAAACACTGAAACCTTTCTTTGAAGGTGAAATAGCCGATGAACAGGGACATGCTTTATATCTTGCAGAAAAAATCAGTACATTGGGTGGAACACCAACTGTAACACCAGCAGAAGTTAAACAAACCACTGATGTTAAGGTAATGCTTGAATCTGCCTATCAGGCAGAAAAAGATACAATAGATCGCTACGAAACACGCAAGAAACAAGCTGAGGAATTAGGCTTAACTGAATTAGTTGTCAAACTAGAAGATCTTATCTCCGATGAAACAGGCCATATGGAAGAGATTGGCCGCATTCTTAGTGACTCCAGATTTGATTAATTCTTAACAATCTGCAACATATTTAACACAGGGAAAGAACCGTAATTCTGACAAGCAGAATTACGGTTCTTTTTATGGCTATTACTTCGGTAATGGAATTTCAAATTCTGTCTTTTTCCCATCAAATAAATCTTTACCTTCACTATTTAGGAATGGTCCAAACTCCAATTTTAAATTTCGCGTTTTTGAAAACAAATCCTTGTCTATTAAAAAGACATGAAGCTTTTCACTAGATGTTCCTGCAGCCATTTCTCCTTGTTGGCTCGGCTCAAGATTTGTTTCTGGCAGATAGATTATTTGATTATCGTTCCCTCTTAAAAAGGAACGAATGGATTGATATATCAATGGTTGTTTGGAATTGTTCTCAAGCTTTAATTTCGCTGTAAGCACTATACGGTCTTTATCATTTAAATTTTTGAACTTTGATTTAGCTGCCTCTGATGGGGTTATCTCAGCATACTGTATACCTTCTAACGTAATGATTACGTCTTCTATATTTTTAGTGTCATTTATTTTTAAATTTTCATATAGTATCTTTTTCACACCCATATTACCAGAAGTAAATCGATCTTGATACACCTCAGAGGATACAGATGGCTCTTCTCCTTTTGATGCCACGCCATTTTTTGTTTCTTTATCATCGGTACCTTCATTATTATCGGTACTTACATCTTCTGTAGTATGATTCTTTTTATTTTCCTCGTTTATCGTCTCTTCTTTTTCACTTCCACATGCTGATACTGCTAAGATAAGAAATGCCAAAAATATAAACCTCAGTCCCTTTTGTATCATAATTCAACCTCCAATATTTTTTTATTGTAAAGTTGTTAGTTAATTTATACCTCTGCTTAATTCTTAATATTCTAAACGTAAACGACATTTTCCTATCTATCTAACATAATTGTTTTAACAATGCAGGCGAAACAAAATAAAAAAGGATTGTACGAGACAATCCTTTTACTTCCTATTCAATCATTACTTCGTAAAGATTTTCGTTACCAAAAGACCTGACACAAACGTTATACAACATAGCAATATCGTACCTATTCCTGTTGGTAATCCAGGAACGACCACAAATATAGATCCAATAATTAATCCCATTATGACCGCAAACGTCATATGTGGATATGCCCTCAGTAAAAAGCTGATTGCTTTACTGCTCACAATAAAGCCAACCACTGCTCCAGCCCCTACAAGGATAATAATCGAAAAGTTTAAATCTGATAAAGCAGAAATAACAGTTGAATAAACACCGAGCAACAATAATATAAACGAGCCACTAATGCCTGGAAGCAGCATAGCCATACTTGCAAGCCAGCCGGAAAAGAATAATCCAAGCCCAGATAAAAGCGTTACTTCAGATATAACAACAGATTCATTCGGCTTCAGGAAACCTAGTGCTGCCATCATGATTGCAACCAAAACGACAACCCCATAATGCTTTCCTGTAAAGTGTTTTTTCACCTCTGCCTGTCTTATAATAAAGGGTAGTACACCGATGATTAATCCTACAAAAAAGAATTGTGTCGGTTCATGATGATGTTCCAGCAAATAATCAATCAATCGGCTAAACGTCAGTATAGTAAACCCCATACCGATTGCGAGTGGCAATAAAAAGCCCAGATACCTTCTCCAGTCACGGCTAAAAAAGCCACTGATTGATAATAATAAGCGATCATAAATACCTAATATAAACGCTATGGTTCCTCCACTTACACCGGGAATTAAATCACTGATTCCCATTAACATACCGCGATATATGTTTTTCCATTCCATTATTTTTTCAGTCCTTATATTTTATTTCACTATAATAGTTTACAAAATAAGAACTAGTAAAAACAATGGCACATAATACAAATTAAATAGTTTTTCACTCATTTTAATATCAATATAAATTATATAAATATAATAATTTTGAATAATATCACATTTATCCATACTCTTATTACAATAAAAATAAGCATGCCAGAACTGCATGCTTTACAAGAATGCTATTAATATTCAACGACGAATTTCAAGTATTATCTTTCCTGCTGTTTTCCTCGACTGCAATAACTCATGCACTTTTGCTGCTTCATCGAGCGGATGGACTTCACCTATTATTAATTTTAATTTTCCCTCTTCTAAGAATGAAAAAAGATCACGCATACTCGGCAATAGCAGTTCTGGCTTTCTCATAATTTGCGGAAGAAAGAATCCAATGACCGACTGGTTTCTGGCCATTAAGGATGATGGGTGCATTACGGCCTGTTCTCCACTTGCGACACCATATATCACCAATCTCCCGAACGTAGCTAAGCATTTCAGTGTCTCCTTAAAAATATCACCGCCAGCCATTTCGAGCGCCACATTAACTCCACGGCCGTTTGTCGCTTCCAGCACTTCTTTATACCAACCCTCTTTTGTATAGTTGATACATACATCAGCTCCCAGAGAACGTGCAAGCTCCAGCTTTTCTTCTGTGCTGGCAGTTGCAATTACCTTCCCTGCGCCCATTAATTTAGCCAATTGGACTGCTAAAGTCCCAACTCCTCCAGCTGCTGCATGAACGAGAACTGTTTCACCCTCTTGCAATTGCCCCATTGTTTTTAAAATATGGTAGGCACTCAAACCTTGAAGTGGGAGGGCGACCGCTTTTTTTAAATCGAGTTCTTCTTTCAGGAGAATTACGGACCGAGCGTCTGCAACAGCATACTCAGCATATCCCCCAGATTCAATCAGCGTGACCACCCTCGCTCCAACATTTACGTACGTCACTTCTGAGCCAGTTTCGACTACAACCCCGGCAACTTCAGCTCCAGGCACAAAAGGAAGCTGGGTTGGTACAACATATTGGCCTTCACGTCTGGCAGTATCTGCATAATTCACACCAACTACATGTATTTCAATTAATACTTCATGTGGACCAGGTTTCGGCCTATCTAATTCGACCATTTTTAATACTTCTGGTCCTCCGTATTCAGTAAATTGAATGGCTTTCATAATACATACTCCCTTTCACTTATCTGCCGGTAAATTGCGGCTTTCTTTTTTCTTTAAATGCAGATACACCTTCTTGATGATCCTCCGTGGCTATCATCATCGTTTGAGTGATGCGTTCTCTCTCCAGGACATCTTCGAGAGTGGCCGTAAAAGAATAATCAATCAGTTTTTTCATTTGCCCATATGCTTTTCCTGGACCATAGGATAGCATAGTCGCATATTGAATTGCTTCATCACGCAAAGC
This sequence comes from Pradoshia sp. Z5_111, assembly GCF_058267535.1. Taxonomy (NCBI): domain Bacteria; kingdom Bacillati; phylum Bacillota; class Bacilli; order Caryophanales; family Bacillaceae; genus Pradoshia; species Pradoshia sp. Z5_111. Next base: position 63,878 of record NZ_JBZCPQ010000010.1, read on the forward strand.
TTCTAAAGGTACAAGTTTATTAATAACCCCAAGTTCATATAAACGTTCTGCTGGTATCGGTTCAGCTGAAAAGAAGAATTGTTTCGCTAAGTGTGGACCAACTAAACGTGGTAGGAAATAGGAACCACCTGCATCCGAAATAAGGCCAACCTTTGAAAAACTTAAAGCGAACTTACTCCCCTCAGCGGCTACAATCAAATCACAGGCAAGCGCCAAATTAAAAGCAGCCCCTGCCGCAAAACCATGTACCGCCGCAATAATAGGAGTCTCAATCTCCTTCATCGTTAAAATACATTCATTTATGACTCCTAAATACTCGTAGGTAGTAGCTGCTGATTTGGTTCCCATCGTTTTTACATCTCCGCCGGCACTAAACGCCCGTCCTGATCCGTTTAGAACAATCACTTTTACATTAGGATTTTTATCCGCTTTTTTTAATTCACTAATTAGTCCTGTTATCATTTCCGGACTAAAAGCATTCAAGCTTTCAGGTCTATTTAATGTCAATACTAAAACTGAACCTATTTCTTTTATTAATAAGTGTTCCATCATCCATCTCCCCTTCTCTTTTACGTAATCATCCATCCCCCATCGACCAGTACATCTGTACCTGTCATGTATGAAGCTTCACTCGATGCTAAAAAGGCAATAACATTAGCTATTTCCTCACTAGTTCCTACTCTTTTTAATGCTGTGTTGCGTTCAATTGATTTCACAAACCGTTCATTTGTTAAAGACCATTCTGTCAACGGTGTTTCAACAAATCCAGGTGACACGGAGTTTGCACGGATACCATATGGTGCCATTTCAAAAGCAAGTGCCTTCGTAAAATTCAACACAGCTGCTTTTGCAGAACTATAATGAGGTATATGAGCAGCAGCCTTATGGCCTGATAGACTTGCTATATTGACAAATGCCCTATTACCTCCACGGTTAGCTTGCTCCATCATAAACTTCCCAAGTATTTTTGAAACCAAAAACACACTCTTCAAATTTACTTCCTGAACGATATCCCAAGCCTCTACGGCCGTATCCATTATTTTTGATTGCACTGAACCACCTGCATTATTGATGACCACATGCAAGTCCATAAAATGATCCTCAATAAAATCTAACAACGCGGTTACTTCCTCTTCTTTCGTAACGTCGGCCGCAAAACAGGTTGCCTGGATATGATGGCTTTGATTATTAATTTCATCAACAACGCTTTCAAGCTTTTCTAAGGTTCTTCCAACTAGAATGACATTTGCCCCTTCTTTCGCCAAACGCAGAGCGGTGGCCTTTCCAATCCCGCTGCCACCCCCGGTGATCACGGCAACTTGTTCTTGAAATCGCATCCTATGCCTCCTTTTTTGCCGTTAATACAACGCGATTATTTTTAAACACAGGAACAATCTCATAACATCCACTTGTACTTGATAACAGAAGGTCTTCCTTTAATCCATATCTGGTTAATAGCAATCCAACTCTGGATGCTGCCAGGACTGAGTACGGATTTGATGAATGGCTGTCATAGAAAGCCAATGCAGCTTTTCCAGCGTCATTCAGCTCAATCTCTTGTTTGGTTCTACAGGTTATATTTGCAATTAAATGGCCGGCACCATAGAAATCCTCTAGGCTAAATTCTCCTGAATTTCCTGAACAAATCACGACAATCGTTTTATCCTTGCTACTTTTCAATAGCGCCTGTGCCAAGGCAGCATTATTAAGCAAGGAGGAGATATACACTTGATTTGCATGTGCTGCTTTATGTAGAGCCACCGTGCCATTAGTCGTTGAAAGAATCAAGGTTTTACCATGGATACGTGTGCTAATTTCAACGGGTCCTGGATAAATAAAACCATCGATTGGTTCTGCATGTAATTCCCCAGCCATCAAGGCTTGTCCGTTCTCAAATTGTCTGCTTACTTTAATAGCTTCATCTGGATTAAGAACAGGAATAACCTCTTTTGCTCCATTCTGCAACGCTGCTACAATTGTTGTTGTGGCCAGGAGAATATCCAGTACAACAGCTACCTTGTTGCCTGTGGCCAATTTTTCTGGTGAAATATCTTCCTTGGTCAGCAAGACATGCACTTTCAGCATCTTATCGATTCCTTGTAAGTGAATAAGCATGCTCAATCAATGTTTTTACATACTTATCAAAGTTGGCAAATCTCGGATCCTTTGTTTGGCCATTATGATAACGATAGTAGATTTGCTGACAGATTCCCGCTAATTTGAAATAGGCAAACGTTAAATAGAAATTCATATTGGAGACATCACGGCCGCTTTGTTTTGCATATTCTGAAATAAATTGTTCCCTTGTATAAAATCCATCCCGAATCGTAACAGATGGCTTACCCAGTCCTTTTTTCAATACTTCAGAATCGTCCCCCTCTGCCCAATAGCTCATAGCTACTCCAAGATCTGCGAGCGGATCTCCAACCGTCGTCATTTCCCAATCAAATAAACCGACCATTTCCGTCCCATCCTCATTAAACATCGCATTGTTTAATTTATAGTCATAATGAATAATTGAAGCATCACATGAAGCTGGAATGTGATCTACTAACCATTTCTCTAATTCTTGTATATTTGGAATATCATCTGTTTTTGCTCGTTCATAACGTGCTATCCATCCATTTGTCTGTCTTTCCATAAAGCCATCAGGCTTACTGATTTCCTTCAATCTAGTCTCCTGATAGGAAATGCTATGAAGCTGAACAAGACGTGCTACCATTTCCTTTGATAAATTTTGAAAGAGTTCACGGGAAGGTTTAATGCCTTCAGGAACAGAAGTATCAAATATAAAACCTTGCTTTCGTTCCATAATAAAAAACGGACTCCCAACAACATGTTCATCATCTGAGTAAAGGATTGGTTTTGGCGCCGGACTGAATAGAGGATGTAATTCTGAGAGGATGCTATATTCTCTTTGCATATCATGGGCTTTGGGAGCTAAACGACCTAGCGGCGGTTTCCTTAAAACAGCTTCCCATGTGCCTATTTTTAATTGATAGGTTAAATTTGAATGACCTGCCGAGAATTGTTCAATTTCGAGGTTTTCTTCTGGCAAATCGCTAATCTTACTCCGCAGAAATGATTCAAGTACATGCTGCTGCAATTCTTCTCCGCTTCGTACGGGAATCGTATCTTTACTAACTCCTTGGTTCATGCCTATCTCACCTCTTTTAAAAATCGGACTCATTAAACAGCTTCGACCAGCCTCAGCAGTTTCTCTTTTAGCATTTCAGGAATCGGTTCACTTTCCTGTTTGTCAAAATTAAACTGAACAAGGATGGCAGTCCCTTTGGCAATTGGGTTACCGGTTTGGGCACAGTAAATATCATGTTCAAGCTGAAAGCTCTTTGTCCCCACTCTGGATACAGTCGTGTTAATTTTTAATATTTGATCAAAATAGGCTTGAGAGAGGAAATCACATTTAGTTGAGGCCAAAATGAATGACCAATTTTTTATTTTTAATTCCAGTTCCATTTCCTTCAAAAAATGAAGACGAGCTTCCTCCAGATAGATAAAATAACTTGTATTATTCACATGACCAAGTGCATCTGTTTCCGAAAATCGGACAGTTACCATTGATTCCATAGCGGCCTCCTTTTACCTATTTACAGTATTCATACTATATTTATACCCTGCTGTATGCCACGGAGGATATTCGTCATCTATACACCGACCAGCTCCAAATTAAGCAATTTTATTTCAAAAAAAGGGAGTCGTGATTTCCTACTCCCCTTTTTCAATTCCTTTCATGATCATCTCTACAAACATGTCTGCTAATTCATGTTCAGAAATAACTCCTTCAGGGTTAAACCACTGATAGCTCCAGTTCAAAATTCCAAGAATACCAAATGTGACAATGGTAGGATTTAAATCTGAGCGTAACTCCCCTGTCTTTATTCCTTGTTTAATTAAATCTTCAATATTAAAGCGAAATTGATCACGCTTTGGCAAAATCTCTTCCAACTTATCCTCGGATAATAGTTTCATTTCCCGGAAGAATACCTTTGCACTTAAACCTTGGGTTCGAATATCACTCACTAGTAAATACGCAATATCATGTATTTTTTGTCTACAGATTTTCTTCGAGTTATTTAGGATTGCTTCCTGTCTTTCAATTAATCCATTAATATAATCGAGATGAATATTCATCAATAATTCTTCTTTACTTGCAAAATAGTAATAAAAGGTTCCCTTTGTAACACCCAAAGAATCAACAATATCCTGTATGGATGTTTCTGCAAAACCCTTTTGTTCAAATAAAGAAATGCTGGTGTTCTTAATTTTTTGTTTCATCATCAAGACTCCAGTTCGTGTGTATTCATGTCATCTTTATTTTGTTTCGACTTCTTCCCTCAGAGCCCGGCGAAGTATTTTTCCGACATTTGTTTTTGGTAATTCATCACGGAATTCTACTATTGTCGGCACTCGATAGGCCGCCATATTGTTTTTACAGTATTCTATAATCTCTTTATCCGTAGCTGACTCATTCGCTTTTAATACTAAAATTGCTTTTACTGTTTCTCCGCGATACTCATCCGGAACTCCTATTACAACTGCTTCCTGTACAGATGGATGTTCATACAGGACTTCTTCTACATCACGAGGGTAGATATTATAACCGCTTGCAATGATTAGATCCTTTTTACGGTCAACAATCGTTAGATATCCATCTTCATCCATCCTGGCAATGTCCCCTGTATATAGCCATCCATCACGGAGAGCATTAGCCGTTTCTTCAGGCATATTCCAGTAACCTTTCATAATCTGGGGACCTTTGACAATTAATTCTCCCAGTTCGCCAATCGGAACTTCCTCAGCTCCTGTAGCTACATCCACGATTTTACAATCTGTAGATGGGAAGGCAATTCCGACTGTTCCAGGTTTACGAACACCAAAATCAGGATTACAATGCGTAACAGGCGATGCTTCCGAAAGACCATAGCCCTCCAAAATCTTGGAATCCGTTTTTGATTCATATTCCTTCATTAATTCCATAGGCATAGGAGCACTTCCGCTATTGGAAATTTTTATGCTATCAATCCCATATTCCTTTGCTTTAGGATGAGCGTTGATCGCCACATACATGGTTGGTACGCCAGGGAATATAGTTGGCTTCTCCTGTTTTATCGTTTGAAGAACCTCTTCTAAATCAAAACGAGGTAGCAATATGTTTTCACTCGCCATTAATATGCAATTATTCATACAGGCCGTCATACCAAATACGTGGAATAATGGGATGACAGTCAGATACCGTTCCTGCCCTTTATTTACTATCTTTTTGTAAAATTCCTTTGTTTGATAGATATTGGCCACTAAATTACGATGAGTGAGCATGGCTCCTTTCGATCTCCCCGTAGTGCCGCCTGTATATTGGAACACAGCAACATCATGGCTCGGATCAATAACTACCGGCTCTACTGGCATGACTGTTTCAGAGATAAATCGCTCAAATGTCCAATCATTTCCGAATTCAGCCCCGGATGGCTGCAGGCTTACTACAATAATATTTTTGAGATTCGTAGTGGATTGAACAGCTTTAACGGTTTGATAGAATGCATCCATGACAACAATCGTTTCAGCACCGGAATCCTGCAATATATATTCCAGCTCTCTGGCTACTAACATAGGATTAATTTGAGTGACAATTCCTCCCATCGATAATGCCCCATAATAGGCAATCACATACTGAGGACAGTTTGGCAGCATTATTGCTACCCTGTCACCCTTTTTAACATTATTATTCTGAAGTGCTGCGGCAAAGCGATTTGATGTTCCTGAAAGTTCTTGATAGGTCATTTTTCTTCCAAAAAAAGATAGGGCATTGTTTGTGGGGTAATGGATTGTCGTTTCATGAAGAATGTCTGGCAGTGATTTGTTTGGAATTTCAATATCAGATGCAATACCTTCCGGATATTGCGTAAGCCAAGCTTTCTTTTTCATATTTTCCATAATCAAATCTCCTTCATTTTTTATTTAAACCATGGCGTGTTTTCCGCCATCAACTACCAATACCTCACCTGTTATATAATTGGATGCAGCAGAGGCCAGGAATAAAGCAACCCCCTTGAGGTCCTCATCATTTCCAAGCCTTCCAAGCGGTGTCATATATTCAATTGCATCTTTTCCGCGTTCGAGTAAGACCTTAGACATTTTGGTTGGGAAAAACCCCGGTGCGATTGCATTAACATGAATATTATGTTTCCCCCATTTCACTGCCAAATCTTTTGTTAAAGTAATGACAGCTCCTTTGCTGGCATTGTACCCAACGGTATCCATCATGTCAGCATGAGTTCCACCGAGCCCCGCAACTGAAGCAATATTGATTATTTTTCCTCGCTTCTGTTCAACCATCACCTTCCCCACTGCCTGGGACATCAGGAAGGTTCCTGTCAAATTCGTATTGATTACCTTATTCCAGGCTTCAAGCGGCATATCCAGTGCAGAAGCTCCCCATGAGGCACCGCTATTGTTGACAAGAATATCAATAGCCTCAAATTTATCCAGTGTTTCTGAGACGACACCATGAATATCTTCGGGATTCGCAATATCACATTTTAAGGCCAAGGTTTCAACTCCATATTCTTTATTCAGATAGTCTGCTACCTCGGTGCAAGCCTCAACCTTGCGTGAGCACAGAACAATATTTGCTCCCGCTTCTGCCAACCCCTGTGCAATCTGGGCTCCAAGCCCGCGTCCGCCTCCTGTGATAATCGCTGTCTTACCGGATAAATCAAACATTTGTAAAACGTTCATGATTAGCTTGTGCCTCCCCCAGATATTTTTTAAGCTCAAGCTTGGCAATTTGGGCACGGTGAACTTCATCGGGTCCATCAGCCAATCGTAATGTTCTTGCATTTGCCCAATGAGCCGCCAAAGGATAATCCTCTGATACTCCCGCTGCCCCAAGTCCCTGTATAGCCCTGTCGATAACCTTCAGAGCCATGTTTGGAGCAACGACTTTGATCATCGCAATCTCGGCCTTCGCTTTTTTGTTCCCAACCGTATCCATCATATAAGCTGCTTTTAGAGTTAATAATCTAGCCTGCTCAATTTCAATTCTTGAGTTTGCAATCCACTCCTTTATGACCCCTTGATTAGATAGCGGCTTTCCAAAGGTAGTCCTGTTTTGAATGCGCTTACATAATATTTCAAGAGAACGCTCTGCTGCCCCTATCAGCCTCATACAATGATGAATCCTTCCTGGTCCCAGTCTTCCCTGCGCAATTGCAAATCCCTTTCCCTCTCCCCAAATGATGTTCTCAGCGGGTACTTTAACGTTTTTATATGTAATTTCTCCATGTCCATGAGGGGCATGATCATATCCAAAAACAGGAAGCATTCTTTCTATTTTTACTCCTTTTGAATCAAGAGGTACAAGAATCATAGATTGCTGTTCATGCCGATTTGCCATTTTATTCGTTTTCCCCATCACAATTGCAATTTCACATCTTGGATCTCCTGCACCTGAGGACCACCACTTACGGCCATTGATAATATAGCTATCCCCATCTTTTTCAATACTTGCCTCAATATTTGTAGCATCTGATGAAGCGACATCTGGCTCAGTCATTGAAAAACAGGAACGGATTTCACCGGCTAATAAAGGCTTAAGCCATTTCTCTTTCTGTTCAGCAGTACCAAACCTTTCTAATACTTCCATATTACCTGTGTCAGGAGCACTGCAATTAAATACTTCAGGACCGATTAATGAGCGTCCCATTATTTCACATAAAGGTGCATATTCCAAATTGGTCAGACCAGCACCGTATTCACTCTCAGGCAGAAATAAATTCCACAGCCCCGCCTTTTTAGCTTTTGATTTTAAGTCTTCCATAATCGGCGGGACCTGACTCCATCTTGATTCTTGCTCATTTAACTGAACCTCATATAATCCTTCATTAGGATATACATACTCATTCATAAAAGCAATTAACTGTCTCTCCAAGTCAATCACCTTACTCGAATAGGAAAAATCCATGCCTTCGCTCCTTTCACATACTGACCGGTAGGTATTGTTAATTACTCCCAATTATACTTGATGCTCTTTTAAATTCCAACTAATTATCTAAAAATTACAAAAACATATATCGTTTTACAAATTGTGGCAAAATATATTATTCTTATAAGTAGTTATATACACATAGGAAGAAGGAAGGAGTTTTAAAATGAATATTAAACTGATAAAAAATACAGCCAAACAAAAATTAACTGGCTACTGGGGGATCGCGATAGGAGTTTTTTTCATAAATGCTCTTATAAGCGGAGTATCTGAATCGTTTCTTTATCTTCTTGCAACTTTCTTTATAACCAGCCCATTGGCTGTAGGAAATCATTGGTTCCACTTAGCTATAAAAAGGCAGCAAAACCCTTCTATCGAAACACTATTTGATGGTTTTAAAATGAATTATTTCAGGAATGCCTTAACTAACTTTTTAATCGTAATATTTACTGCGCTCTGGTTACTTTTATTAATTATACCTGGCATTATTAAAGCATTAGCCTATTCCATGTCATTATTTATCTTGCGTGACCGTTCCGATTTAACCGCTCTTCAAGCGATTTCAGAAAGCCGTCGAATCATGAATGGCAAAAAGAAAGATTTATTTGTATTATACCTATCATTTTTACCTTGGTTTATTATCCCTATTGTATTAATTTTTATCGGAATCATATCAATTGTAGTAGGTGCTGATACTATTAATGATGGATTATATTTCAGCGGCATGGCAAGCATGGTTATTGGACTCATCACCCTGTTTGGTATTACTATCTACCTTACACCTTATATAACTACTTCATTAGCAGTCTTCTACGATGATTATGTAAAGCCAGCAGAAGAATCTCATACACAGAATTCACTGCCTTCCACTCATAATTCTGCTGCAGATCATATCGACCTTCTTAAGCGTGTAGAATAAAAAATAATCCCGGCTCCATCATAGAGCCGAGATTATTTTTTTATTGAAAAAAGACAAAGCCAGCGGTGTCTCACGCTGGCTTCACATGTACTCACTAGTCTTTCTGCATATCTGGAACTTCATTCATTATGGGAGCAGACTGTCTCATCATACCAATCGGATAACCAATAATAGCGCCCAATATGGCTGGTGCAATCCATCCTAATCCCACGGAGTAAAGCGGCAAATAAGCAAATAAATTATTGATTGCTTCTATTTGCAGACCCGCTGCATTAAAACCATCAAACAAACTAACAATAAAGGTTAATGCCAAACTGCAAATATATACTTCTGAAAAACCTTTAAATACATTGTGCATGAATGTAAGGAAAATCAAGCATATAGCCAAAGGGTAAATAGCTGTCAGCACAGGTACTGAAATAGCCACTAAGTCGGCTAGTCCCACATTGGCAACTAAGGCACTGAATACTGATAAAACAATAGCATATGTTTTATAGGACCATCTCGGAGCCAATGTATTAAAGTATGCCGCACAGGCCGTTACAAGACCGATACTAGTCGTTAAACAAGCTGCGATAACAGCAAATCCTAAGATTAAGCTTCCATAAGAACCAAAATAATAATGAGATGCTGCTGCTAATATCGCACCCCCATTATCAAATGCACCAATCTCTTCCACACCGGTAGCACCTAAATATGCTAGCCCTGCATAGATTACCGCAAGTAAACCGGCTGCAATGAAAGCAGATTTCATAACACTTGTCATCATTTGTTTTTTGCCGTGAATCCCTGTTGAACGAACTGCATTAATAATGATAATTCCAAATACGAAGGATGCCAATGTATCCATTGTTAGGTATCCTTCCTGGAAACCCTTAAAGAATGCATTTTCTGTATATTGTTCAGCCGGAGCGGTCAGGCTTCCCATTGGATTAAACAAAGCTGCCAGAATCAATAAAGCGATAAAAAATAATAAGATTGGTGTTAACATTTTACCAACTATATCTATAATTTTTCCTGGCTTTAATGCAAAGAAACACGTAATAGCAAAAAAGATAACAGTGAAAATCGTCATTGCTACTGTGCTATTCATATCACCAATTAAAGGTTTAACACCAATTTCATATGAAACCGTTCCCGTCCTCGGCATCGCAAACAAAGGCCCGATAGCTAAGTAAAGAACTGTAGTAAATATAATAGCAAACATGGGGTGTACACGTTTAGCCATCGTATATAAATCGCTTTGGCCAGAATACCCAATTGCCAATACTCCTAACAGAGGTAATCCCACCCCGGTTATGATGAAGCCGAATGTAGCTTCCCAAACATTCGATCCTGACATTTGCCCCATTAATACTGGGAATATTAGATTTCCAGCCCCAAAAAATAAGGCAAAGAGCATAAAACCAATCGCTAGTGTTGTAGATTTACTCTTCATATTACCCAATTAAAACCCTCCGTTCCTATCTAGTTGAACATTTTAAATTTTCTAATAATTCTAACATCTTTTGATATAACATTACCCATTTTAACACATTTGTCAAGATTATTCAGACTTTTTGCCCTATTATTCTACTTTTCCACATCACTACTAACATCCACTGTGTTTCCTATATCGGTGATTATAGTAACTGTCCTCTATAAATGCAAGGGTATTAGAGAAACTAAAGTAATGGTAAATTTTATTAATCTATTATATTTAAGGGGCTAAAAAACGTACATACATCTTATTAAAGTTTATATTACCCTTTTAAATATTAAAAACCCTTATTCCATGAATAAGGGCATTCCGAATAATCCAATATACCATTGATAAAAGGGAAAATGAGATTATTCTACAAAGTATTCAGCATATTGGCTATCCGGTTCCAGCAAACTATTCCAATATTTTTCTGGTCCTAATATATGATGACTAACAGCCTCATCTATTTGGTCAACTTTTTTATTTTCAATAATATCAATAATGTTTTTATGTTGTTTAATAATATCTGTATAATCATATTCGATTTCAGATAATAACCGGATTCGATTATAATGCGTACTTAACCGATTTATTGCATCCCAGATATGGTCTTTTTCCTGATCTTTATAAAATAGGGAGTGGAATTCCTGATCCAATTCGTGAAAGGTTCTTTCCATTCCTTTTTTTCCTATGAAATTTTCTTGTAAGCTGATAACTTTTTTTAACTCTAATAGTGTTTCGTCAGAAATAGATTCGCAGGCTAACTTAAGAACCTCTTTTTCTAGTACAGAGCGCATAAAGGCTGCCTCTTTAACCAATTTATAATCAATTTTTGATATGTATGAGCCAACCTGCGGCCATACTTCAACCAAATGTTCCTCTTTTAATTTTCCGATTACCTCTCTGATTGGAGTACGAGAAATCCTTAATTCATTAGCCAGCTCAATTTCACTGATTGCTTGTCCTGGTTTTAATTCTAGAGACATAATGCCATTCTTAATAATTCTGTACGAATAATGTTTATTATTTTCTCCAGGTAATTTGGGTGTCACTGTTAACATCATGATTTCTCCCTTATATAAAGCATATAAATATTCCCTACAAATATCAGCATATAGCCAGTATACATGTTTTATTTAATTATCATCAAAACTCATTAATTTTTCAAGCAATTCAAAATAAAAAGCTGAAGGGCCTTGGTCAGGAGCGAGGAGCATAAGATAAAGGCACGTAGGGAATGCCCTTCCCCCGCAGTGGCTTTGCTTATGTCCCGAGCTCCTAGGCCCTGAAGCTGGATTGCATAAAAAGCTGAAACGACTGCATCAAGGAACAAAGACTAAATACGCCACATCCTGTGGCAACGTCTTTGTGACCAACATAAGACAAAGGCACATATCCCACATTCTACATCAGTTATGTCAGCATCCTCTAAATATCCTGCTATAGTTCGACATCTTCCAACAATAAACATAGCCTATTTCTTTATCTAAATAAATTAAAACTACCGATTCTGAATACTTTTCTGGGATAAAGGTGAGAGTTGGATTCACCTTATTTCATATAAGTAACAAAATATCCCACCTTATTCCCCAGTCTTTATTTGATTAAGACAAAGAAAGACTAGTAATTAAATAGCTTAATAAGTCAGACGGCTTATTTTTATTATAATAGTATATTAAAATTCTTCCTCCCTCCTTTTTCATACAACTATCTCCATATGAAATCAGGTATAAGTATATTCTTTTCTAATCATTTCCTAATTAGAATGACACCTACAGCTGTAGCCAAACTACATCCAATGATTCATTTTCAATTTCCATAGTATACTTGCGACATTTAGTGACAGCATTTGTTTACTTCAATTCGTTATGGTAGAAATATCAGCAGGATTACATAATTCGATATTACTTAACAGGGAGGTGAAAAAATACTTGGCATATTGGCAATTTAATAATCTAGTATAGGGAGGAATACTTGTTGAAAACAAAGAGAAAAAAACTGTCGTCACTCATTCTAACATCTATGCTCATTCCATCATTGCTCTTAACTACAGGATTTACGTCTTCACCATCTTCTACTGCTTCCTCAGAATCCATCCATAGTTCAGCAAAATCTACGATTATACAGAATAGCAGTAACAAAATCTCCAAAGATCTTCAAAATGAGTTTAAGGAAGAAGAAAAAGTCACCTTCTTAATTAAACTTAAAGAGCAGGTAGACACTGCCAAGGTAGCAAAAGAAGCTACTGCTACTGCGAAAAAACAAAAGCTATCATCAGCCAAGACGACCTTGACTAAACGATCTTCCATCGTTACAAATCTTCGCGCAACTGCTGAAGAAACTCAGCATGAGCTAAAAAACTATTTAGAAAAACAAGAAAAAGCCGGTAATGCTGAAGATATTCAATCCTTCTACATCGTTAATGGGATGGCTGTAACAGCTACAAAAGAAGTCATGGAACAAATTGCCGCATTTCCTGAAGTAGAAAAAATTTCACCGAATGAAACTGTACATCTTGTAGAACCTGTTAAACAATCCAAAGCTGAAAAGCCATTAATCGAGTCCAATATTATGGAAAATTCCTCCAAAATAGAGACAAAAGAAGAAACCACCTCGATCGAATGGAATATTGATAAAATCAGCGCACCTCAAACATGGGCAATGGGAATTGATGGAGCTGGAACAGTCGTTGCCAGCATAGATACTGGTGTGCAATGGGATCACCCTACCCTAAAGACAAAATACCGTGGGTACAACCCTGCTAATCCAGACAACCCGAACCATGAGTTCAGTTGGTTTGACGCTACTTCTACAAACCGCCCTGCAGCATTTGATGATAATGGTCATGGTACCCATACAATTGGAACAATGGTCGGATCAGAACCAAATGGTGCTAACCAGATTGGTGTAGCCCCTGGCGCTAAATTCATTGCTGTTAAAGCACTAAATGCAGCTGGCAGTGGGACTCAAGCTGATTTACTAGAAGCCGGTGAGTACGTTTTAGCACCGAAGGACGCGAATGGTACTCCACACCCTGAATATGCACCAGATGTCGTAAACAACTCATGGGGTGGCGCAGCAGGATTAAATGAATGGTTCCGTCCGATGGTTCAAGCATGGAAAAGTGCAGATATCTTTCCTGAATTTTCTGCAGGAAATAGCGGACCAGGAACAGGAACTGTAAATGCTCCATCCAATTATCCTGAATCTTATGCAACTGCCGCAACAGATATCAATAATGCTTTGGCAAGCTTTTCTTCAAGGGGACCTTCTCCATATGAAGGAGTCATGAAACCAAATATAGCTGCACCAGGTGTAAATATTCGCTCAGCTATACCTGGAAACGATTATGCTTCCTATAATGGAACATCAATGGCCGGGCCTCATGTGTCCGCAGTAGTTGCCCTGCTTAGACAAGCTGATTCGAGCTTAACTGTTGATCAAATAGAAGAGATTATGGACTTAACAGCAACACCATTAACTGACAGCGCTTATCCAGAGTCACCTAACTATGGATATGGTCACGGTTTGGTAAATGCTTTTGATGCTGTCTCTTCAGTTGTTAGTGGTTTAGGAAAAATTAAAGGAACTGTCTCCAAGGATGGTGATGATACTCAAGCACCTGAAATTGAAACAGAGCCTGTGACTACTTCTTATAAAGAAATGGACCTTCCTCTTAGCGCAACCGCTACGGACGATGTATCCGTAACATCTGTCGTTTTGAAATATAAAAAAGCAGATGGCAGCTGGACTGAAGTCGCTGCGGAACGTGTAAGCGGAGATTATAAATCCGGTGAATACGAAGCAACCATACCTGGTGCTGATTTAACCGGTGATTCAACAGAATACCAATTTATCGCATATGACTTTGGAGGCAATTCAAAAGAAACAGCTGTTTATCCAGTAGAATTACTTCCGGGTATTACAGTTGGCTATGAAACAGATTTTGAACAAAACCCAATCGGATGGACATCTTACGGTACAAATAATTCATGGGAATGGGGAGTACCAACAACAGGCCCTGGCGCTGCATTCTCTGGTGAAAAGGTATATGCAACTAACCTGACAGGAAATTATGCAAACAGCTCTAATATGAGCCTGGAAATGCCACCAATTGATCTTCCTGAAGGAGCCAGCTACTTACAGTTCAAACAATGGTTTGATTTAGAAAGAAACTATGACTTTGGGCATGTATTTATTTCTACTGATGGTACCAACTGGACACAGGCAGCTCGTTTCAACCAAACATCCGATGGTTGGATTGATGGCGAAGTCGACTTAAGCGAATATGCAGGACAACGTATCTATATTTCCTTCAATGTTACAACTGATGGGTCTGTCCAGAAAGCTGGATGGTATTTGGATGATGTCAAATTATCGGCAACTCCTATCCAACCTTCGTCAAAAGCTAAACATGGTGTGAAGAAAGATACAAAAGCTACTGATACTAAAATCAAAGATACAAAAGCTAAAGACCCTAAAGACGACAAAAAAGCAGCAAAAGAAAAAGTAGACGCATCAAAAATCAAACCAGTATCTGAAAAAGATAGTGCAAAAAATGAAAAACCTAGCAATGAGAAACCGGCACCACTGCTTTTACCAATTCAAGCAGAGGTAACCGTTCTTGAAACTGGCCGTTCTGTTTACACCAACCCACAGGATGGTTCCTATGAATTAACGCACGCAACAGGTGATTACACTGTTCAAGCAGAAACATATGGATTCCAATCTCAAACACAAACAGTACGTGTTGAAGATGGTGGAGTTGCTACCGCAAACTTTACATTACAGGAAATCCCTAAAGGTACTGTCAGCGGTACAATTACGAATAAAGTAACAGGAAATCCTGTTGCAGGCGCCACAGTTTACCTTGTGGAGGATGCTGCAATTACTCCTGTGACTGCAAATGAAGATGGCGAGTATTCCATTACTGCATATGAAGGTACCTACACACTAAAATTTGTTGCACCATCCTACTACAGCTCAGAAACGACTGTAACCATTGAAGCAGGCGAACCAGTCGTTAAAGATGTTGAGTTACGCCCATTCATTGGCTATGCAGGGGAGATTAAGTATGATGATGGAACAGCTGAAAATGCCAGATCCTTCAATGCGGCAGGCAATAGCTGGGCTGTTAAAATGTCATTAAAAGAAGGGGAAGATCAAGCTCTAGTAACTGGTGCACTCCTTCGCTTCTGGGATATGGAATGGCCAGTCCCAGGCGGTACTGAATTCCAAGTATCCGTTTATGATGCCAGTGGTGCAAACGGCGGTCCGGGTACTAAATTGGCAGGTCCTTTCAACGAGACAGCTTTACGTGACGGCACTTGGACACATGTTGACCTTGCCGAACACGGCATCATGGTAGAAGGAGACTTCTTCATTGTCTATACACAAACAAAAGCAAATCCTAATTCACCTGGCTTGGCAACTGATGAGGACGGTCCAAATGCTAAACGCAGCTGGCAAGGTGTAAGCGGTGCATGGTCTCAATCACCAGAGGCTGAAGGAAACTACATGATCCGTGCGACCGTCAACTATGAATTACAAGTACCATCCATCACTTCTCCTAAAGATGGAGCATTTACGAATAAAAAATCTGTGACAGTTGAGGGTAAATCTTCTCCTGAAACAACCATTGATTTATTCAATGATGGAGAACAAACTGCTACTACGGAAACGAATGCAAGTGGCGACTTCTCAGTTGCAGTCGAGTTGAAAAATGGTGCAAATACACTGACTGCTAAAGCAAAAACTGATGTCGGTTCAACAGACCCATCTGAACCAGTTACGATTACACTTGATCAGGATAAACCTGAACTGACTATTACTTCACCGACAGATGGTTCTAAAACAAATAAAGAAACCGTTACAGTTACAGGAACAATTGCTGATGCCAATCTGGATTGGGTTAAAGTAAATGGTCAAACTGCAACTGTAAGCGACGGGAAATTCAGCAAGCGTATCCTTCTTGATGAAGGTATCAATGAGATTACTGTTCAAGCTAAGGACAAAGCAGGCAACAGCATTAAAAAGATCATCACAATTGATGCCAATTATACGGCACCTGAACTTTCCAACATACTTCCTGCTGAGGACAAAGTATTGGAAAGCGGCGATTCTGTCAAAATCGAATTTGATAGTGAGCCTGGACTAGACGCTACCTTCTCAATCCTTGCTCCAGTCACAAACCTTGGCGTCTCAAATGCACTTGAGCTTCCAATGCGTGAGACATCGGAAGGACACTATGTCGGCTACTATACTGCCACTAAAAATATCAAAGCAAACGGGGCAGCCGTTCAAGTAACTGCAGAAGATGACTATGGTAATAAAACGATTGAAAGAGCGGAAGGATTATTATATATCAACGCTCCGCAATAAAATAATTGAAGCACAAGTGCTGCTATAAGCACTTGTGCTTTTCCTTTCTAAACAAAACAATCTTTAAGTAAGACTTTTTACAAATCCAATACTTTTCTCACCATAACCCCTGTTTCTATAAAATTGATGGGCTGCCATTCTTTCAGGCCGATTTCCACTATTTAAGCTCATTCCCATAGCTCCCAGTTTTCTTGACCAGTTTTCAGCACCCTCTATCAATGCTTTCCCTATCCCTTTATTACGATAATTAGAATCTACTACAAGTGTTAAAATCCTGATATAAAAGCCGTCCATCTCATAATAATAACTTTAACTAAGCCCTATCATCCCAACAATTTCACCATCATAAGCTGCTACTAAAGTATGATAATCAGGATGCTGTTGAATAGTGTAAAATCTTGTTTTCATATTTTTCAGGGTAGAAGGGTAACCAAGATGAACCATCAGGTCTGTTAGAGCGCCTATATCCCTTGTTATTGCTTCTCTAATTTCCATTTTTATCCCTATTTCATCAAAAAATACAGTTATATCTTACGAACATATCTTAATGAGATATAGTTTTCTTCCTCTGTATTTCCGTATCCTCGTTGTTCATTATTGAAAATGAATCCTCTTGCTTCATAGAAAGGAATTCCTTTTTGATTTCCCTTTGCCACAGAGACCCATTGCTCAGTTGCATGAAATTCCTCTTTTTGTTGTTTTGTAAGAACATCTAATAACCTTGTCCCAATTCCTTCATTACGCCTATTAGGGTTAAGATATAAGACAAATACCTCCCCGATTGTCTCTCCAATCATGCCACCTCCAATTGCTCCAATGACTTCATTGTTTTCCACAGCAACAAAATACCCTCCCCACTCCCTGCCTGTATCAGTTACTTCCTTTAAAATTCTTTCGTGATTATAAAATTCTTTTATGACTCTTTTAATATATTCTTCAGACCTCAGGCCTATATATGTGGCCCGCTGTCCATCACTGCATACTTTCGCAATCCCCTCAACATGACTTGCATTCGCTTTTAAAATGTTAACCACTTTCCACCCCTCCAATTCCCCCTGTTCAGAAGATTCCCTCTACAAATTCGAGCTTTTACTATCATTTATAATTCAACATAAAAAGGTATTAATCCTTTTTGAATTAATACCTTTCATCTCATCTTTTGATATATTCCTATAAATCTAAATTCGTTGTTTACTATTGCCTCAAACGTCATTTCTTAATAGTTCCAGCTTTGGAAGCATCGATAATTACGCGGTATCTTTCAACTCGCGGGAGCAACCTCCTTAACCAAAGCTAGTCAGTAATACCATAATTCCATTAGTCAAACCGTGAATGATAACCGCTGGCCAAATTGAATTGGTTCGTTCATATGCAAGCGCAAAAATGATACCACTGAAGAAATTTACTGGCATCACATTATAGGTCGGAATATGTACAATCGTAAAAATGATTGAACTAAGTAAAATAGCTCCAACAAATCCTATCCGTGTACGCAACCAGCGATATAAAAATCCTCGATAAAAGATTTCTTCATATATTGGAGATATAATAGCTGCGGAGATAAAGGCTATTAAAAAGGTGAATAAAGTTACATTTTGCTGTAAAGCCTCTGTTTTGTTATTCTCCCACGTATTACCTATAAGACTAGTAAACAAAATTATAATTACTGAACCAACTAATAAAATAGTAGAATACAGAATAATAAGCTTCCAAACTTTCATATTAAATGATTTTATCCCTACCTCTTTCCAAGATAATTTTTTCGGATTAAGTGCAATATAATAAACACCTGAAATTAAAATAATGGCTATTATTAGTCCAATTAATGTCCCTGAATATAAATCATTCTCGAGCCAATTGGTAAGATTCGGTTTAAATATCAATTTTACAAAACCAATTACAAACACAAATTCCAAAAGGATTAATAATACGAATTCCTTTAGCCCCCAATAATCTTGCTCTTTCCAGTTCATTTTCATCCGATAGCCCTCTTCCTATATATGGTATAATCCAACTATATTAGATGACGCTACGTCACCTGCAAGTTTTTTTCAGGAGGAAATGAAATGAAACAATTGACTACGGGAGAGGTCGCTAAACAGCGAAATATATCCGTTCGTACCCTGCGTTATTATGATCAGATTAATTTGCTTACCCCTAGTTATAAAGCAGATAACGGGAGGAGATACTATTCAGAAGATGATTTATTCAAACTTGAAAAAATTATTATTCTCAAATCTCTTTCACTTCCTTTAGAAACTATTCGCGATATATTAGATAGACTATCCTTCCAACAAATTCTAATCTCACACTACAATTACCTACAAGATCAACTCACGAATATCCAAACAAGTATTTCTAATACTACATCACTAATTAATATGAGCCAGCTGCAAGGATCCTTATCGTGGGAAGATGTTTTAAATCTAGTCCAAAATTCACAAAATAACTCAAAAAAATGGATTGATTACTTCCATCAAGATGAAAAGATACTTTTACAGAAATCCATACCAAGTCTCAGCAGCAATGATAAAACAACACAACAGTATATGTTCTTACTAAAACAAATTGAGTATTGTATTCAAAACAAAATTAAACCCGAATCTGAAATAGGAGCCCAAATTGCTTCTGATTTAATTAAACTATCAAATGATACATTTCAAGGGAATGAAGAATTAATGAATCAGTTTTGGGAAGTCAGAAAAAAACCCGCAGAAGAAACAGGCTTATACCCAATTCCTAATCATGTACTAGAATTTGCAGAACGATGCATTGCGTATGTAACAGATTTAGAGACTAGCCATTAAATTTATCTCCCTCGCCTGTTTATTCAAGACTTAGAGTTAACTCTATTTGCTATGCGAATAATTATTGAAGAAAACGTTAATATAAACTGCCTGCAATGCACAAAATACGAAGAAGCAAACTATGAAGGCTATGCAGGAGGTACATATGAATCAATTCTTAGAAAGTGCAAGGGCTATGAAGGATGAGTTAATCAAATATAGAAGAGAAATTCATCAAAATCCTGAAGTAGGAGACCACCTTCCTCAAACCACGAAATACGTAATGGAGAAGTTAAAGGAATTTGGTTATGAACCAAAAGAAATCTGTGAAAGTGGGATTGTAGCACTGGCGGGGAAACCTGATGCCAAAAAAACATTTCTATTGCGGGCCGATATGGATGCTCTTCCGATTAAAGAGGAGACAGATTACCCGTTTAAATCAACAAATGGAAATATGCACGCCTGTGGACATGATATGCACACAACTATGCTACTAGGGGCTGCCAAATTATTAAAACAGTATGAGAATGAACTGGAAGGATCCGTTAAGCTCGTATTCCAGCCAAATGAAGAAGGCTTCAAGGGTGCAAAATTAATGTTGAGGTCGGGCGTTTTGGAGAATCCAAAAGTGGATGCTGCAATGGCCTTACATGTACATTCCGGTACACCAACTAATACGGTATTATATGGGCTTGGAACCGCAATCGCAGGTTGTACAATCTTTAGAATTACTGTTAAAGGTGTCGGGTGTCACGGAGCAATGCCTGAAACCGGCGTTGATCCAATTAATATTGCAGCGCATATCTATACCTCCATCCATGAAATCATAGCAAGAGAAATCTCAGCAACTGAATCGGTGGTTATCACGATTGGAAAGTTTCAGGCAGGAAGTACTCATAATGTAATCCCTGACCAAGCCATATTAGAAGGTACAATTCGTTATTTAAATGTGGATTTGGGAGATTTTATTTACAAAAGGATGGAAAAAATAGTAACGTCAACAGCTGAAATGTTTAGAGGTGAAGCTAAAATAGAAGTTGTTGCATCCGTTCCACCCTTAACGAATGATAAAGACTTAGCCAATCAATTGTCCTCTTATGTAAGTGATGTAGTCGGTAAACAATCTGTCATTTCTTTTGAAGGCGGAGGCATGGGTTCCGAAGATTTCGCTTCATATTGTTATGAAGTACCTACCGTTTATTTTTTGCTGGGAGCCGGCACAAAAGAAGAGGACCCTCATTACGGACTTCCTATGCACCATCCACAGGTAGTTTTTAATGAAGAAATCCTACCAACCGGTGCCGCCATGCATGCCCATGCGGCAATGATGTGGTTAAAAGAGAATCAATAGAGAACGCAGTAAGAGTGTGGCAAAGTTTTTAAAGGATGCCACACTCTTTTAAATCTAGTATATTTTATAATTCACTTTTTAAATATGGCTGTCAAAAAACCTTCCTCAGCAAATACACCCTCCATTGAATCTGATTGTCTCATGTTTCTTATTTCAATCTCCTTCAGATCCTTAAAGATGTCTCTTAATTTATGCTCTGTGAACCCCAAACCTCCCTTTAGGCTCCATAATCTATACACATCCCAATCTGTTATATCCGATCCGCCATACTTCCCATTTTCAAGAAAACACGTAATACCAAACAACCCATCTGTTTTGAGAGCTCTATTAACTAAACTATTATAGGTAATCCTGCGATGAGGTGCTATATGATGAAAGCATCCTGAATCAAACACGATATCATAGCTTCCTTCATCAATAGCTAAATCAAATATATTTTTATGTATAAAGTTAATTGTTAATCCACTCTCTTTAGCCCGCTCT
>NZ_JBZCPQ010000011.1:0-80132 GCF_058267535.1 Pradoshia sp. Z5_111
TAAGTCCAGTTGAATACCGGACTCAGATCTTAGAAGCTGCTTAATTTTTTGTGTCTAACTTTCTTGGGTCAGATCAATTTCTATAAGGAAAAGTGAACCTTTTTAAACAATCGTGCCCGTTTTTTGCATCGGCTTTTTATTTTTAATCATTTAAACCAACCCTTACGCCAAAACCATAACAACATTACAGAGCCAACTGATACCATAACTCCCAGCACTCCAAAATATCCCCATTGCAAGGTAAGTTCTGGCATATATTTAAAATTCATCCCATATATACTGGCAATAAACGTTAAAGGAATGAAAACTGATGTCATAACAGTTAGTGTTTTCATAATTCTGTTCATTCGGTTTGAATTTAGTGAAATATAATTGTCTCGTATATCTGCCGTCATTTCTCGATTAGACTCAATCATTTCAGAAAGTCTTAATAAATGGTCGTATATATCCATAAAATAGACTCGATCATCTTTTGGGACTATCACTCTCTCCGAATTTAAAATTCTATACAGCAATTCTCTCATCGGAAAAATTGTGCGTCTTAACTTAAGTAACTGGTTTCTTATTTCATAAACATTTTCAATTAAATCTTGGTTTGTTTTATTCATTTCTATTTCATTCAATTTATCTTCACATTTATAAATACTTGGAAAATACTCATCTACAATTTTATCCATTATTGAATAAAAAATGTGGAGAACCCCTTTATTAATAGTATTTTTATCCTCCATTACCCTTTTTCGAACCATTCCTATTTCACTTAAAGGTGATGAATGGAAAGTAACTATAAAATTGTGTCCGACAAATATATCTAATTCTTCAGGTACAAGGGAGTATTGGTTTAAAGTGTGTAGAACAAAAAAATTATACCCATCATAATAATCAAGTTTTGGACGTTGTAGAGAATGTAAGCAGTCTTCAATTGCAAGTGGATGCAAATCAAAATGAGTTTGTAAAAGGAGTGCTTCTCTATCACTAGGTGTATCGAAATCTACCCAAAACCATTTAATATCAGAATCATCTAAACGTTTTAATGGTATATCAGTTATTAGTTTTAAATCGTTTGTTACGGCAAAAGTATGAATCATATGTATCGCTTCCTCTTTTATTTGTAAATTAAACACTACCACTTTGTGTCAGATACAAATTATTAATAACATAAAGAATTGGTCTAATATATTATAACTCCTTATGCAACTATCCTGCCCTTCGTATTATTAGGTTGACCAAGTTAATTGGTTGACCTTTTTCTTTGAGGTCTAGAATACTAGAGGTAGCTGGGGTAGAACGAAAGCCCCCCGTGGGAAAGTTAATCCCGACAACTAAACCGTTCCCCCCTACTTATAGAAACATGATTGAAGCTGGTTGGGACCCAGATCTCGCATAACAAGCGAAGCTATGACACTATAAGGAGCCATTTAAGGGTTACCAGCTAATTCATTGATGAGGAGGAGATACTCATGAATCCAGTCATTGGTCTGGATGTCGCAAAAGGTGAAAGTCAGGTTCAAGCATTCTTGGAGAAAAAGAAGCCTTACAAAAAGAGCTTTAAAGTCGCACATACACTGGATGGCTTAGATGAACTTCATACATTTATTAAAGAGGTAGAAGAATTAACAGAAACAAGACCTCCCATAGTTTTAGAGTCTACTGGCATTATGTGCCTGTTGTACAGTATTTTGAAAAACTAGGGTATCTGTTAATCATTGCGAATTCACTCAATTCATACAAAGCGAAAAGTTCGAGTTTACGTAAAGTAAAAACAGATATAATCGATGCCGTTTGTCTTTTTCCGTTAACCTTCCCCTTTAATAAAAAAGCGATTGCCCTCATTTTGCAATCTACCCTGAGAGTATAAGTTTATTAACGATTAATTTGTGAAAAATATGATAATATGATTATAAAATATAGTTTGGAGGGGTTAATTTATGGAAATATTAGATTTCTTAGGGATTATTCCTATCATAATATATTTAGGAATTCTCATTTTTGCTATTTATGTTACAAGTACTTTCATAAAGTTAATGAAACAAAAAAATGATTATCTAAAGGACATTCGTGACGAAATCAGGAAGAATAATAGTGTCAATTAGTTTCAACCATTGTTCCACTCCCAATTTTAATAGTAGAAGATTGAATACCGTCAATGGCGGTATTTTTTATCTTATTCGATGCCTCTCAAGGTGTTTATAGATGATTCTGCTATTGCCATTGATAGTTTAAATTACGTTGTTTCACATATTTAACCACACTGTTCATTTATTGCAGGAATGGTGCCCCCGTTAGCAGCATAAAAAGATACCATCCATTTGACAATCTTGATCTTCTGCTATTGCTTCCATTTAAGGATTTTCAAAAAACCCTGATTTCTCGCTAATCAGGGTTTTTGTATGAACAAGGATAAAGTCCTTTATGGATTCTGTCTTCGGATTTACATGAAATTTCCCTTGCTATTATTTAATATTTTATTCTTTTATTGTTTTTAATAAGCGAAGTCCATTTAGAATAACAAGAATAGTACTTCCTTCATGACCAATTACCCCTAAAGGTAAACTGATTGTTTGTAAAAAGTTGGAGCAAATTAACAACACTATTACAATTATAGAGAATATGACATTTTGTTTTATAATCTTAATCATTTTTCTTGATAGAAGAACAGCTTCTGCAATAAGAGATAAATTATTCTTCATCAATACTACATCAGCTGTTTCAAGTGCTACATCCGTTCCTTCACCCATGGCAATACCAATCGAAGCTGTCGCTAATGCAGGTGCATCATTAATACCGTCTCCAACCATTGCTACTGTTCCGTACTTTTCTTTTAATTTTTTCAGTTCATCTACTTTCGTCTCTGGTAAACATTCTGCGACAAATCCATCTACGTGACTTTCCCTTGCAATTGCTTGCGCTGTCGCTTTACTATCTCCTGTTAACATAAATGTATATACACCAACAGATTTCAATTTTTTAATCGCATCTAAAGTTTCTTGTCGAACAGTATCTTTTAACGTTATTAGACCTGCAATCCCTTTATGATCACTGGCAAATACAATTGTTTTGCCCTCGGCCGCCAATTGTTTTGCTATACCATTTTGAAAAGTAGCGGCTAATTCTGCTCCAACAAAATCTGCTTTACCAACCTTCCATTCAGTTCCCTGCAAGATTGCTTTTGCCCCAAACCCTGATATGTCCTCTGATGTTTCAGGTTTAATAAATGATAAATCACTATTGTCTGAAGCATATTTCACAATAGATTGTGCTAATGGATGATAAGAGTATTTTTCAACAGACGCCACGTACTGAAGAAAATTTTCTTTCGTAAAATCTTCTCTGAATAACACATCTGTCACTTCTGGCTTGCCTTTAGTTAATGTTCCTGTTTTATCGAGAGCAATAGCTTTTAAATTACCTAAGTTCTCTAAGTGAATGCCTCCTTTGAATAAAATCCCTCTTTTTGCACCATTTGAAATAGCTGATAGTGTAGCTGGCATAACAGAAGCTGCCAATGCACAAGGAGATGCCACAACTAAGAGAACCATTGCACGATAAATAGTTTCATTCCAGCTCCATCCTAAAATAAAATGAGGTAAAAATAACATCAATACCACGACAATTAGTACAATATTCACATACGTACCTTCAAATTTTTCAATAAACAATTGTGAAGGAGATTTTTCACTTTGCGCTGATTGCACCAATTGAATGATTTTCTGAAATAGCGTTTCTTCCTGTGGTTTTGTAATTCCAACCGTAATCGTTCCTCGAAGATTAACAGTACCAGCAAACACTTCGTCTTGAACTTTTTTACTAACTGGAATAGACTCACCTGTTATTGCTGCTTCATCAATATTTGTAGTACCTTGAATAATAGTACCATCTGATGGAACTCGTTCACCCGCTTTAATTAAGATGTGATCTCCTAATTTCAAATCAGCGACTTTAACTATGGATTCATTTCCTTGATGATCGATTAATAGCGCTTCTTCAGGTTGTAAATCCATTAAGGCTGATATTTCTTTATGACTCTTATTCATCGTGTATGTCTCAAGTGCACCACTTAAAGAGAAGATAAAGATTAATATTGCTCCTTCTACCCAGTAGCCAATCATAGCTGAGCCAATTGCAGCAAATATCATCAAAATTTCAACATTCAATTTTTTTGTTTCAATCGTATCCGTTATACCTTCTTTTGCTTTAGCAAACCCACCGATACCAAAAGCTAACAAATAAGTAATTATAGATATTGTCTCCAAATCATTTTTAGATAATATCCACCCGAATAAAATAACCAGACCACTTATTAACGCTGCAATTAATTCAATATGTTCTTGAACCTTACTCCATACAGAAATATGCGTCGTATTAGTGGAAGCCATTTTAATCCTCTCCTTTATGAGCTAAATCACTATAAAGAAATAATAATTTTTTATTGTTTTTATCTTTAATTCAAGCATAGCAACGTCATAATCAAAAGTCAATCTAATTGAGAAAATGAATATCTAATTGAGAATAATTGTTGATTATAATAGTGATAATATTATAAATGATAATCATTATTATTAATAATGATTATCATTTATAACCAAAATTTTTAGATGGAAAGCTTGTTTTATAATACCTTTATATATTCAAATTATTTGTTTCTTCAGAATAACTTATTGAAATTAGGTGTGATATGGTATTTAAGCAAAAATATGTAGTACATTCTATATGTAATCAATGAAAGGTGTTTAGGAGATAAGTGACTGTATCAAAAAAACAAAAGCTAAACAATCCCTTACAAATAAGCTGTTTTAAATTAGGGATTATTCTAGCACTGTGCTATACTTAGCCTACCATTTGCTATACTAGTTTCATTCGTTTGTTGTCTAAGCTCTATTCATTTCTTGAATAGGGCTTTTTTAATGTCCAAATTGATTTAAAAGCAAAAAAGACCCTACATATGCAGGGTCTTTCATTAGCTCTTATTAAGCTTTTTGAACGTTTGTAGCTTGTGGGCCACGTTGTCCTTGTTCTACTTCAAACGTTACGCTTTGACCTTCGTCTAAAGATTTGAAACCTTCGCTTTGGATAGCTGAGAAATGTACGAATACGTCTTCTCCGCCTTCACGTTCGATAAATCCAAAACCTTTTTCTGCATTAAACCATTTCACTTTACCTTGTTCCATAATTGTTGCCTCCTAGTGTGGATATCCACACAATGTGTTACTATCCTTGCTCAAACACCTTAGACGAAAATCAAAATCGCTTCTCAATCTGAAACCGAACAAAAATAATTCTTCTTAAGAATAACAGTTAAATTTTAAAATAGCAAATAATAAGACGGACATTGCGTTGGAGTAGGGTTAGTTAGTGCCATATGTATGTGGATTACACATTCCAAAGAGTTGCAAATTACAGAAATCATTGACCAAATAAGTGCTATTCACTTTCACAAATGCTTTGAACTTATTGAAGAAGAATGGGATTTAATAAAACCCAAATGTCTTCTTATTCTATAACCCCTATTGTGCATAACAAAGTAAGGGGAACCGATCCATTCGGCACCCCTTTCCCTTCTATACATATTTCCGACTCACACTCTTCCCATCATAACTAAACAAAATCTCCTTACCTTCCAACACGGTTTCTATATGAACTGTACGCCCCCATAAATAATGTAAATGCGGCAAGACTTTCTCCAGGTACTTCACATCGAGCTCTATATCTTCAAACCAATGTTTCAAATAAAGTTCTCCATTTTTCAGATAGTCTCCATCATTCACCGTAATGTATGGGAAGCCACCGTTAACCCGCATGCCAACGAGCTGATCACGTACTTCTTTCCATCCCTTATCCACGATTTTATAATCGCGACCTTTTTTCTGGAACAGATACATATCTTCGCGCATGACTAAATCCTTTGTGAGGTAATTACGGAGGAATGAGATATCCGATTCAATCTCCCGCACTTCAAACATTTTCTCACGGCCTGAATTTGGCTTAACCCCACGCTTTCTCATCTCTTCATCAGGATTGTTATAGCGTTCTTCAATATCCTCAAACATCTTAATGCCCAAATAATACGGATTAATGCCTGTTCTTGACGGCTGCACCACTCCTGCATTCAGCTTTGCAAATTCAATCGATTCCCCGCTCGTTAAATCAAGCTCGCGGAGGATGCGTTGATGCCAATAGCTCGCCCAGCCTTCCATCTCCTAAGGATCTTTTATTAATGGCGCTATTCATAAACAGTATTGCTAAAAAAGAGGCTACTTTTAAGCTTCGTTATTCCGTTAACGCCCCCGTTAGTTCAATAAGGAAAAGAGAAGCAATCTTATTCAACAATTGCGCCTTTTAATTGAATAACAATCAGCTTTTAAGCTCATTTTCTAATTTGTCTAAGAAAGTATTTTTTTATTTTCAGCACCGTAACGGAGGCTAGCGCTTTCTATTTCAATAATCAACTTTTAACAGAGCTGTTAATTTTAATAAAAAAACCTACGTTTAAGTAACGTAAGTTTGATTAACTATTAATTTTGCTGAATTTTATATTTGAAAATAAAAATCGAAAGACTAAAAAGGACAGCTGCATAAACTACCACAACATATAAATGGGGAAACATTGCGCTAAAGTCTTCTGCCACAATTGCTCGAACTAAATCAACAGCGTGGACGAATGGCAGGGCATAAGCGACTTTTTCAAAAGCTCCCCCAACTAACGATAAATCTAACCATGCGCCAGATAAAAATGCTGTTAAGTTAGTTAATAAAGCTCCGCATAAGCCTACTGCTGCCTTTTCGTTAAATAAGGAGCCACATAACAGTCCGATTCCTATGAAAATAGTAGATGTAATGAGTAAGGCAATAAATGCAAATACATGGTTGAAAGATAGCTCCAAACCTAAAAAGTAAGCGGTTATAAAACAAGTAATACTTTGAAGCACAGCAAATATCCCTAAAGGAAGCGTATATCCAATAATAAAATCACTTGCTTTCATAGGAGTAGTTAGCAATCTTATTAAATAAGAAGTAGAACGGTCTTTTCCTAACGTTTGTGCTGCAAAGAAAGCAATGAAAGAAAGGCTAAATACTGCGATGCCAGGTGTCAAATGTTCAATATTAAAAAGTGCTTCTGGAACATTGCGATTAATCGCAGTTAAAATCATAAGTAAAATGATTGGAAAGACTATACCAAAAAATAATGAAATCGGGTCACGTACAATTTCTTTCGTACAACGTCCAGCAAATGCCAATGCCCTCATTATAATTCGCCTCCTGTTACGAAATGCACAAATGCATCCTCAAAGTTTTCTTTACTTGCTGTTGTAAGGAGCTCGTCTACTGTACCTAGTGCCTTTATTTCGCCATCCCTCATAATACAAATGCGATCACACAATGCTTCCGCTTCTTCTAAATAGTGCGTCGTAAGTACAATTGTAGTCGTCTCTCTCAGTTTATTAATCATTGCCCATAGTTCCTGACGGCTAATAATATCTAACCCTAATGTAGGTTCATCTAAAAATAAAATTTTTGGATCTGCAATGAGAGCCATGGCAATACTTAACTTTCGTTGCCAACCACCGGATAATTTTTTACCGCGTTGATGTTCGTAAGGCTGTAGTGAAAACTGGCTAATTAAAGCCTCCGTTTTTTCAATGGACTCATCCTTCGAAAAGCCGTGAATGCGTGCCATTAATAATAAATTTTCGCGCACAGATAAATTTGGTGCAATGGACGTTTCCTGAGGTGAGACAGCGAGTAATCCCCGAATACTTGGCAACTCTTTACTAAGCGAATGCCCAAGTACAAGCGCATCTCCTGAAGTCGGTTTGGCAAGGCCACTTAACATATTGATAACTGTCGTTTTACCAGCACCATTTACTCCAAGGAGTCCGAATAGTTCACCTTGGTTAATCGTAAGTGTCATCGGAGAAACGGCAACTTTTTCTTTAAAGCGTTTTGATAAACCTTGAAGTTCAATTGCAGCACTCATTAATTTATTCCTCCTCTTTTTGATGATTTTTCACCATATTTAAAAACTGTTTAATCATTTTTTCAGGTGCTAACGCCAACCCACGATCCTCATCCCCTATAATAACGATTGAATCACCTGGGTTAATTTGAAAAATTTCACGGGCTTTTTTGGGAATTACAATTTGACCACGTTCCCCTACTGTTGCTGTCCCAAAAAAATGCTGGCCTTTGGGTGGAATATCTATACCCATTTCTTCTGGGTTATGGTTTACTAACGCATCTAAGGTTACTCCGAAGAAATTGGCAATATTCATACTATGGTGTAAATCTGGTGTCGATTCGCCTTTTTCCCATTTTGCAATTACTTGACGTGAAACATTTAATTCTTGGGCTAATTGCTCCTGAGTTAGATTATGACGTTTTCTCATCGAGCATAAATTCATATTAATCATACTTTTCATCCTCTCATATGTAATTATAAATACTATTTTAGTAGTAAATCTACCAACGGAGTATAACATTAATGTTATTATTCGTAGCAAAATGTAAAATGAAAATAGATGTGAATGATAAACCCCACATTCTAACAAACCGTAAAATTTTTAAGACTTTAGCTCTGTTAAAATTAAATGTAAGAAAAAGAGGGATAGCCTCCTTTACGGCTATCTACAATTATTTAATAAGAAAATTAAATCTACTACTAATTACCACTTAAAATCTTCTCTCATTTTTCAACGTTGAAATTTAACATATCCTAATTAAAATATCTACCTGAGATGCTGACTAAACAGCATCTCAGGTAGATATTTTATAATTCCGTACTTACTTATGATACGGTCTTACCTGATGTAATGCTATACAAGTAAATATTTACTTGACAATATGGACCGATTGTTGAACATAAGTTTAATATCGATCTTCAACTAACCTGCCCCGTTTGTTCCATAAGAAATTCAACACAAAAAGGCATTAATCCTTCTTCCTGGATCAATGCCCCGTTAGTTTAAGTATACTTATTCACAATAATAGCAACTACCTTTAGAAATGATATTTGTATTTATATTTCACTAATTATATGTCCGTCATTATCAAAGAAGTCTATATTTATGTTAGAAAAGTTTTTTGGTTTATTGTTCATTAAAATCCAAACGCTCATTTTATCATTGAGCCTAACAATATCCGCTTCTATTCCGTTCACTTTTAAGGTCTTCGTTTCAGCCACTATATCTTTTGGTATGACCCCGTGCAAAAGGATATCTCCATCAACAATACTTGTATAGGAAGAATCTCTATCCTCATCGTGAGAATAATAGGTTGGTTTCCAACCGAATATCCCTTTTTCAAACCGTACTAATGAAACAGTATTTCCAACTTCAAATGGCACAAATGTAGAATTCCCAATTCGGTAAAATTCTTTATCACCAATTTCAGTTCCAACAAATTCATTCTTAAACTTTTCAAATGCTTCATCGACAGTTTTAGAACTTAGTTTTACACTCTCTATACTTGCAAATATCGCATATGTAACAATCATTGATATAACATAAAAAGTGATTGTTTTTGTCCGTTTCCCCAACTCATCTCTTCCCCCGTCTTATATTGTAACTCTTAAATACTTGAATTAACTTTATGTTATTTTCTCAGTTGCTCTTGTTAAACTAAACTGCCCCGATAGCTTAAAAGCGGATAACAAGGAGCGACAAGATACTAATAATGATCATCGAACTGATAAGTGTTGAAATATATTGTTTTGATTCTTTTATGTACTTCCACTCCAATATAGTTTGTAGCCCCATTAGTGCTGTGAAAAATAGAACCCAATTCCATTTTAGGATTGCATTAACCTCGTTTGTAAGAGCAAAAAAATAAGAAGACAAAAAGATAACTACTATTATCGTTCGTCCCCATCGATCAATCCTTTTTCCAGGGGTTTCCGAAATAAATTTTCTCTTTATACCTAAGTATTTTTCTATTAATTTTTCCACAAAAAAAACCACTAAAAATATAATAATAACAGTCGTCAACAGCTTCATAATTAACCCTCCCCATTTAAGACAATAATCCTATAATTCGGTATGTATGATAATAAATCCTTCTTGCACTAACCTGCCCTTAGCTGCAAAAGAAAGGCCGTCAATAGACAGTCTTTTCTATGCTAATATCTCTGTTAACTCAATAAGAATCCCTGAATTGAAACATAAAAAGCAAAACCAGAAACACCGATAGACATATAACCCCAAAATGCTTTTTTATCTTTTTGAAGCTCAATTAATCCCGTAGTCAACATTAAAAAACTTAGTACCATCATTAAATAAGGCATTAGTTACTATACCAAAAAATGATAATGCAAGAACACCTATCGATAAAATAATTCTTAATGTTTTTAGCATATTTCTCTCTCCTTACAACAAGTCATTTCCCCAAGTTTTTGTCTAGTCATATTCAATGCTATCTTGAGCTAACCTGCCCCGTTTGTTTAAGTACGTTTCTTCACAAACTTTAAGTACAAATCAAGAATCTAAGGTATTGCAGATATTATATGGGTTGTATTATAAAATCAAAAAATAAAATAGTAGCTAAAAGAGTAACAGCTTTATTTATATGAAATTACACCCCCTATACTTACTGGAGAACTGTTAAATTACTTCCTTTGTATGACTTTTCTCTCTTTTATCATATAAGTAAACTGCTGGTAACATTAATGCAACCAATCCCGTTAAGGTTTCTACAATTCCAGCAGTAATAAACAACGTATTTGGTCCTGTCGTATCTAGGAACCATCCTCCTGCTGCCTGTGCTAATGGCACCGCTCCTTGAGCAACAATCATATTAATACTTGATACACGCCCCATCACTTCTTCTGGAATAGTTTCCTGAAATATACTTGGGCCAATAGTGCTTACTACTGCTGTTGCTACACCAATGAAGCCGATAGCTGCAATTGCTTGCCAGTAATTTGTCGTTAATCCCAACAGTAATAACCCTAACCCTTGACAAGATATGGCTAACATATTAGCCTTTGGGCTTGGATTTTTAATAATAATAAAAGTTAAAATGAAAGAAACGACTAATCCCCCAGCTCCAAGAGCTGATTGCATCAATCCAAATTCCTTCTCATTTGCTTTGAATGACTCAGCTAAAAAAGGTAGTCCAACTTCCAGCATCCTAAAACTCATATTAGCAAAAAGCATGGTGATAATTAAGGTGAAAACTAAATGATTTTGGAGTACATATTTTACACCAAAAGCTAAATCCTCTTTGATAGAGTTTTTTTGTTCACAACTTTCTTTTTCCTTTATAATCGGCTTTAATTTTACAAAGTAAAGAGTTAATGCTGATACAATAAATGCAATCCCTATAACAAACACACACATTACTCCCTTATCTATGTGGTATAGAAATGCTCCCGTTATAGGTCCAATTAATGCTGTAATTTGCCATGTACCTGCTAATAAGCTATTAGATTGTACATAATGTTCTTTCGATACTACTCTCTGACGGATTGCAGTAACTGCTGGCCAATAAAAGGCATCTAGGACACCAAACACAAATCCTAATGTAAAAATAAAAAACATGTTCATACTATTTGTTACCATCAAAATAAATATGCCGAGCATTATCATAGCCCGTGATATATCTGAGATGAACATAATTTTTCTTCCATCGAAACGGTCGACAACTACCCCACCAAATAACATCAATACAATTCTTGGCACTCCAACTACTAATAAAAACATCCCCATCATAATTCCAGAGCCAGTTATCTCTTTAATCATCCAAGGAATAACAAAAAAATATATAGCATCGCCTAAAGCTGAAAAAACGTAACCTAGCCAATACATAAGAAAGTTTTTATTTTTGAATAGGCTTGCACTCTTATAATTTATAGATTCCCCCAACTTCATAACTCCCCCTTAGTTATAACAATACCAATTACAATATACAAATTTTCTTCTTGAGCTAACCTTCCCCCGTTTCTACAATAAGGATTTCAACAAAAGAGAGCATTAATCCTTCTTGGATCAATGCTTACGATAATTTAAGTACAATACTACTTTGATTGCTCTGTACTTAATTATTTGCTACTCTAGATCACTGACCACAAAAAAAGGAAAGCCGACTGTACGGCTCTCCTTTCCAACTCACACATATTTCCGACTCACACTCTTCCCATCATAGCTAAACAAAATCCCCTTGCCTTCCAACACCGTTTCCATATGAACCGTACGGCCCCATAAATAATGCATATGCGGCAAGACTTTCTCCAGGTATTTTACATCCAACTCAATATCTTCATACCAATGCTTCAGATAGAGCTCGCCATTTTTCAAATAGTCACCATCGTTTACCGTAATGTATGGAAATCCTCCATTGACCCGCATACCAACGAGCTGATCACGTACTTCTTTCCATCCCTTATCAACAATTTTATAATCGCGCCCTTTTTTCTGAAATAGATACATATCCTCGCGCATGACCAAATCCTTGGTGAGGTAATTGCGGAGGAAGGAAATATCAGATTCAATCTCCCGCACTTCAAACATTTTCTCACGGCCTGAATTTGGTTTAATCCCGCGCCTTTTCATCTCTTCGTCTGGGTTATTATACCGCTCTTCAATATCCTCAAACATCTTGATGCCCAAGTAATAAGGGTTAATGCCTGTTCGTGACGGCTGCACCACCCCTGCATTAAGCTTCGCAAATTCAATCGATTCCCCGCTCGTTAAATCAAGCTCACGGAGGATGCGTTGATGCCAGTAGCTCGCCCAGCCTTCGTTCATGATCTTAGTCTCTAGCTGAGGCCAAAAGTAGAGCATTTCTTCACGCATCATCGTGAGTATGTCTCGCTGCCAATTCTCTAGGTTACGGCTATATTGTTCAATGAATAAAAGAATATCCTTTTCTGGCCGTGGTGGAAATTTCTTTACCCTTGTTTTTTTCTTTTCCCCCTTTTCCTTGCTATCCAAGTTCCATAAATCATCGTACGGTGTAGTGAAGTGCGGAGAATCATCCTCTATCTCCTCTTCATCCATAGACCAATTCAATTGTGGACGAACAAGCGAAGGGTCAATATGTTCCTCAATCGCAAGGACTGAATCAAGAAACTTCTCCACCTCCAGCTTCCCATGCTCTATCTCATATTGCCTAACTCGTTCCGCAGTGGCAGACATACTTTCCACCATATCTCGCTTCGTATTTTTAAAACGGACATTATTCTTAAAGAAATCACAATGTGCCAGCACATGAGCCACAATTAATTTGTTTTGAATCAAGGAATTGGAATCTAATAAAAAGGCATAGCAAGGATCAGAATTTATGACTAGCTCGTAAATTTTGCTTAAACCCACGTCATATTGAAGCTTCATCTTGTGAAATTGTTTGCCGAAACTCCAATGAGAGTATCGAGTTGGCATTCCATATGCTCCAAAAGTATATATTATTTCACTTGGGCAGATTTCATATCTCATTGGGTAAAAATCGAGCCCAAATCCAACAGCGATTTCCGTTATTTCATCAATGGCATACTCCAAGTCTTTTTGCTCGTCTGCTCTCACCCATTCACCCCCCTCATTCTCTTACCTCATTAATATGAGGGGATGGGAAAATCATGTATAAAAACTCCTCAACTTCGCTATAAACAATCTGAGGAATGTAGTAAGAGACAGAATTGTCCCTAAGTTATGTTTTACAAATTACCTTTATGTAATAGCCTTCCCTAAAATCTAGCCTATATCTTACACATACTCGTCACTGCGTACATTAAATATAGAATAGAAACGTCAAATACGGATATTAGGATAACCGTTCCGCTAACAATTAAGCCATGAAAAGTTTCATTTTTACTATTTACAAACTGACCAACTTTTACAGGGTGATAAAATGATGACTTTGAACAAACTAATTTTAACTCCTCACTAGAAGGAGAGTGAAGCAAATGGATAAGGTTGATTATGATCGTGCTTTGTATTACACGCATCGTTCAGAATGGGATAACCTCCTACTTCTGATGGTAAGGACAAAAGACCACTTTTTGTCCAAAAAAATTGAACATTTTCTGCACGCCTATCATTTCTCTAAGGATAATGCGTCCGTTGAAAAGACCCTAAATGCCCTTCTTCAATATATAGACCATGCAACATTCCTGCCTTATGATCAGGAAGAAGGATGGGCGATGCAGACTTTTTAATATCTTTATTTTTTTCTGTGGTGGGAAAAATATACGGTTAAATGCAAACAGCGAAACCAAGGGTATAAACAAACAGAGAGCTGACAAAAGGTCAGCTCTCTGTTTTGTATTTTATATTTCTGATACTTTTTGCATCATTTCATTCATAAAGGACTGAAGCTTTTGTTCACTTGCTTGTTTTTGGCTATCCTTAACAGCAAAGTAGAACTTAATTTTAGGCTCAGTTCCGGATGGTCTTAAACAAACCCAAGACTCATCTTCAAAGAAATATTTAAGAACATTGGATTTTGGTAAATGGATTGCTTCCTCTTCATTCGTAAGTAAATCCATTCGTGTGCTTTCTTTATAATCTTCAACAGCCACTACTTTTACACCTGCAAGAGAGGCTAGCGGCTCCTTACGGAATGTAGCAAGAATTTGCTGGATTTGAGCAGCTCCTTCTTTTCCTTTTAGAGTCAAGGAACGCATTCCTTCTAAGTAATAACCATGCTTCTCATATAAATCCTCTAATGCCTGATATAAGGTTTTTCCAAGGCGTTTGTAATGGGCACAAATTTCTACCGCCATTACTGCAGCCTGAACCGCATCTTTATCACGGGCAAAATCTTTAATTAATGAGCCATAGCTTTCTTCATATCCAAATAGGAAAGAATATTCTCCAGACTCTTCATATTGCTTGATTTTTTCCCCGATAAATTTAAATCCAGTCAAAACATCTTCCGTTTCAACTCCATAGCTGGAGGCAATGGAACGTCCAAATTCTGATGTTACGATTGTTTTGAACATTATTCCATTTTCAGGCATTGTTCCTTTTTCCTTCTTCTGAGACAGAATATAGTCTAAGAATAACGCACCTGTTTGGTTACCTGTTAAAACCGTATATTCTCCCTCTTCATTCTTAACAGCAATACCAACACGGTCAGCATCTGGATCTGTACCGATTAAAATATCCGCACCGATCTCTTTACCTTTAGTGATTGCCAATTCAAAAGCAGCATGCTCTTCTGGGTTAGGAGATTTTACAGTTGAGAATTCAGGATCAGGTAATTCTTGTTCTTTTACAACTTCCACATGTTCATAGCCTAAATCCTTCAATGCCCGGCGAACAGAAAGATTAGCTGTACCATGAAGTGGTGTGAAAACAACTTTTACATCTACTTCTTTTGCTAAATTAGGCTGTTCAGAAATAGTTAGGACTTTTTCATTGTATGCATCGTCTACTTCTTTACCAATGATTTTAATTAATCCTTTATCTCGTAAGACAGACTCTTCTTCCACTTTAATTTCAAGTTCATTTTCAATGGCATTGACCATCTCAATCAGAACATCTGCATCAGCAGGAGGCAGTTGTCCACCATCTTCGTTATACACTTTATATCCATTATATTCTGGAGGATTATGGCTTGCTGTAATAACAATACCGCCTATTGCATGTAAGTATCGAACTGCAAAAGAAAGCTCCGGAGTTGGACGAAGGCTATCAAATACATAAGCTTGAATGCCGTTTGTTGCCAATGTTTTTGCTGCTTCCATCGCAAACTCAGGTGATTTATGTCTGGAATCATAAGCAATAACAACTCCACGTTGTTTTGCTTCTTCTCCTAATTTCTCAATATAGGATGCAAAGCCTTGTGTTGCTTTACGGATTGTATAAACATTCATGCGGTTTGTTCCTACACCAATCTCGCCACGCATACCGCCTGTACCAAATTCTAAATTTTTATAGAAACAATCTTCTAACGCTACTTCATCATCCACAAGAGCAGTCAATTTTTCATGAAGCTCTGGTTCAAGCGTTAAATGATCATTCCATTTATTAAAAGTTGTTTTCCAATCCATTTATTTTATTCCTCCTAAATAATTGCTAACTAAATAAGATCTTCTTTATTTTACTAAAAATTTAATATTTCTTGAATATTTTCAAGTAATATCTTTAGAGAAATATTTACCAATCACTACTTTTTGTAATGAAGCTCATATAAATCCCTTCTCCGATCCTTTAGTTGGCGTACGGTCCCGGATAATCTTTGACGGCGCAATATTTCAAGGTCTACATCTCCAATCATCACCATTTCAATATTAGCATTCGTTTCACCCACAATGCCATCACGCGGATATTCAAAATCAGAGGGTGTAAAGATCGCCGATTGCGCATATTGAATGTCCATATTTTCTGTTTGTGGCAGATTGCCTACTGTTCCAGATATGACGGTGTAAACTTGATTTTCGACTGCACGTGCCTGAGCACAGTATC
Source organism: Pradoshia sp. Z5_111 (assembly GCF_058267535.1). Classification (NCBI taxonomy): domain Bacteria; kingdom Bacillati; phylum Bacillota; class Bacilli; order Caryophanales; family Bacillaceae; genus Pradoshia; species Pradoshia sp. Z5_111. The sequence continues at coordinate 16,398 of NZ_JBZCPQ010000011.1, forward strand.
TAACCCGTAAATATCCCTGTCGATCTTCTGTACAGAATGGAGTGAAAATAATATTTGCTCCTTTATCTGTCGCAATTCTGGATAATTCAGGAAACTCGATATCATAGCAAATTAACATGGAGATTTTTCCGCAATCCGTATCGAATACATTTACCTCATCGCCTTCATTAATCCCCCACCACTTTTTCTCATTCGGTGTAATATGGAGTTTATATTGCTTTTCGATTGTTCCATCTCTCCTAAAGAGGTAAGCAATATTATAAATATTATCATCCTCTTCTTTTACAAAATGGGAACCGCCAATAATATTTACATTATAGCGGACCGCCAAGTTTGTAAACAACTCAATATATTGCTCTGTAAAATCTGTTACTTTTCGCACTGCCTTACTTGGAACCTTTTCATCTAAAAAGGACATCAATTGAGAGGTTAAAATTTCTGGAAATACTACAAAATCAGAATCTGCATCAGCTGCCACATCAACAAAGTATTCAACTTGGTTCGCGAAATCTTCGAAGGAGTTAATTTTTCTCATCATATATTGAACGACACATATGCGAACTGGATAAGCTGTTTTATAATACCGTTTGGATTTAGGACGATAATCTACATTATTCCATTCCATAAGTGTTGCATATTTTCCTGATGCTCGGTCATCCTCCAAATAGTTTTGATTAATACGTGTGAGCGTAAATTCATTCAGAAATTGGAAGGATAAGACCGGATCATATATTTTATGTAAGCGTACTTCTTCCACATATTCACGTGCAGTCATTTGATCTGCATATTTATGGTAGTTTGGAATCCTTCCACCGATAATAATACTTTTTAGATTTAATTTACGGGCTAATTCCTTACGTTCCTCATACAAACGATGCCCAACCTTCATTTTTCTATACTTAGGATGGACCATAACTTCTATACCATAAAGATTTAAACCATCTGGATTATGGTTGGTGATATATCCGTCATCTGTTATTTCAGACCAGGTATGACGATCATCATATTCATCAAAATTAATGATTAAACTAGAGCATGAACCAATCACTTCATCATTTAATTCTGCTACAAATTGTCCTTCCGGAAAAATGGATAAATGGCTTTCCAAATGCTCGCGTTTCCACGGATCCATCCCGGGAAAACAAAGCTTTTGAAGCTCCATAATATCATCTATATCGCGGATCTCCATTCGCCTAATTTCCATTTTATGTTCATATTTAGTTAAATCCAATTCCTCTGTCACGGACACGACACTCCTTTTTCAAACCCATTCTCTCTATCCTCTGTTTTTTCCCATATATCTGTTTTTTTAAACAATGGACAAGGACCAAATGGAAAGAAAACTCGATACAGCTGCCGTAATATAAAGATAAACTGCTGGATTTATCTCCAACAGCTTTAGTGCTTTATCTTTCTATTAAATAAACTATAGCTTCCCATGGTCTCAAGATTGTCTCAACTGCAGTTTCTTGCTTAGCACGATCAGGGTAATTACTTATTACCTTTTGTCCAGGATAATCTTTTACACTATTCGGCCAAGTTACTGGTTGTTCCTCACCCGTAAAATTCGTTAATACAAGCAATGTTTGATTATCAAGATGTCTCATATAGGCAAAGATATGTTGGTTTTCTGCTTCAATCAATTCATAACTTCCATCTACTATAATTCGCATTTCCTTACGCAGGGCGATTAGCTTCTTATAATAGTAGAAAATCGAATCAGGATCATTTAATGCACTCTTAGCGTTTATATCCACATAGTTTGGATTTACGTTAATCCACGGTTTCCCGGCTGAAAAGCCAGCTTGCTCAGAGTTATCCCACTGCATTGGGGTACGTGCATTGTCACGGCCTTTTGCAAAGATGCCCTTCATAATCTGCTCTGGCTCCATGCCTTTTCCTATTTTTTCATTGTACATATTTATACTTTCGATATCCCGGTAATACTCAATATCAGGAAATTGTACATTTGTCATTCCGATTTCCTCACCCTGATATATATAAGGAGTACCCTGCAGGAAATGCAGACATGTACCCAGCATTTTGGCTGATTCTATACGATATGTGCCATCATCCCCAAAACGGGAAACGATTCTCGGCTGGTCATGATTATTCCAATAAAGGCTGTTCCACCCTTTTCCATGCAGCTCTGTTTGCCATTTTGATAAGATTTTTTTTAATTTCACCAAGTCCAGGGGCTTAACTTCCCATTTTCCTGTTGGACCGGAATCTACGTCCATATGTTCAAATTGAAAAATCATATCTAACTCATGACGATCCTCACCTGTATATAAAATACCTTCATGTGGTGTTACACCAGGGGTTTCTCCAACAGACATGACATCGTAATGCGAAAGTACCTCTTTATTCATTTCCTGTAAATACTCATGTATTTTAGGGCCGTTCATATAATAATCCGCACCAGACGCATAATCTTTGCCTTCCTCAACCGGACCATCAGAGAGCGATGGATCCTTGGAAATTAGATTGATTACATCCATTCGGAATCCATCTACCCCTTTATCAAGCCAAAACTTCATAAGATCATATACTTCTTTACGAACCTTTTCATTTTCCCAGTTAAGATCCGGCTGTTTTTTAGAGAATAAATGTAAGTAATAATCATCAGTTTCTTCATTATATTGCCAAGTTGATCCGCTAAAAAAGGATTCCCAGTTATTCGGCTCTTTTCCATCTTTACCAGGACGCCATATGTAATAATCTCTATAAGGATTGTCTTTTGATTTTTTCGACTCCATAAACCATGCATGTTCATCAGATGAATGATTAACGACAAGATCCATCACAAGCCTTATGCCTCTTTTATGCATTTCCTCAAGCATCATTTCCCAATCCCGCATTGTTCCGAACTCATCCATAATATCGCGATAATCACTAATATCGTAACCATTATCATCATTTGGTGACTTATATACCGGAGAAAGCCAGACTACATCTATTCCAAGCTCTTTCAAATAGTCCAGGCGTGAGATAATTCCCTGAATATCACCCACTCCATCTCCATTGGAATCCATAAAGCTTCTTGGGTAAATCTGATAAACGACTGCTTCTTTCCACCACTGTTTCCTCATTGTCCAGCCACCTTCCTAACGATGTGTACATTGGTATTAATACTAAAAATCTGTTCCTACTTCTCTTGATATTAAAGTAAACATTTGGACCTCAAAGCCAATATACCCCAATTATGTATTGGTAAGCGATTTCTTTTTACAATATTATGATAACATACTATAATTTTAATGTAGGAAATAAGGTGAAAAGGGGGAATTTTCATGCAACGAAAAATTATAAATCGTGACAACGCCCTTTTTCTGGCATTTGCTGCAGCCTTTATAGCGATGGCCGGCAGTCTGTATTTTTCTGAAATAAAAGGCTATGAGCCATGTGTTTTATGTTGGTATCAACGGATTGTCATGTATCCTTTTACAGTAATCCTTGTGCTGGCAATATGGAAAAAAGACTATCATATTGCTTTTTATACAATGATTTTATCTGCCATTGGAGCGTGCATCTCAACCTATCACGTGCTTATTCAAAAGGTACCGTTTTTTACGGATCGCGCTGTTACATGCGGCCGAATTCCGTGTACAGGCGACTATATTAACTGGCTTGGCTTCATTACAATACCAATGCTTGCATTAATTGCTTTTATCATCATATTTGTATGCAGCTTGTATATATTTAAAGTGACAAAGGGGGAAACAAAATGAAGAAAGTCGTTATTTTCGTCGCAGCGGTTGTTTTAATTTTTGCCGCAATAGCGTATTTATCTAATAAACAGCAAACAGAAAAAACGTCAGGCAATAATCCATATGGAAAAGAAAATTTAAGACCTGCCACTGTTGATCAATTAGATGATCCATTGTATCAAAACATCATTACACCGGATGAATTGGATGAGAAGCTTGAAAAAGAAGAAGCAATGACTGTTTATTATTTCAGTCCCGAATGTCCGCATTGTGTAAAAACCACTCCAATTCTAATGCCCGTAGCAGAAGAAATGGACGAGCATATTTATCAATATAATGTGCTGGAGTTTGAGCAAGGCTGGGACGAAATCGAAGGATCAGGAACACCGACTCTTATCCATTATAAAAATGGTGAAGAAACAAGCCGTATTTCTGGAGAACATACCGCTGAAGAATTTAAACAGTGGTTTGACAATTTATAAAAAACACGCCGGGCGCAATGCTCGGCGTGTTTCTTTAAATTAAATAGGTGTTGGCTGCTTTTGTTTGGTACAATGGAAGCTCAATCTGTCTATCCTCACTAAAAAAGTGTTTATGCTCAAACGGAAAAAAGATACCAAGTTCATTCAAGAGCCGTGAATTGTGATTAAATAATTCAACAGCCTTGGAATCTTTACTTCGATTTTCTAGAATGATCATTAAGGTTTGCATACAGGATAATGCTTGAAAGGCACCTTTTAATGTACCGATATGAGAATTTGAACCCGGTACAGACAGTACTTCATTTAAGGTAAACAAATCAATTTGTTCTTTAGTAAAGTACATTGGGAACAGGTCGAAATAAAATTTCTCTACAGCCTTACCTATTTCCATATCCTGTAAACGAAGAGAGCCTTCTACAATTTTCATATTGATCACCCTCACTTTCTGCAATCTTCCTCTGTTGGCATTTATAGGATAGCACATGATATTGTATTGATAATACTAATTAACTTTGCTAAAAACGAGGTATTTACATGCTAAACGTAATTAAATCAGGTCCATATGCCCTAATTACCTGCCCTCCTGACTGGATAGGAAAATCAGTAGAAATCATTTTAAGAGATCACCTTCATATTCCAAAGAAAATGCTGCATCAATGGCGAATGAAAAAAAACGTTTTACTAAATGGTGAGGCGATTTCCTGGTCAACTAAAATAGAATCTTCTTCTATTATATATATACCCATTTATGCAGAAGATTTAAATGTGTTAGTACCGTTAAATATGAAATTAGATATCCTTTATGAGGATGATGATATTATGGTCGTGAACAAACCACCATTTCTTAATACACATCCAATCTCAGAAAATGATAACCATTCCTTAATGAATGCTGTCACCGCATATATGGATAATAATAAAATTAAGCCTCGTCATATCCATCGCTTAGATAAGGATACTTCCGGTGCCATTCTCTTTGCTAAGCATGCTTATGCGGGGGCGATACTGGATCAGGCTTTGAGTCAAGGGAAAATTAAAAGAACTTATGCAGCCCTAGTTCAGGGGATCGTAAAAAAAGAGCATGGTACGATAACTGCTCCGATTGCAAGAGACCGGCATACAGCAGGGAAAATGCGAGTATCCACTTCTGGTAAACACGCAGTAACAAAATATAAAGTTTTACAAAGATTTAAATCTAAAAATCAATCTCTTGTAGCCTGTAAATTGGAAACAGGCCGTACTCATCAAATACGAGTCCATATGAGCTCTATTGGCCATCCGCTGATTGGTGATACCTTATATGGTGGAATGAAAAGTACTACTCTTAATAGACAGGCCCTTCATGCATACAAATTAGAGTTTATACAGCCGCTTACCGGAGAAGAACTGTCGGTCGAAAGCAAAATTCCATTTATATAGTAGATTTTCTTCAAATTACTAACGCAAAAAAAAGACAAATCCTTTACTACTTATTAGGGTAGAAAGGATTTGCCTTTTACTTTTTAAGTTATATTAAGATTTTTAATTGATCGTTAGGCTGTTTTTCTTACAGCTTTCATAATCATACTTACGATGAAGATTAAAATAATCGCACCGATTAATGCCGGTATAATTGCATATCCTGCAACTGATGGTCCCATATCTCCAAAAATAGCTGTACCTAACCAAGAACCAATAATACCTGCAATAATGTTACCGATAATACCACCTGGTACATCTCTACCTACGATTAAACTTGCAACCCAACCTAAAATTCCACCTACGATTAATGATATGATAAAACTCATGTTATTTTCCTCCTTTAATTTGTACAATTGGCCTGACTATGTCAGTTACCTGATTAGGGATAATTGCTTTATAACTTCAAAACATATTTCAATATATAGAGTAGCCAACAGACTCAAGTTTATCCCTAATTCGATTGTTAATATTTATACAAGATCTGTGGTTACTCACAAATAATTTCTTGTTCAGCCCAATTAAGGACTGTTTTCTTTTATTCAACGGCGCCGTTAATACTCTATACATTCCCGTTCATTTTTGTAATAAACATGTATGTACATTATTTATATTAAATTTAATTTAGAAGATTAAATGTTCGTTATTAAGGGTAATAATACTTCTTGCTTTTTAGATTGAGTACTAATCAATATCTAGCAAATACTATAGAAAGGTTGGTTAAACACGCTTCGCTTTTATGGGAGAATCGGTTTAAACCCAGCAATTAAATATGGTTATTAGCATTGTACATCCGCTATCCAGAAAGGAAAACAAGTCCAAAGAATCTGTTTATAAAGATTTCTTTACTATATAATGGATCATTATAGGTTAAATATTCCAATAGAGATTTAATTTTAATTTGGATAGGTAAATCTGCCGTAATAATATTTTTGGTTGAGTATGGTTAACCTTACTATATAGATAGGAGGATCATACAAATGGTTTTGATAACATTTTCGATATATAATGGATGTAAGACTTCTTTTGTATTTAAGAAATTCGATTATGAAGAATCCACTTTGCAAATCATGTATGACTCCACAAAGATCAAATAGAAATGTCTATAAAAATTTGTTGTGCATAGCTTGTTCTCGTTTTGCAGACCTAGAGCATACAATACAGAACTAGCTATTAACCCGCCATTTGAAAATACCAATCATAGAATACTTTTCCATTTTTATAGAGACTACACCTCTGACTAGAAACGGTTGATTAAGCTCACCTCGAATTGCCATTAAGATCATATAAAACTTAACCTTAATCAAAATATAAAATCCTTATATATCAGGGATTCATTGGTATTTTGTCGAAAGGATTCCATTTGACTTTTTCCAGATTCAGTTTATAATTCAATATTGTTATCTCTTTTTGAGTCAGACAAAAAATAATCATAAAAATTTGAAACTACTAATAAATCTAAAATCAAATATCGAGGTGAAACAATGAGTGCATTTACGAGCAAAGCGAAGAAGAGTTTAAGTGGACCTGTTGGTTTCCTTATAGTCGCTGTTGTTCTCTTTTGGATTAAAATCTATACAAGTTATATAGTTGAATTTGATCTTGGTATCACGAATGCGATGCAAGAATTTTTACTTTTCATTAATCCAATCAGTTCAGCCGTTATTTTCTTCAGTCTTGCTTTATTAGCAAAAGGCAAACGTGCATTTAAATGGCTAGTTTTTATAAACATTATTCTATCCTTTGTACAGTATGCCAATATCGTTTATTATCGATTCTTTAACGACTTTATTACATGGCAAACATTAAAGCAGACAGAAAATCTCAATGTAGGCGACGGCGGTGGATTGCTCGGAAGTGTTATGGAGCTACTACGCATTTATGATCCACTGTATTTCCTAGATACGATCATTCTTATTTTGTTCATCGTTTATAAAAAATTTCAGCCAAGTGAAGGCCGTTTAAAATTCCGTAAAACGGGTGCAGTTTTCGTATTTGGTGTGGGAATGCTTGTATTAAATGTTGTATTAGCTGAGATTGACCGTCCTCAGTTATTAACTAGAACATTCGACCGTAACTACTTGGTCAAATATCTGGGAACCTACAATTACACAATCTATGATGGATTAAAAACGATGAAGGTGAATGCCCAAAAAGCGTCAGCTGATTCCAGTGACCTAACAGAGGTTCAAAACTTTGTACAGGCAAACTATGCAGAACCTAATAAGAAGTACTTTGGAGCGGCTGAAGGAATGAATGTGATCTATATTCATTTAGAATCCTTCCAAAACTTCCTGATTGATTACAAGTTGCATGGAGAAGAAGTAACACCTTTTATCAACTCGCTTACAAAAGATAAGAATACACTTTACTTTGATAATTTTTATCACCAAACAGGGCAAGGAAAAACATCTGACTCAGAGATGCTGCTAGAAAACTCCTTATTCGGACTATCTCAAGGTTCAGCAATGACTACAAATGGTAATAATACGTATCAGTCAGCTGCTGCTATCCTTGAACAAGAAAAAGGGTACTCCTCTGCTGTGTTCCATGGTAACTACAAATCATTCTGGAACCGCGATGAGGTTTATAAACATTGGGGTGTTCAAAACTTCTTTGACGCCAGCTATTATGACATGAAGGATGAAGATGTCTTAAACTATGGTTTAAAAGACAAACCGTTCTTTGAGCAATCTCAGCCTTTACTTGAATCCTTACCAGAACCGTTCTATACAAAGTTCATAACAGTATCTCATCACTTCCCTTATCCTATTTCTGAAGAGGATGCTACTATTGAAGCAGCAACTACAGGTGATGGATCTGTAGACCGTTATTTCCAAACAGCTCGTTATTTGGATGAATCAGTGGAAGAATTCATGAATTATTTAAAAGAAACAGGTCTTTATGACCGTTCTGTCCTTGTTTTCTATGGCGATCACTATGGTATATCTGATAACCATAATGAAGCGATGGCACAAGTACTCAATAAAGAGGAAATTACAAAATTTGATTCAGCCGAACTTCAAGAAGTACCTTTAATCATTCGTGTACCAGGTATGGAAGGCGGCGTCAAACACCAGTATGGTGGGCAGATAGATTTACTTCCTACACTCTTACACTTACTAGGTGTTGATTCAAAGAATTACATTCAACTTGGAACTGATTTACTATCAGAAGACCATACTGAGATAGTACCTTTCAGAAATGGAAACTTTATGAGCCCGAATGTAAAATATATTGATGGCAAGTACTATGATTCCACTGGAACACTTATTGAAGAAACTGAAGAGTATGCTCAAATGGGCGAATACGCGTCAACCATGCTCGCTATGTCCGATAAAATTATTTACGGAGATTTACTCAGATTCTATACACCAGAAGGTTTCAAACCTGTAGAACCATCAAAATACAACTATAATATAAATGCTGCTGATGGTGACATTCCATCAACGAAGAGCGAAGAGTAATCCGAAAGCCCCCACTTCCTAAGGAAGTGGGGGCTTTCTTCTTATCTTAAATCCTTTTTCGGTTCACATATCTGGAAAGCTTAAATGTCCCTAAATAGGGTACCATACTGTCATATCCCCTTAAAGTCTAAAACTTATCTTTTATTCCAACTAAATTGTTAATAAACTCCCTTTTCCCCTAACAATGAGTTAGTGTTAGTACGGAAAACAATTCAGATCTGAAAAGAGATTCTGTTGGTTATTTTTTTGTAAATATTATTTCTAAATATTACAGCTCTGTAAATATAACGTAAATATTAAATAAGTTGTATACGCTTTTATGTAAATATTACCTCTAAAGAAAGGTTTTTTCTTTTCATGTCTAAATAAAAGGTTTAGAATTAATTTTGCATTGTTAATCTTAATTATTATTATTATTTTCCGAAAGTGGAGGTCACTATGGTATTCAAATCAAAGAAAGATAAATTTGCGGTTATGCTTTTAAATATTTCGTCGAATTTAAAAGAAAGCTCTGATTACTTCGCAGATTATAAATTAAAAAATATCAGCGATTTAAAAATCTTCTCCGACACAATGAAGCAATATGAAACAACTGGAGATGATTATGTACATGAAGTGATCAAAGAGCTTAATAATGCTTTTATCACACCGATTGAGCGTGAAGATATATTGATGCTTGCCATGACAATGGATGATGTTCTCGATGGTCTTGAGCATTGTTCTGCGCTCTTTGAAATGTACTCTATTGTCAATGCAAATGAATATATGTTGAAATTTGTCGATGAAATTCGCAATGCCGCTCATGAAATTGACCGCGCTGTAGAATTACTAATGACTAAAAAATTAAATGACATTCGTCCTATTGCAATTAAAATAAAAGAACATGAATCTGATTGTGATACTCTGCATCGTCAATCTGTTAAACATCTTTTCCTTGTGGAAAAAGACCCAATCCGTATTATTCAGTATAAAGAAATCTACGAGAACCTTGAAGAAATTGCGGATTATTGTCAGTCTGTGGCGAATACATTAGAAACAATCGTTATGAAAAACGCTTGATGAAAGGTTCTTAAACAATTATGGATACATTACTTTTAATTACAGTATTGATTGTAATATTGGCCTTATCCTTTGATTTCATCAATGGGTTTCATGACACAGCCAATGCAATCGCAACAGCTGTGTCAACAAAAGCATTAAAACCTAGACATGCCATTTTAATGGCAGCCATTATGAACTTTGTCGGAGCCATGACTTTTACTGGTGTGGCAAAAACAATCACAAAGGATATTGTTGACCCGTTTACACTGGAAAATGGTTCAATTGTTATTATGGCAGCTTTAATCTCAGCGATTGCCTGGAATTTAATCACTTGGTATTACGGTATTCCGAGTAGTTCATCACATGCCATTATCGGTTCTATTGCAGGGGCTGCAATTGCAGCAGCAGGATTTGGTGCGATTCACTTCGACGGATTCCTAAAAATTATCTTTGCTTTATTATTCTCACCAGTTATTGCCTTTGTTGCTGGTTATATTGTTTACAGTATCTTTAAAGTAATTTTTAAAAATAACAATTTAACAAAGACCAATAAGAATTTCCGTTTCATTCAAATTGGTACTGCTGCTTTGCAGGCATATTCTCACGGAACAAATGATGCCCAAAAGGCAATGGGGATTATCACCCTTGCTTTAATCGCAAATGGCTTTACATCATCTACTGACATTCCTTTATGGGTACAGATATCCTGTGCTGCCGCAATGGGGCTTGGAACATCTGTAGGCGGTTGGAGGATTATTAAAACAGTCGGCGGAAACATTATGAAGATTCGTCCTGTTAACGGTGTAGCAGCTGACATAACCTCTGCAGCTATTATCTTTGGAGCTACCTTTATTCATCTTCCTGTAAGTACCACTCATGTTATTTCATCATCTATTATGGGTGTAGGTGCTTCCCACCGTGTAAAAGGTGTTAAATGGAGTACAGCCAAGAAAATGGTCATAACCTGGGTTATTACGATGCCTATTTCGGCAGCATTAGCTGGTTTGATTTATCTTAGTTTAAATTTCTTTTTTTAAATAAAAATTTATTAATATAGAAAGAGATTGGAGAGTATTACGTTCGTAATCCCCTCTAATCTCTTTTTTGTTTTGTATTGAATCATCATATCATATGGATATTTCTTGTATAATGGAAGCAACAACCATTTTCGGTAAGGAGTCTTTCAATGGAGAATCAGTACTATTCCAAGGATTTTTTTAAAGGATTATATGGTAGCCTGCATGAATTTGCTGATCGAATCAGTTCTTTAATCAACTATCCAATCACCATCGAGGATGCCAATCATCGATTGCTGGCATATAGTGCTCATACCAATGTTACCGATCAAGCCCGTATTCTAACCATTATGGGCAGACGTGTACCTGAAAAAGTAATTAATGCTCTGTGGAAAAAAGGAATAATTCCCTTCCTACTTCAAAATGATAAGCCTATTATTGTTGACCCCCTTGATGATGTGGGACTTGGTAAAAGAATTGCTGTTTCAATACGAAAAAACGATGAGATTCTGGGGTTTATTTGGGCTCTTGAATCGGATACTGCCATCACGGATGAAAAACTATCCATACTGGCATTTGCAGCAAAGGAAGCAAAAAATCAGCTCTTACTTCTTCAGTCGCGCTTAAAAAGTCAGGAAGACAACTATCAGGAATTCTTTTGGAAACTTTTAACCGGACATTATCCTACTGAAAAGGAAATACTCGCAGATTCGGTTAAATTCCCATTTACATTATCGAAACATTATACGATTCTTGTATTTGAGTTCACATCCTCTATTGATATTGACTTGGATAAACAAATCGTCTATTTAATTAGTACAACACAAAAAGTATCTATTATCTTTCATACGATAGATCAAAATAAACTTATTCTTTTACTGAATACCAGTAAGAATCAATCTAAGGATTTGATATCATTCTTTATTCGATCCTTTAAGGCTGATATGAAGGAACGTTTTAACGTTACCATTTGTTCGGAAGGCTGCGGAAATGTATATTCTGACTATATTGATACCAGTAAGAGCTATTTAGAAGCTCTTGAGGTTATTAGTTTAAAAAAAAGATATACAGCTGAATTAACTAATGTTCAATGGTACGATGAACTTGGTCTTTATCAATACCTCCATATAATCAGTGAAAAACGAAGCAGCCAACAAAAACAACTCCCTACCGGTCTGAATATCCTAAAAAAATATGATGAACAACATCAAACACAGCTATATGAAACGTTAGAAATCTATTTAACAAATAATTCTAATCCTGCTTTTACTGCCAACACTCTGCATATACACCCTAATACTCTTTCTTACCGTTTAAAAAGAATAACAGAGATCAGCCAATATGATTTAAAGGATCATAAAATAACCTCTCATCTCTTAATTGAAATGAAATTAGCTAAATATTAATCATATATATAAGTTCATAACCAAAAATTATTTGAACGTTTTGTGAATTATCACAAAACGTTATTTTTAAATTTTCTGTTTTTAACATACTATTCAGATAAAATACGGATTATAATAATTGTACATTAGATAAGACTGGAGGATAAAACATGCTGATAGGAATCCCAAAAGAAATTAAAAACAACGAAAATCGTGTTGCCATAACTCCAGCAGGCGTTTTGACTTTGGTATCTGCCGGACATAAAGTCATGATTGAATCCTCAGCTGGAATGGGCAGTGGCTTTACAGATTCAGATTATGAATCTGCAGGCGCTATTATATACGCAACTGCAGCAGAGGTTTGGACAAAAGCAGACATGATTATGAAAGTTAAAGAACCACTACCTGAGGAATACACTTATTTTCGTCCTGGTTTGATTTTATTCACTTACCTTCACTTAGCTGCTTGTCCAGAATTAACAAAAGCATTAGTTGATTCTGAGGTTTTTTCCATCGCTTATGAAACAGTTTCATCTGGAAAATCGTTGCCTTTATTAACTCCAATGAGTGAGGTAGCCGGCAGGATGGCTGTTCAGCTCGGTGCGCAATATTTAGAAAAGCCAGAGGGCGGCAAAGGAATCTTATTAGGCGGTGTTCCAGGGGTTAAAAGAGGAAAAGTAACCATTATTGGCGGTGGTGTAGTTGGTACGAATGCTGCCAAAATTGCCATCGGCTTAGGAGCAGAAGTTACCATTATCGATTTAAGCCCTGATCGTTTAAGGGAGCTTGATGATATTTTCGGCAACCAAGTGACTACCATTATCTCTAATCCATTTAATATTGCTGATGCTGTTGCTGAATCTGATTTGGTAATTGGTGCTGTTCTTATACCAGGTGCTAAGGCGCCAAAGCTTGTGACAGATTCAATGGTACAAGCTATGACTCCTGGTTCAGTGATTATAGACGTGGCAATCGATCAAGGTGGCATTTTTGAAACAGTCGACCATATTACCACACATGATTGTCCAACATATACAAAACATGGCGTGATTCATTATGCCGTAGCCAATATACCAGGTGCAGTACCAAGAACCTCTACGATAGCTTTAACAAATGTAACTATTCCATATGCCCTTGAGATTGCAAATAAAGGAGCAATCCAAGCTATTACGGATAATGCTGGCTTAGCTAAGGGGGTTAACACGCTTAACGGTTATGTTACCTATGAAGCGGTAGCCACAGATCTTGGATACACTTATAAGGCGATTAAAGATGCTATGAATCTGACAGCCGAAGAAAGCCTCAACTAAGAAACTGGATAATAAAAAACAGATGTAACGGTTTTAACCGTTACATCTGTTTTTTTGTTAGGTTCGTATAAGGGGCATACTCATACAACGAGGACCTCCCCTGCCACGTGACAGCTCTGAACTTGGGATTTCGATAACTTCCACTCCAAAATCTTGAAGTAGCTTATTTGTTACTTGATTGCGATCATACGTAATTACAACTCCCGGCGCTATTGCCAGTGTATTGGATCCATCATTCCATTGTTCTCTCGGTGAAACGATATCATCTCCCCCACCACATGGAATTAAGGCCAGTTCCGATAAGTTCAATACTTCCTTCAAGGTATCTACTAAATTATATCTTCTTGATATTTGGATACCAGACTCATTTACCAGCTCCAAAATGAAGATATTCATCTGCCCATTTGTCCCTTCAATTTCCGGATGAATAGTGAACTTATCATAATCAACCATAGTAAACACTGTATCTAAATGCATAAATGCACGCTTTTTTGGAATCTCAACAGCCAGTACTTTTTTATAGGTCATAGAATTACTAAGCAGATTAAAGGCCATCCTTTCAATTGCCCGTGCTGATGTGCGCTCACTTACACCAATGGCCACAACCTCATCACTTAATACTAGAATGTCCCCTCCTTCAATTGCAAAAGGCTCGGAACGATCGGACCAGTGTTTATAATCCTGACTTTGATAATCAGGATGATGTTTCATAATAAATTCCCAAAATAGAGATTCCCTTTTCCTGGCCGCTGTAGACATTTTATGAATGGTCATTCCATCCCCTATGATTGCTGCAGGGTCTCTTGTAAAGTACAGATTTGGAAGGGGATCAATATAAAAAGGATAATAGGTTGATAGAAAATCATCCAGATGAACTTTTTTACGATCATCCAGTTCTTTTTTTAATACACCCTCCATTAATTTTCTGACTAACTCTGTATCTGTTAAGGATTCAAGGTATTCTTTAACCATTTCATAGCTTCCAACAAGATGATGTTTACTTTCGCGTAAAAAAGTATCTATTAACTGCAACTTGATTTCTGGAGAAGTAAATGACTCTTTAACCAAACTTTCCAAATAGATGACCTCAACATTTCGTTTTTCCAGCTCAGTTGCAAATTGATCATGCTCCAATTGCATCCTGGGAAGGAAGGGAATATCATCAAATAGCAATCTCTCCATATTTGAAGGAATTACATGCTCAATTTCTTTACCGGGCCTATGTAATAGTACTTTTTTAAGTTGGCCTATTTCAGATGAAATATGTAATTTGTTTTCTGTTTTAAACACTCCACCAATCCCCTTTGAAATACCATATTATATTTTATCTAGATATTTCCCCTTTTATAGGAAAACGTAATCCTATTACACCAAATTATTTATATCACACATCCATTTCCCTAATAATACTTTATTTGTAAATTTATTTCCAATAGTTTTATTTTCCCGAATCCGATTAAACACTTTTTTAGTATAGTTATTTATGTTAATATAGATTTACAAACCAATGTATTTATATACAAAAAAGTTATTCTCATATTCATATCTTCAGCTTACTATGTGTAAAAACATTATTTAAAAATTAATAATTATTGAATATTTATGAATCTTTTTACTTCGCTAAAGCGTTAAAAAACTATTGTTATTTAGTTAAAATTTTTTTAAAATAATGTTTATGCGAAATGAAATAAGGAGAGGAAATAAAGATGTCAGTTAACACTCAAGCTCAGGAGCTTGGCAAGAAAAAGCATCCTCCTGGATTATATCTTTTATTCCTAACAGAAATGTGGGAAAGATTTAGTTATTACGGCATGCGTGCCATTTTAATCCTCTATTTAACTACTGAATTAGTCAGTGGCGGATTAGGGATTGATAATAAAACAGCTCTCAGTATCTATGGATTCTACACTGGTGCTGTTTACTTCACGCCGCTTGTCGGTGGATGGTTAGCAGACCGCTATTTAGGTCACCGTCTGTCCATCACGATTGGTGGGGTCTTGATGGCTTTAGGTAATATCGCGTTGTTCGCCCATCAAAGCCAAACATTCTTATACATTGGCTTAGCTCTATTAATCGCTGGTAATGGTTTCTTCAAACCAAATATTTCCACATTACTTGGCCAATTATATGAAGGCAATGAATCTCGCCGTGACGCAGGTTATACAATTTTCTATATGGGTATAAATGTTGGTGCTTTCTTTGCTCCATTAGTCATCGGTTTTGTTTCGGAAGACTTATTTACTAAGACAATTGACGGTGTTATGACCTATGGCTACAAATATGGTTTCTTAATTTCAGCAATTGGTATGATCATTGGTCAATTACTATTTAACTTATTGGCTAACAAATATTTAGGTGATGCTGGTAAACGCCCAGCAGTTTCTGCAACAAAAGAATCTAAAGAAAAATCCAATGCTCCATTAACACGCAGTGAGAAACAACGTACATGGGTAATCATTATCATTACTTGCTTTGTTGTTTTCTTCTGGGCTGGTTTTGAACAAGCTGGAAGTTCGTTAACTCTATATACAAAAGACTTTGTAGATCGTGAAGTATTCGGTTGGACAGTGCCAGTATCCTGGTTCCAATCACTTAACCCATTATTCATCGTACTCTTGGCACCAATTGTATCTGCATTATGGGTTAAACTTGCAAGTTCCAAACGTGGTGACATCCCAGTTCCAACTAAAATGGCAATGGGTATGATTACGCTAGGTTTAGGTTATATCGTATTGTTATTTGCAATTTTCAAAACAGGTAATGATGCTGCAAGCATTCAACAAAAAGCAAGTATCATGTTCATCGTGGTAACATACTTCCTTCATACAATGGGTGAATTGTTCTTATCTCCAGTAGGACTTTCCCTTGTAAGTAGAATTGCTCCAGTTAAATTAGCATCCTTGCTAATGGGTGTATGGTTAGCTTCTTCTGGTGTCGCTAACATTATTGCTGGACAATTAGCTGCTGTAACACAATCACTTGGATATTTTGAAGTATTCGCCCTTATCGGCGGTGTAGCAATTTTCTTCGGTCTAATTCTTTTAGCACTATCCAAGAAACTTGTTGCAATGATGGAAATAAAATAATGAACTTATAAAAAAGACTGACGCAAGGCACGAGATTTTTCATCTGCCATAACGTCAGTCTTTTTTATTATATCAAACCTATACTCTCCATCTCTTTTTTAAAGAAACTTCTCTTTACATGAAATTCAGCCTTTTATTTCAAACAAAAATGTTAAAACTGACCTAAGATCAATCGCTTCCTTCAATATACTCTTTATGAACGTTTATTATGAAAAGGTTTTTTGTTTGTGCTTATTTTGAATTGTCCACCCTGTTTTACTTTTAGCACGATGCCTTCATCGGTCACAATGTGAGGAACCACTTCAATTCCTTTTCGTCCTTCACGTAAAATGACTATTTTCTCAAGAGGAGCGGAAAGCTCTTCTTTAGGCAGACTAATGAATACATAGTTCGAGAAGTGAATGCTCTTACCATTTGTAGAAGCTCCAAAGATCAGTCGGTTTTTTTTCAATGAAAGACTCATTGTTAAAGTATTTGCATATTTTTCTTTAAACTCACTTGTATCAACCTGAATCTTTACACCGGTATTTGTGACTAATGTTACCTTTCCCACATCCGATGCCTTGATTGTATTCAACTGCTCTTCTGTAAAAGTAAACGAGAAACCATTTTTCTTCTTAGTCATAGTGGCTGTTAAATCTTCACTTGACCAGTTCCCGTTTGGTTTAGTGGTTGGAGGATATTTTTTCTTTGTAACCTTAAATAATCCCTCCTTCTCACTTGATGTTATTGGTCCCATGGGGCTTGCTGCCATCGCTAATTCGGCTCGATATCTGCCTGCATTCAATGATAATGGTAAGTCTTCAACAGATTGATAGAAATCCAGATTGGATTGTTCCACTACTATTTCACCTTTTTTATTATATATACGCAGTAATGGTTTTACACTTTCCGAACTGGCTTCAGTTACACCACTATGAGTTATCTGGTATTTCCCACTGTCTGTTGTCCCCACTTTTTCGACGATTTGCCCATTCGCCAAACGTTCATACACAATCTCCTGATTTTCCGCGATGCTATAATCAGACGTCTTATTCACAATTACCGAACTAATGGTATTTCCATATTCATCTTGAATGGATGTATCGGCAGATAAAGGTTCACCTTGCTTCAGTTTGTTATCCTTTAAAGCAATGGAAGCCTTGAATTGGCCGCCTACCTTCCAGTTTACCTTTTCATCAGCGCTGAATGTTTGTGTACCTTTATATAAGAAGTAATTCCAGATATAATCAGTTGATTCTGGATCTCCATAACCAAGCTGTACCTGCAAGTCCATTTCCATATCAGCTGGCACATAGAATTTATGGCCAACTCGCAATGTTTTTGTAAATGCCGAGCTATATTGATTGTATGGATACAATATAGCTCCACGAACATCTTTGAAGTCTTCAGTATTTGCATCGATTTTAATTTCCGCTAATTCTTCCGTATTGAAGATAACTTGATTTTCATCGTCAGCTTTGATTTCTACATCGTTTTCTAAGAAATAATAGTTTGATTTTTCACCATCCGCATTTGGCAGGGTAACATAGCTGCCTTCGATGACAAATGAACCTGGCTCTAAGTAAACCGCTTCTTTTTTGTAACTTTGCAAGTTATTTGCTGTCGGATATACGGTTACGCCATTGACTTCAACAGGCTTTTTGATCATCCAAAGCTTCGAAGAAACATTATCCAGTTTTTCACTGCCCTCCATTGCAGAGATGGAGACTTTTTGCATATTGTCAGGGATGGTTATCGGATCAGAAAGTTCCTCAAGATCAGTAAATTGACGGAACAAATACGCAAACTCACCAGTCGATGTTGTGTACCGGATGATTGCTACGTTTCCATTTTCCTCTTCACTCAATTCAAGATTTGAAGGAACAGATAATACCTTCGTTGTAGAATCTGAATTTCGTCCAAATGACTGTACCCATTGATATTCGCCATGTTCGTCTTTTTCCACTCGATTGATTGTCACATACGTTGCTTTATTTTGATTTTGAGCATCTTTTAATGTTACATTGACACCAGAATCTTGCAAATCGATGGTCATCGCCTTTTTCAAACCACCCTGTGCAAGCGGGCTTGAATCCAATGCTAATGATAGCTCATACTTTCCGTTTGTAACTGTTGAGCTGGTTGGTACCCAGAATGAATAGAAATAATAATTACGGTTAGCTGGATTCGTAGGGTTTTTCGCATTGCTATTCAGCATGATCTTGCCATCTGAAACCCTCTTCACCTGATATTCAGGATATATGTCACCAAAGTTTATCGCAGCTACGGTATTTTCCTCATCCATAACGACCGTTTCACCAGTTTCAACATTCTTCTTATACAATGCGTTTGTCGGATCTACCGAACCACGGTACATCCCAACTAACATGTTTCCGTATTCATCAGAGAATACTTGCTTTGTATAAATCGCACCATCCAATTTATAAGCCGTATACGGGCTTGTACGCTCAATATATGTCAATCCGCGTTGGACATAATAACGTTTTAATGACTCTTGATCTGGAAGGAATTCACTGATTTCAAGCGATCCACCAGCTTTAATCGATGTTTTTTTGCCTTTTTTAACAACAGCGGTTTGGTCATCATTCGCAAGAACATAAATCCAATTATCACCGCCATTAGGATCCTTGACTTCCGCATCGATAATATAATCGTATTCATCAGCTGTTACGAAAAATCTTTGGCCTGTTAATACTTCAGATGTACCAAAAATTTCAGACACATCTTTGTTATCCAGGTAAAGCACTGCGTTAACAAGCTTTCCGTCTGAATTATCGATAGCGATTTCCCCAGATTCACGACTATCAAAGACCAATGACGATGTTTTACTTGTGATGGAAGCATCAGAGTTTGTCAAAAAGTATGTGTCTCCTTCTTGTTTATAATAAGAGTAAAGACTGTATGCTCCTTTATCCAAATACACAACCGGGGACTTTGTTGCATCTTCTTCATTAATCGCTGTATTGGCTATAATATCCAATCCATCTTCATCTTTCATCTTAATGAAGTATTGTGCCTCTTCAACATTTTCACCATTTGCACCAAGAGTTTTCAATGATACCGCTTGCGTGTTTTCACTAGCCAACTCCACTGTGCCGCTGCTGTTTACTTCACGTGAATACATGAACCATACATTGCCTTCTTCGGAATCAAATTTTCCTTGAACGACAACTGTCAGTTTTTTTAAATCTGTACCGACATGACTTGGTACACGAACAACTCCCTCAGAGTCTGTTGCGCCGGACCAAAGTGATGAATAAGAATACTCGCCATCCTTTGCTTTCTCTTTTTCGTACAACTGAACGGCCGCACCTTTCGCAGCAGTATCATTCGGTGTTTTCACACTGAACATATAGCCAGATTGCGCTTCGTTAAGAACCTTTACAGAACGCTCAGCTTGAGTAATCTTATTTCCATTCGTATCGTACGTAATAGCAATGATTTTATGTTCACCATCGGAAACCTGCGTTGTATCCCATTCTACAGAAACAGTAGTGGAGGCTTTACTCTCGCCTATGCCAATTAAGTTGGTTTCATCCGTTGTATCGATATAAAACCTTGTAGTTACAACCTCTGTTACATTATTTAATTCTGCTTGAATAGCTGTTTTACCAATAACAGTTGCATTCGCTTTTGGCAAAGTAAAGGATAAGGGAGAGATCGTTACATCATCAGATAAAGCAGCTAATGCATCGACTTTTCCATAGCCAGTTTTTTCATCAAACCCATCCGTATTCATATCAACAGCTGTCGTTGTTAATGCTTCTTCTACTGCCGTTACATTCGCTTCTGGATTTTTCAATTTATATAGTGCTGCTACCGCTGCTACATGCGGTGCTGCATAAGATGTGCCGGTACCTGTTTTGTAATAGCCATTTTCATTGCCTAAATCCCCTGAAGTCGAAGTACTCAAAACACTTACACCAGGAGCCACAAGATCCAGTGTACTACCATAGTTAGAACCCGCATACACTTGGTCTTTGGCGGCAATGGCACCAACTGAGATAACATTCGGCAATGCTGCAGGATACGAAGCATCTGCATTTCCGCCTCCGTTTCCTGAAGCAGCAACCACAACAATTCCCGCTTCATGTGCTTGCTGTATAGCTTTATCAACCGATTCGCTATATTCTCCACTAAAACTTAAGTTGATGACGTCTACTTTTTTCTCTATTGCATACTGAATCCCTCTCGCAATATTATAAGCATCACCTATACCTGATTTGCTCATGACTTTAACCGGTAATATTTTAACATTGTTGTTGCCTGCTGCCCCAGCAATCCCCTTCTCATTATTGGCCTTTGCTGCAACAATTCCGGAAACAAAGGTTCCATGGCCATTATCGTCCCCTGCGAATGTTTCTTCATATCCATCAACGAAAGTGGCAGCTTCTTCCGACACACGGCCTTCCAAGTCTTCATGAGAGCTTTGGACACCTGTATCCAAGACAGCCACTACTACGTCATCTCTATCTGTGTTCTCTACTGCTTCCCAAGCTTTTGGAGCATTGATTGCTTCTAAGTTCCACTGACTGTCAAAGTATGTATCATTAACTGTACCCTCAATTGAATAAATAGTGTTTTTTTCAACAAATTCCACATTATCCATTTCTTCTAGCTTTTCGATCGAAGTTTCAACATTTTCTTCTGACACTTTATAAAGAGCCATTTCATCCGTAGTCTCTACCACTTCTCCACCCAATTGTTCAACTTTCTCCACGGATTTGGCAGAACTTTTTTCATCTTTATATTTCACGATTATTTGTTCTTCACTAGCTTTCCCACCATAAGATACATTCGTTGCTGTATTCCCCTCTGATTCTATCAATTGGCCATTGTTGGCAGTGCCGATAGCAGGCACCTCAACTTGGGTCTTTTGCACTGTTTTAGCTGAAACTGTCCCAAGCGGCATAGCAAATGTGAACGCCACTGTAGCTGCTGTTAATCCTTTGAATAACTTTTTCCCCATCTTTAAACTCCTCTTTTCGTGTAAATAGATCTTAAGTCACAAAATTTTGGGTATTTTCAGAAAATTTTTCTTGAAACTAGATATCTTCCTCCTTTTACCTCTTCGGTCTTACTCCCTAACTTTCCTAATCAACCTGATGACATGTACATCACTCAATACATAAATAACCATATATCAGTCATTTGCGGTTTAAATATTAGCAATACTGAGAATCATTGTCAATGATAATGATTCTCATTTCGATAATTTTCTAATATATTTTTTATTGACGTTTGTCGAAAATATTTATGACATGTATAAAGTCCTATTTTTAAACTTTGAATTGACAATTGATAATGATTATCAATATCATATAGTTTGTGTACTAGCAGATAATGACAATCATCCTTATTCTCCTACTTATTTATCACATTTAATTTTTGAATAGAAAAAAAGTATTATTAATAACTCGGTCTAATCAATCTAATATGTATATCAATTATTCATTACTTCAAAAATTGGCTGGGTAGGACACTAAGAAGGATTTTATTATCTCTACAATAACAATTTCTAGAGAGAAGGTTACAAATTATGAAATTTAAGTCTATAAAATTCAATATGATATCAGCAGCTGTTTTATCAGCCTCCCTACTATTAGCTGGATGCGGTACAGAAGAAGATACAACTTCCCCTGCCACACCGGCAGACCAAACAACATCGACTAAAACAACTGTTGCCGACTTGAAAACCGAAACGGATACTTATAAAACATTCGCTTTGGAACAAATGGATTCTTTTCTAGTCGAGACTGAAAAATTTGTTACTACGTTCCTGGAAGGAGATATCGAAACGGCGAAAGCATTATATCCTGAAGCGCGCATGTTCTTTGAACGCTCTGAGCCAATTGCGGAAAGCTTCGGTGACTTAGATCCACGCATTGATGGCCGTCTGGCTGATATCCAGGAAGAAGGCAAAGGCGAAGAAGAATGGACTGGCTACCATAAACTTGAGTATGCATTATGGATTGAAAACACAACTAAGGGTTATGAAGAAGTCGCGAATCAATTATTAGCTGATACAAAGGAATTGCATGCATTAGTACAAACAGTCGAAGTAGAACCCGATTTAATGATCACTGGTGCTGTTGATTTATTGAACGAAGTATCCACCTCAAAAATTACAGGTGAAGAAGAAATTTACTCACATACTGACCTTTATGACTTTAAAGCTAATATCGAAGGAGCAGAAAAAATCTTTGAGATTTTACATGCTAAAATCGAAGAAAAAGATAAAGCCTTAGTCGCTACACTGGAAGAAAAATTCGCTAAACTCAATGATTTATTAACAAAATACGAAACGACGGATGGCGGCTATGTATCATACGATGAATTGACGAAGGAAGATACAAACGTATTAGCCACAGCCGTTAATGAACTGGGTGAACCATTAAGCCAAATGGGAATCATTTTAGAATAAGGGTGATAATCGTTGTCTACTAACAAAATGACAAGACGCGAGATGTTGAAATTGACCGGCATCGGAGCAACAGGAATGGTTATCGGTGCAAGCGGATTGACTTCCACGGTGAAGGCTTTAGGCTATGAGTTGCAGCCCTCCTTTGATGATAACCAGTCTGCAGAAAACAAAATCGCATTTTATGGACGTCATCAATCCGGCATCACAAGCCCTTTGCAAAGCCATATATACTTTGCCGCATTGGACGTTTTAGTAGATTCAAGTGAGGAATTGTGCCAATTATTTAAATTGTGGACACCCCTTACCGTACGGCTAATGAATGGGGAGCAGATGGTCGAGCCATCCACTAACGGTCACATCCCTCCCACTGATACTGGTGAAGCGATGGGAATCGATGCTTCTAATTTAACCATAACGTTTGGGGTTGGTCCCTCTCTCTTTGAAAATAAAAAACTAAATATTCACAGCTTAAAACCGAAAGAATTTATAGATTTGCCACATTTCCCAAAAGATCAATTAGATGAAGAATACAAAGGCGGGGATATTTGCATACAAGCATGTGCAGATGATCCTCAAATAGCCTTTCACGCCGTACGGAATTTAGTTCGTGCGGCAAATGGAAAGGTCAAAATCAAATGGTCCCAAGCTGGTTTTAATGCCATACCTCGCGATGGTGGCACACCACGCAACTTATTTGCATTTAAAGATGGTACTGTTAATCCTGCCACAAACAGTGAATATAATGATTCAGTATGGATTCAATCCGGTGAATCGAAAAATTGGCTGGTAAATGGAACCTATTTGGTTTATCGTCGCATTCAAATGCATTTAGAAACATGGGACCGGACCAGCTTACATCAGCAGGAAGCAACATTTGGCCGCTATCGTGACAGCGGAGCGGCATTCGGTAAGAAAGATGAATTTGACGATTTTAATGAATTGGAGAAAGATGCAAACGGCAACTACTTCGTTCCGGAAACATCCCATGTCCATCTTGCCCGATTAGCGAAGCACAAGATTCTCCGCCGTTCTTTTTCCTATTCTTCAGGCATTATGCCAAACACCGGGGCTTATGATGCTGGCTTGCTATTTATCTCGTTCCAAAAACATCCGCAACAGTTTATAGACATTCAAAATAGTTTAGGCCGTAGCGATAAATTAAATGAATATATTACACATCGAGGCAGCGCCATTTTTGCCTGCTTCCCTGGTGTTGAAAAAGGGAGTTTTTTAGGTGAAGCGCTTTTTACAAATTTGTAGTTTTCTAGTTTGTATGCTTGTAGCCTTGCCAGCTTCAGCTGCTACATCCTACAGCTCTTTTTACATATCAATTAGTGATGCATTAATTAATGCAAAACAAGGAAATGACGAGCAAACCCAAGTAGCTATCAATAAGTTTGCAGACGATTGGGCATCGGTGACTTCCGAAGAGAAGGAAACAAAAAGTGCTGTTGATGATGCGCTAAACGCGGTACTTGAATCTTCTACACAAGAAGAACGAGTCAAGGCAATCATGCAGCTATCAACAGCTCTTTCCCAATTAGAGAAACTTGAAAATCCAGTTGATGAGGAAGCTGAACGGAAAGAATTTGAAACGAAGTATATACCTTATATGAGGCATTTTGAAGAAGCATTAGCTACAGACGATTATGAA
Source organism: Pradoshia sp. Z5_111 (assembly GCF_058267535.1). NCBI lineage: Bacteria > Bacillati > Bacillota > Bacilli > Caryophanales > Bacillaceae > Pradoshia > Pradoshia sp. Z5_111. Next base: position 41,434 of record NZ_JBZCPQ010000011.1, read on the forward strand.
AAGATTCTACAGGCATACAATGTTCTTAATAGCAAATGGAATCAATATGAACAGCCTGTACGTGCTCAAAGTATAGGTATGTATGGACAAATTGAAACACAGTTAGCTTTTATTCGCATCACATTGGCAAGCGAAGACCCAGACTTACCCCTTGCAGCAAGTCAATATGCAGCGTTTAAAGCGTCCATTAAACAATTTTTGGCAGGTGAAGATATTGCTGTTGAAGAAGGAAGTTACTCACTCCAAACGTTAATTAATCATATTGATGATGCCTTGCAGGCTATTGATATGGAAAAGTTTGACGAGGCCAGTGATGCTTTGACAGAATTCATTATTGTTTGGCCGAACATTGAAATGGAGGTTTCTACCCGCAACAGTTCCTTATATACAAACTTGGAAAGTGATTTACCAATTCTGGTCAGTGAATTAACGAAAGATACTATAGATGCAGATTCGATCACTAACCAATTATCTAATTTCAAAACAGAAATCCAATTATTGCAGGAAGATAGCGATTATACTTTTTGGGATTCTGCATTGATCTTATTGCGTGAAGGTTTGGAAGCACTTCTTATTATTATGGTACTCGTATCATTCCTGAAGAAATCGAATCAGGAGCACATGGCTCGATGGATTTATATGGGTGCTCTTTTAGGGGTCCTTGTATCTGCAGTAGCCGCTGTGGCATTATCGTTCATCTTTAATTCATTGACCGTTAATACGAGCCGCGAAATCTTGGAGGGCTATGTCGGACTAATTGCCGCTGCCATGATGATTGGGGTCGGGGGATGGCTTCATAACAAATCTAATGTTGCATCCTGGAACTCTTATTTATCGAAGCAAATGGGACAAGCCATCTCAAAACAATCTATGTTTGCCATGGCTACTGTATCGTTTTTATCTGTTTTCCGTGAAGGAGCGGAAACTATTATTTTTTACGTGGGTATTGCCCCCAACATGCCGATGTTTGATTTTATCCTCGGTATTATCATTGCATTAGTCATTCTGGCTCTTGTTGCCTTTATATTATTCAAAATGAGTGTACGGATTCAAGTACATAAATTTTTCTTTGTAGCCACCATTTTCATCTATGTATTAGCATTTAAGATCATCGGTTCAAGTATTCATACATTACAACTCACCAATATATTGCCGACGACCGTCATTCACCAATTACCCGTGGTCAATCAAATTGGTTTTTATCCAACAGTTGAAACTATGACCGGTCAACTCATTTTGATCCTTATTTATGTGACAATAGCAATTTATAATAAAACAAAAAATAGTAATACCAAGAAGTCCAGTTAAATCAGAAGACGCTAGAGGATAAATACCCTAGCGTCTTTATACTAAGCAATTTAATTATTTACTCCTTAAAGAGAAACATACTTTAATGAATCATACTCTCTGGTTTAAAGAATGACTGCAAAGCATGAAAGACATCTGCCTTTTGCTTCAATATATAGTGTTGAAACTTTTCATCTTTAATATTTTTATATGCGGACATTAATGTGGAATTACGATTGTATTGATTAACTTCACCATACCCAAACATATTAGATACTTCCATCAACTCTTCCACAAGTTTTATGCAACGAGGATTATCTGAAGTTAAGTTATCACCATCTGAAAAATGAAAAGGATAAATATTATAGCGTTCCATCGGATACTTCTGTTCAATTATTTCTAATGCTTTCCGATAGGCTGATGAACAAATCGTCCCACCGCTTTCACCTTTAGAAAAGAAATCCTCTTCGTCTACCACCTTTGCTTCTGTATGATGAGCAATAAACTCGATGTCAACTGTTTCATATTTCGTTCTCAAGAAACGTGTCATCCAAAAGAAAAAGCTACGTGCCATATATTTTTCCCAAAGTCCCATACTTCCAGAAGTATCCATCATAGCCAAAACGACTGCTTTAGATTCTGGCTTCACAACTGAATTCCATGTTTTAAATTTAAGATCATCCTGATAAATAGGTGTAAATCCAGGATTGCCACCCAGTGCATTTCTTTTAAATGCACTAATCATCGTTCGCTTCTTATCCACATTTCCCATTAAACCTGTTTTACGAATATCATTGAATTCGTAATGCTCAATGGTATGATCTCCCTGTTCCTTTTCTTTTAAGTTCGGTAATTCCAATTGTGCAAATAAGGCTTCCTCTATTTCCAATAAAGAAACTTCAGACTCAACATAATCCTCTCCTGCCTGATCTCCAGCTTCTCCTCCTTTTCCTGGCGCCTTTTGTCCACTTCCATCTCTTGCTACTACATCTCCAACCTGGGAATCTCCATCTCCCTGACCAACATGCTTGTTTTTATCATAATTATAACGAATCTTATATTCATCAAGAGAGCGTATCGGGATTTTTACAACATTCTTTCCGTTGGACATAATAATGCTTTCCTCTGTTATTAGATCAGGTAGATTATTACGTATCGCTTCCTGTACTTTCTCCTGATGTCTTTGCTGATCATCAAAACCTTTTCGATGGAGGGCCCAATCTTCCTTTGAAATGGCGAACTGATGGCTATTGTTCTTATCCGACATCGTTTTTTCCCCTCCTATAACACATTTATCATAATACTCTAGATGTTAAATAGTCTTTTTTTAGAATTTAATGTTTGATTACTCTATCCTATGCGTAAACTACGATTTATTGCCAAAATATTCTTAAAATAAGACAAAGTTTTGCTTATCCCTTGTCATTTGAATTATAGAATCTATAACCAACTTATTACTTGAAAATAGTTTAGGATAAGTATTAATAAAAGTAATATAGATTATGAGATTAAGGTTCAGATAAAACCATTGAGAGGAGTTTGATAAAAGGGAATGTACGATTTGGTGGAGAATTGCTAAATATAGATTTTAGAAGCTGAACGTAGAGAGCAACTTTTCTTGAAAAATTGACCAGGTCTCCAGACTCATTTCACCTTTATGTACTGATTCAACGATTTGGTATTAGGCAATATATCTAATCAAAAGAAAAAACGCTTAGAGATCCCCTTATTGTCAAACAGAACATACAATGGGAGATACTATTTACCAAGCGTTTTGTTAAACTACTATTGTTTATTTATTTTCTGCCTCTTCTTCCTCATGTTGAACAGGATCAGGCTGCTTATTATATTCTTTCGATAATTCTTTATTTGTTCTTAGGTGCTCCATCTGTTTTCCAAGGTTCTTCATTTCTTCAAGATCCGGTGCCATTGAGCCATTTTCAGCTAGACTTTCAGCGATTGTATCTGCCTTTGCGTCTTTTTTCATTTTTATCACCTCATAAGACCTTTTCCCATCCTCTTGGTTCAATAAACATTATTTCCCAATTAAAAGCGATGGAAAATCCTTAGACTGAACAATCTTCCACCCGTTTAACGTTATTTCCGACCAATACCTCGACATGTAAGATAGCTCTCCTTCGTTAATACTTATCTATTCAACAAGCTGCCTACATACCGCAGAAGCTCATTTGCTGAGGTAGAATTATATCCATGTTCATCTATTAATCTGGCAACTACCTCGTTTACCTTCTTCAATTGACTTTCATCTGGAGTTTTAGAGGAGGTTGTAATTTTAACGACATCCTTCAAGTCAGCGAACAGCTTCTTCTGTATTGCTTCCCTTAAACGGTCATGAGAATTATAATCGAACCGTTTTCCTTTACGGGCATATGCCGAAATTCGAATTAAGATTTCTTCCCTAAATGCTTTCTTAGCATTCTCGGAAATTCCGATTTGTTCTTCAATAGATCGCATTAATTTTTCATCAGGATTGATTTCCTCACCTGTTAGGACATCACGAAGTTTTGACTTATTGCAGAATGCCTCCACATTATCCAAATAATTATTCATCAACGTTTTGGCTGATTCCTCATAGGAATAAACGAATGCCTTCTGTACTTCCTTCTTCGCAATATCATCATATTCTTTTCGGGCAAGTGAGATATAATTCATATACCGTTCTTTCAACTCGGCTGTAATGGAAGCATGCTGATCCAACCCTTCTTTCAGGGAACGCAATACATCCAGTGCATTAATGGAAGGTGTTTCTTTCCTAATAATAGTTGAAGATATTCGGTTAATGACATAACGTGGATCGATGCCGCCCATCCCTTCATCCGAATGCTCCTTCTTCAATTCTTCTACATCTGCAGAATTAAAACCTTCCACGTTTTCTCCATCATATAGCCTCATTTTCTTAACAAGATCAATATCACCTTTTTTTGGATCTTTTAATCTGCTAAGAGTAGTAAACATGGCTGCAACCCTTAAAGTATGCGGAGCAATATGAACATTTGATACATCACTGTCATGAATCATTTTTTCATAGATTTTTTCTTCCTCGGATACTTTCAAGTTGTAAGGGACTGGCATTACGATAATCCTGGAATGCAGGGCTTCATTCTTTTTATTGGAAATAAAGGAGCGATATTCTGTTTCATTCGTGTGCGCTATAATTAATTCATCGGCACTAATCAACGCAAATCGGCCAGCTTTAAAATTACCCTCCTGAGTCAAAGAAAGCAGGTGCCACAGGAATTTTTCATCACACTTCAGCATCTCCTGGAATTCCATCATCCCGCGGTTCGCTTTGTTTAATTCACCATCAAATCGATAGGCGCGCGGATCGGACTCTGACCCATACGTAGCAATCGTAGAAAAGTCGATGCTTCCAGTTAAATCTGCAATGTCCTGTGATTTCGGATCAGATGGACTAAATGTCCCTACTCCAATCCGCTTATCTTCTGAGAGGAATATCCTTTCTACTAGCATATCTTCAATACGGCCACCATATTCCTGTTCCAACCTCATCAAATTTAGAGGTGAAAGATTACCTTCAATCCTGATTCCATACTCCTCAAAGAAATCATTACGTAAATGTGCCGGTATTAAATGCAATGGATCTTCATGCATCGGGCAACCCTTTATCGCATAAATCGCTCCCCGATCCGTCCGTGAATATCGTTCTAATCCGCGTTTCAAAAGCGTTACTAAGGTCGATTTACCACCACTCACAGGTCCCATTAGTAGCAAAATACGTTTTCGCACATCTAATCGTTTAGCAGCTGGATGAAAATATTCCTCTACAAGGCGCTCAAGTGACTCCTCGAGGCCAAATAATTCATCTTTAAAAAAGCTGTATTTTTTCTTCCCATCAACAATTTCAACACCTGCATCCTTAATCATGTTGTAAACCCTGGAATGAGCTGATTGAGCTACTAAGGGTGTTTTCTTTAATAATTGCAAATAATCACCGAATGTCCCTTCCCACTTCAGCTTTTCCTCTTCTTCTCTAAATTGTTCTATTTTTTTAATGATATCCATTCAGTATTAATCCTCCCCTAGCTGTGATTCAGCTGCTACTAATACTGTATGCACGTATTTAGCCAAACATGTGTAAGCCCCTTAAGAATCCATAATGAATTGCCCAATTTATAATTTTCTAAAATATTCTCAGTAGAGAAAAAATTAACTTATATGGTATACTTTTTCCAAAGCATCCATACAAGGAGGATCATCCAATGAAACTTGCCATTATAATTGCCGTATCCGTAGCATTCCTCGCAGCCATCTTCACCGGCGGCTACAATGATAAAACTAATTAAACCAAAAAGCTGAGGCATTAAGGAACAAAGACTAAGAACGCCACATCGTGTGGCAACGTCTTTGTGACCAACATCCTGTTGGCCTCCGACAAGCATAAGAGGAGGCATGTAGGGAGATGCTCTTTCCTCCCGTAGTGGCTACACTTATGTCTCGAGGAGCTAGGAGCCGAAGCCGGATTAACTAAAAAGCTGAAGGGCCTTGATCAGCTCCGACAAGCATAAGAGGAGGCACGTAGGGAGATGCTCTTTCCTCCCGTAGTGGCTACACTTATGTCTCGAGGAGCTAGGCCCCGAAGCTAGATTAACTAAAAAGCTGAAACGACTGCATTAAGGAACAAAGACTAAAATAACCACGTCCCATAGCAACAAAACACAAAATACCCCTCACTTTTTTTCTCAAAGTGAGGGGTATTTGTATTTTTATTTATTTGAGCGCAAAGTGTTTGGATTTAACAAAATCCATCATAAATTCACGTTGTTTACTAGTTAACATACCAACGACTTGCTCTGTCCATTTATCATTTCTCAATCCGTTTGTACGCTCATTATAGTAAGCAGAGATAATTTCGTTGTATTCTTCGAGTTCTGCTTGCTTGTCCTCGTATTCATTCTCATGAAAGACTGCTTTCAGTGGTAAGCGCGGTTTAAGATCAAATTCATGATCTGGATAGCCAATAGCCATTCCAAAGAGTGGAATAACACGATCTGGCAATTTTAAAAGCTCAGATACCTTTTCGATATTGTTCCGTATACCACCGATGTAACAAATACCAAGATCCATAGACTCAGCTGCAATGGCAGCATTTTGTGCAGCCAATGCTGTATCAATTAATGCAATCATGAATGTTTCCATGCTTTCCAGATTGCGATCCATATTCATACCTTCCATATCAGCAGCTATCTTATGGCGATGATAATCGGCGCAAAACATTAGAAAATATCCATTGTGTTCAACATACGATTGTCCACCTGCCAGCTCCGCTAATTGTCTCTTTTTATTTTGATCACTGACCCCAATGATTGAATAAGCTTGAACAAAACTCGATGTGGATGCAGACTGGGCTGCACTTATAATTGTTTCAACCTGCTCCCTGGACAGAGGTTTCTCTTTAAATTTACGAATCGATCGGTGATTATTTAATAGGTTAATCGTTTCATTCACTGGACTCAGCTCCTTTATAACGTAGTACAAATATAACAAATTATAGAAGTGTTATCTAAAATTTTGTTTAACTCTTTATAAAACAAAAACTTCTCTAGAAAGAGAAGTTATGTCAAATGAATATAATTTTGTTGGCGTAACGCTTCGTAGATAACAATTGCTGCTGTATTCGATAAATTAAGCGAACGAACATGAGTATCATTCATAGGTAAACGCAATCCTCTTTCAGGATGTTCCTCTAATAAATGCTTTGGCAGACCTGTCGTTTCTCGGCCGAAGATAAAGTAGTAATCTTTATCGGTATCTTCATATGAGATATCACTATGATAATTCTTCGCAAACTTTGTGATATAAAAGAACTCTCCACCACTGTTCTTTTCAAAAAATTCTTCAATTGAATCGTAATAAATAATAGTTACATGCTCCCAATAGTCAAGGCCGGCACGCTTTAAAGCTTTATCGTCAGTGGAAAAGCCCAAAGGACGGATTAAATGCAGGGTTGTATCAGTAGCTGCACATGTACGGGCAATATTCCCCGTATTTGCCGGGATTAATGGTTGGTATAAAACAATATGTAAAGACACTTTTCCTCACCTCTGGTTAGTATAAGCAGCCTTCATTATAACACTATTTCTCTTTTTCCAAAAATGGAAGACCTAATTCGTTATTATATGAAAATATTTATATTGGATGTTAGGCGTATAGGCAGTAGAATCTTCATAATTCCAGTATCTCATACGGCTGTTCGTTGTATGAGCATTCACCAATGGGTAGCCATATTCATCCTTTCCGGTCACAATCGTATTATGATTAAACCTGCCATCCCCTTCAAAATCATAACAAATAATATCTCCAATCATTAATTGGGAAGGATTCTTTACTTCCTTCGTCCAAGAAGCTGCCTTTAACATGAGCATAAAAGCATGTGCCACTGTCCAGCTAAAGCTCCAATTACTTTTCTCTTCTATCCACCACCCCTTTGAACGATTAGGTTTACCCCACATCGGTATGCCACCTGCATACAAACATTGAGATATAAAATTCGTACAATCATCAGTGAATTGTGGGTAGGTGGGATTAAAGGAATTCCACCATCTCTCGGCGTATTGAACCGCCTTTAACCGATTATAGGCAATCTTGGCACGCGAGGAAGTAAGATCTAAACTCCTCAGGAGGTCTTGTTCCATTAGTTGAGGTTTAACATTTAATTTTTGATCTATTAGGAGTTTAGTTCCTTTAAAGGAAGCTTTACGAAGCTCCACATGTTCTTCCATGTAAAATTGTGTTCCTTGCTTCATTACAAGCTTCCAATGAGTCTCATATATCGCATCGACGACATCTTCCCGCTCCTTAATTTTTTTCACATGTCCTTTTGCCATGACTTTCACTATTTCTCCATTGCGTTTTCGCATGCCCGCCTGCTTCGTCAGTAAGCTTTCCATATTATCTGTCTTATTTGAGGATGTATTCTCTTTGAGTTTTTGGATTCTCTCCTCGACCAGTTTTTGCAGTTGCTCTTTCATCCATTCACCACTCCTTCTCTAAAAAGTATGATGAATGACTAAAATACATACAAAAAACCGGAGTAAAAAGCTACTCCGGTAACATAAGGCGTTCTAGGGCATTATTTATTTCATCTACGACCATCTGATCGGTCTCTTCTTTTAAACAATCCTTTAATACGGACATTGCTTCCTGGGAACCTATTTTTCCAAGCGCCCATGCTGCTGTACCCCTGATAACAGGCCTAGGATCCTTTTGCAGCAATTCTTTAATTGAAGCAACACTTTCTGGATCCTTAAAATGTGCCAATGCGATAATAGCATTTCTTTGAATCGGCATCTTCCCACGCCAAGAACCTGAGACACTGCCAAACTTCTCTTTAAATTGGCGGTTACTTAAGCTTAAAAGAGAAACAAGCTGAGGTTTTGCCAACTCGGGATCAGATTCACATTCAGGGTGATTATGAAAATCTATACGGCGATTATAAGGACATGATGTCTGACAGGAATCACATCCATATACTCTATTGCCCATTTTATCTCTGAATTCATAAGGAATCATATCCTTCGTTTGAGTCAGGAAGGATATACATCGCTTTGCATTAATCTTTCCTCCCTGAACCAGCGCACCGGTAGGACAGGCATCCAAACATTTTGTACAGGTTCCGCACAAATCCTCCATTGGAGTATCCGGAGGAAATGGAATGCTTGTAATCATTTCGCCAAGGTACATATATGAACCAAATTCTTCATTTAAAATCGAACAATTTTTGCCGCTCCAGCCTATACCCGCCCGCTCTGCTACGGCCCGATCAACTAGCTCACCTGTATCAACCATAGAGGATAAGTGAGAATCCGGCATGCGCTCTAATATAAAAGCTTCAAGCTTCTTCAGGCGATCTTTCACTACATAGTGATAATCTAGTCCCCAAGAAGAGCGGCTAAAAATGCCCCGTCTATCTCCCACTTTACTTTTAGGGGCATCCTTGAGTTTCGATGGATAAACTACAGCAATAGCTATAATAGATTGCGCTTCCGGCATTAGCCTTCTTGGATTAGTCCTCTTATCTAAATCTGGCTCTTCAAAACCCGATGCAAAATTGAGGTTCTGTTGATCAATCAGTCTTTTCTTTAAAACCTGGAAAGGATCAGCTGATGTAAATCCAATTTGATCAATTCCTATTGTCTTGCTATATTCGATAAGCTCATCTTTGAGTTTTTGAAAATCCATCTTAGCCTCTCCTTTCTCTGTGAATATGAATAACTCTTATATGTATGGTAAACTATATCCAATCATTTTGGAGGTGTAACTTTATGCAAATTCATGTAGATCGCCAGCTATTCGAAAAAGCGGGCGATGTAAAATTCGGTATTATCCGCTATCACGAAATTGTTGCTGATTCCATTCCCCCGATGCTGGTAGGACGCCTTCAGCTCTATATTGAACATTTACATACTGAACTAGAGAGTAAATCCTTGGATGCATACGAAGGGATTGTATCATGGAGGAAAGTATTTAAACAAACTGGAAGTGATCCATCTCGTTACCGCCCCTCAGCAGAATCCTTACTTAGACGAGTCAAAAAAGAAGCATACACGCCGTCAGGCAATTCAGCGATTGCTCTCAATAATTTTTTCTCCCTGCAATATACGTGTCCATTGGGAATATATGATTTATCCGCCGTGAAAGGTGATGTAGAATTTCGAATTGGTGTTACTGAGGATAATTATGAGGGATTAAATGGCCGTGTAAATAAATTGGAGGGTATTATAGGTTCTTTTGATCAAGAAGGCCCTTTTGGTAGCCCTTATGTTGATTCTGTACGCACAAGTGTGAATGACCGAACTTCAGATGCACTGCATATCATTTATTTTCATCCAGAAATCACCATTGAACAAGCTCAGCAAATCATGCACGCGATATCCAAGATGTTCATTCAAGTCCATGGAGGAGAATCTGCCATCCATCTATTGAGCCAAGAATGCAATACTATTAAAATATAAAAAACGCAATGCTTCGTACTCCTAAGTTACGAAACACTGCGTTGTTAACAATTCAAGAGCGGGTGAAGGGAATCGAACCCTCATCATCAGCTTGGAAGGCTGAGGTTTTACCACTAAACTACACCCGCAAAGAAGATAAATATTATACTAGCAGAAAGTTCACTTGAATTCAACCTTTTTTCGACAAAAATCGCGTTTTTTTATTTACGTAAAAAGTGGCACCCTCATTTAGTTGGGCGCCAATTTGCTTATTCTTTTAAGCTTCGATTTCTTTTCGCCTCGTGTTTTGCATAATTCACGAAACAGAAAGCTGATTCAAAAACACCTAATTTCTCTACTTGACGATATAACGACCAGATTCTTGATGCCGTTTGGTAATTGTTATTTTCCAAAACATCATTACTTTTTCTAAGATAAACATAGACATTTTTTAGCCTCTTCGCTTTAAATCCTCTTTTCAATATAGAAAGCCAAAGGGCAAAGTCTTCAGGAATATCTCGGTTATGTACTAATTGAATTTTGCCAACCTTATATTTATCGATCATGACAGTTGAGCAGCCAATCGCTGTGGTATCTCTTAACAGGTCTTGATATGTAAGGTGAACCGGCATCTCAATAACAGGTTCATATGCTTGGTTTTCTTCATCAATAAATTGATAATCAGTGTAACTAAATGCTAAGTTATGCGCTTCCATGAATTCAAGCTGCTTTTCCAATTTATTCGGTGCCCATAAATCTTTGCTATTTAGAAAGGCAATATAATGTCCTTTAGCTGCCTGAATAGCAATGTTTCTGGCTTCGCCCGGACCGACATTCTCCTGCAGGGTAATTAATTTAATTCTGGAATCATCCAGTAGATACTCTTTTATTATATCCCTGCTATTGTCAGTCGAAGCATCATCAACAATAATTAATTCCCAGTTTTCATAGCTTTGCTTTTTAACTGACTCTATAGTTTGACGGATAAAAACCTTCGAATTATAGCTTGGCATGATAATAGATACCAATGACCTAAATGGAATACTGCTTCTCACGATTCCTCACACTCCTGATAAAATTTATCCTAAAAGTTATATAACTCTCTGAATTTTAAATTATTATATAAATATAATAATATTTATCCGTTTTATTCATGTATTAAACACTTCAATTGGGTTTTTCAGACTCCATCCAGACTTGATACATGTACTATTTACTGAAATAACCTACATGGATTATAATGGAAATAAAAGGTGGTTAAGGGGGTGTTTAAATGAAAACTATTATTCAATCATTGGTTGTTTCATTTGTGATTCATATAATCTATATTGGTGGATCCCTAATCGTAGGCTATATAACTACAAAGACTTATAAACCCGATATCACTAATGAATGGGAAAATATAGAAATAATCCAAAGTGAAGTGGCTTTTGGAACAGCTGGTTCTCCTTTGTTTTTTCTAATTACATTCATCGCCGTTGCCTTGATATGCGGAATAATCATCACTACTATTGGGAAATTTGTGCGGATAAAATAAATCAATTCTAAACCCACAATTATCTTAAGAGCTTTATTTAATCTTTTATCTTAGCTAATTTTTACCAAGAAGAGAGTATAAAAATGAACCTTATTAAATATTTAGGTATACAGTGTATACTAATTAGCGTGTTTATCCTGACTAATTTTTATTTAGACAGTTATATTGGTAAGCCATTTACTTACACCGATTTACTAGCCATTATAATTGGAATTTCTATACTAATTCCCACTTTCCATCTTTCTGATAAGTTAAAAAAACGTCTAAAATCTATCCCTTTATTTAATAAACTTGCACTTTCCATATTAGCCTTTTTTATTGCTATTATTTTTATAGGGATTATAACAGGAGAAGTAACATTTTAAGTAGACATCAATCATGGTCTACTTTTATGTATCAAATATCAAATTATTATTTTCACAGTCAACAAGAAAAGGATGACCGGTATCCAGCCATCCTATCTATTAATGAATCATACTGTTTTCTAATTTATCTTTCTTTTTAGGCTTAGATAGCCATATAAAAGATACCAGCAAAATCATGATCGTTATCAATCCCATAGGTGTACTTCCTGTAAATCCAAGAACAATATACCCTGCCATCGCAATACCCGCACAGATTAAAGCATATGGAATTTGAGTCATCACATGATCAATATGATTCGCACAGGCACCAGTAGAAGAAAGAATGGTTGTATCGGAAATTGGTGAGCAATGGTCACCAAATACCGCACCTGCCAATACAGCCGCCATCGCCGGCAATATCATCGAAATATCTGTTGCTGCTGTAATTTCTCCAGCAATCGGAAGCAGGATACCAAATGATCCCCATGATGTACCCGTAGCAAATGTCATCAATCCAGCTATTAAAAATAAAAGTAATGGAAGAAAGGATACATTTAAGTTTAAATCCTGTACTAGTCCAGCCAAATACTGGCCAGTTCCAAGTCTGCCGATTAAATCAACGAGTGCCCAGGCAAATAATAAAATATAAACTGCTGGCAGCATGGAGCCGATTCCGTGTTTTACTCCTACTGTGAATACCTTTACAGATATTCCATGCAAAACAAAGACTTGTCGTAAAAACATAATGATTGTTACTATAATTCCAATTGTACCACCCAAAACTAATGATTTAGTAACATCAGTATTTTCAAAAATGGTGAGAAGTGTCGCATGTCCAGCAACTGCTTGATAACCTGTCCAAAGCATCGCAGCCACTGTGCCTACAATAAGAGTTACAATAGGGATTACCAAATCTCCTACCCTGCCTGTTGTACTTCTCGGTAAATCTTCCTTTAATTCACCTGGAACTGTTTTGGACGGATTATAAAGAATACCTTCTTTTACCGCTCTATCCTCATGTACTTTCATCGAACCAATATTCCAATTTCGATAAATCACAATGAATACCATCGCCAACGCTGCAATCGCATAAAAATTCATTGGAATCATTTGAATGAACGCTGATATGGAACTGTATTCTGTCACCTCATGAGTGATAAAAATTCCTCCTATCAGTGCAATAATATAGGCCCCCCAACTGGATACTGGCATAATTACACAGATAGGCGCTGAGGTAGAGTCAATCAAATAGGCGAGCTTAGCTCTCGGTATTTGATGTCTATCTGTAATCGGACGTGCTACCTGGCCAACCGCCAAAGCATTGAAATAATCATCAATGAAGATGAGTATCCCAAGTAATGCAGCTACCAGCTGAGCTCCAACTCTTGTTTTAACATGCTTCATCGCCCATTCACCAAAAGCACGGCTCCCACCGGAAATTGAAATAAAAGCCGTAATAATGCCCAGGATGAGCAAAAATAAAATAATATATATATTTGATACATTGAGTGATCCATCTGATATAAAGATTCCCTTTACTGCTTCCCATATAAGGATACATGTCTCACCAATATTAAAATCAGTAAGCATAAAAGCTGATGCTACAATCCCCACACCAAGTGAAAGCAAAACCTTCCTTGTTATAGCCACCATTAGAATTGCCAATAGTGGGGGAATAAGCGTATAAACTGTCGACTCCATTCCTTTTTTCCTCCTCCAAATAAATAAGGGGAACTCGTCGTGAGTGCTGACCCTTGCGCTCTTACCTTTTATGCAAAAGAAAATAAAGAAGGGCTGCAATAGAGAAATATCTACCGCAGCCCTGTATCAGCTTTTCTTTCTCCATCACGACCTGTAGCTCCTCATTATAAGAACCTCTTATAATGACAGTGTTGCTTTTATTTAAAACAACCCCAGCAAATTCATTTTTGACTAATCAACTTGCTTCGGCAGTTTCCCCTTTCGGCTATGCTCTCTGTTGTCATCCTCACATAGCTTACTCTTGAATCCTGCGCCTCTACCCCATCGGAATGATAAGGTACTATCTAATTGTTATTCTAATATAACAAATTACATTCCTGTTCACAATGTGGAATAGATGTGTATTTTTTTACAATTATCTGATTAATTATTAGGATGCAGGCTGACTCAATTGCTTAATGGGTAACCCGATCGACAGCATGTACAGTGAAGTATCCGTTGATGACGAAGATAATCATCATTTTCTTCATTAAACCTATGTAGTCTTAGATACAGTCAACATTACCACATCCGTTCATGATTACCAGTTAACCGCAAACGTTTCTGTAACCCATACAAAATTAAAACTCCCCTGTAAAAGTTTACAGAGGAGTGATTCACATTTAATGTCCGCCAAGATAGGCCATCTTTACTTTTTCACTTGAGGTTAACTCATCTGCCGAACCCGAGAGGACGATTTTGCCGGTCTCCACTACATAGGCACGGTTGGCAATCGATAAAGCCAAATTAGCATTTTGTTCAACCAAAAGAATAGTTGTTCCAGCATTATTTATTTCTTCAATTATGCGAAAAATTGTTTTAACCAGTAGTGGAGCCAATCCCATGGAAGGTTCATCGAGTAAGAGCAATTTTGGTTTAGCCATTAATGCCCTTCCCATTGCGAGCATTTGTTGTTCCCCACCTGACAAAGTTCCTGCCGGCTGTTTAAGACGTTCGTTCATCCTGGGGAAAAGATCAAATACCTTCTCCATATCCTCTTTAATCCCAGCTCGATCCTTACGTAAATAAGCACCAAGCTGTAAATTTTCTTCCACTGTCATATTGGCAAAAACCCGCCGTCCTTCTGGTACATGTGAGATTCCCTGCTTTACAATCATTTGAGCTGCTTTTCCAGCTATGGATTTACCCTGATACATGATTTGCCCCTGCTTCGGTTTAAGTAAACCTGAAACAGTTTTAAGCAATGTACTTTTTCCAGCCCCATTTGCACCGATTAAGGTAACAATTTCCCCTTCATCAATATGAAAAGAGACGCCTTTTAATGCCTGAATATTTCCATAGTAAACATTAATATCTTCAACCTTTAGCATCAGGAAACCTCCTCGCCAAGATAAGCCTCTATAACCTTGGGATTATTGCGGACTTCATCCGGTGTTCCGTGTGCGATTAATTGTCCATGATCAAGTACATAAATACGTTCACATACTCCCATCACAAGCTGCATATCATGCTCAATCAGTAGTACGGTTAAATCAAATTTTTCACGTATTAAGCTGATTAACTCCATCAGCTGACTTGTTTCCTTCGGATTCATACCCGCTGCCGGTTCATCCAGCAGCAGTAACCGCGGACCCGTTGCTAGGGCTCTGGCTATTTCAAGTCTGCGTTGCATTCCATATGGAAGATTCTTGGCTTTTTCATCCCGATAAGAATCCAGATTAAAGATCTTCAGGAAATCCACAGCTTTTTGGTCCATTTCCAATTCTCCCGAAAAATGATTAGGCATTCGTATAATTGAACTGAACATAGAATGTTTAGCCTGCGAATGATAAGCAACTTTAACATTATCAATGACAGACAAATCTCCAAACAAGCGAATATTTTGGAATGTCCTGCTAATTCCTTTTCTAGTAATTTTATAAGGCGGTAATTTGTTTAACTTATCATCATTTAAATGAATGGTTCCCTCTGATGGTACGTACACACCTGTTAAAAGGTTGAAAAAGGTGGTTTTCCCTGCTCCATTCGGTCCTATTAAGCCGCATAGTTCACCCGGATACAGCTCCATAGATACATCTGCTACAGCCTTTAACCCTCCGAAATGAATTCCAATTTGGTCAACCTTAAGCAGTGGTTTGTCGGTTTGCATCCTTCATGCCTCCTTTTGTCTTCCTTTTGAAAAATGAGGTGATTTCCTTTGTACCCATCAATCCCTGCGGTCTGTACAGCATTGTCACGATTAAGATAATACTGTAAAGAATCATCCGCGTATCAGAATAATCTGATAGGAAGGAAGAAATTAATGTTAAGAGAATTGCTGCAATCACAGAACCTGACATACTGCCCAATCCCCCAAGCACGACGAATATTAAAATATCAAACGATCTAAGGAAACCAAAGGTTGACGGATTAATAATATAAAAGTTATGAGCATATAAACCACCGGCAATGCCGGCAAAAAAGGATCCAATGACAAAGGCAGCCACTTTATAATAGGTTGTGTTAATGCCCATGGAATCGGCTGCTGTTTCATCTTCCCTCACAGATATACAAGCGCGACCATGAGTAGAATTAGTGAAATTCCGAATTACTATAATAGTCACTAGTAAGCAGCCAAAAACCCAAGGCCAGGTTGTCATTTGCGTGACCATCATTCCTCTTGCTCCACCAACTGAATCCATATTAAGGAAAATAATACGGACTATTTCTCCGAATCCAAGAGTGGCAATTGCCAAATAATCTCCCTTTAAACGCAAGCTTGGGATCCCAATAAGCATGCCTACCAAGGCCGCTGCAATCCCTCCCATTAATAAAGCATATAAGAATGAGACCTCTAGCATCATAGACATGACAGCAGAAGCATATGCCCCAATTGCCAGAAAGCCAGCATGTCCAATCGAGAACTGGCCTGTGATACCAATAATTAGATGCAAACTAACTGCCAAAATAATATTAATTCCAATTGTCACAATTAGATTAGTATTAAAAGCATTTAAATATCCGCCTGTAATGAGAACCTGTATCACGATAAACAAGACGAATGAGAGTAAAATAGAGAGCCAAAAACCTTTAACCTTCTTAAGAATTGCCATCGCCATGTCTCCCTTACACTTTTTCTCTTCTGTTTTTTCCGAACAAGCCCTGCGGCATAAAAATCAATATCAAGATGAGGACAACAAATGCAGCTGCATCCCTCCATAAAGATAAACCGGCGGCACTTACCAACCCCTCTACTACACCAAGCAACAGACCGCCTACCATGGCACCCGGAATAATGCCAATTCCTCCAAGGACCGCGGCGACGAAAGCCTTAAGTCCCGGCATTACTCCCATTAATGGCTCTATTTTTGTATAGTAGGTCCCAAATATAACACCCGCTGCTCCGGCAAGTGCTGATCCGATTGCGAACGTAGCAGAAATTGTATTGTTTACGCTGATTCCCATTAATTTAGCAGCATCTGCATCAAATGAAACTGCACGCATCGCCCGGCCAATTTTGGTTTTATGAACAACAAATTGCAGGACGATCATCAGAAAGAGTGAAACACCCAAAATCATCAGTGATTGACTTTTTATCGTAACTCCAAAAATATCTATTGAATCTGTTGGCAGAACATTATTTGGATATGCTTCAGGCTGCGCTCCCCTGATTTGGATCATCCCGTTTTCGATTAATAAGGAAACCCCAATGGCTGTAATGAGTGCCGCAATACGAGTCGCATTACGCAGAGGCTTGTACGCAATCCGTTCAATCAAAACTCCAAAGATAGCACAGGCAACCATGGCAAGAAGCAGTGCGGGAAAAAAAGATAATTCCATAAACGTAATTGCATAAAAGCCGATGAAAGCTCCAACCATAAATACATCGCCATGTGCAAAATTAATCAATTTTACAATTCCATACACCATCGTATAACCGAGCGCTATTAACGCGTAAATACTGCCAAGTGATATCCCATTTACAAGTTGCTGAATAAATTCCATAACCTTAGACTCCCCTCGGTCATTATTTCAAAAATAGGAAGCTTTTTAACAAAGCTTCCTATTCCTCTTTTTCTTATGGATTTACCTTTGTTTCAAAAACTTGCTCACCATTTTCATATTTTAAAATGGCCGCAGATTTAACTGGATTATGATTTTTGTCCATCGTTAAGTTCCCCGATACAAGTTGTAAATCTTTTGTTTCAGCAAGTGCATCTTTTATTTTTTCCGGCGTCGCGTCATCTCCAGCGCGTTTTATCGAATCTGCAATGAAGTAGGCTGTGTCATAACCAAGCGCAGCAAAGGCGTCCGGTGATTTATCTTTATATTTCTTTTTAAATGCCGATACAAAATCCTGGATTTTTTTGTCCGGATCTCCAGCAGAATAATGGTTCGTAATAAAGGTATTATTTAGCGCTTCTTTCCCGGCAATATCTAGTAACTTAGGAGAATCCCAACCATCTCCTCCCATAACCGGAACATCGATTCCTGACTCACGTGCCTGTTTTAAAATTAAGCCAACTTCTTCATAGAATGCCGGAACAAAAACAAAGTCCGGATTCGCTTTTTTGATTCTGGTTAACGTAGATTGAAAATCTGTGTCTTTTTGCAGGAATGCTTCTTCCGCTACAATTTGACCGCCCGCTTTTGTAAACGCCTCTTTAAATGCTGCAGCCAACCCCTTGGAATAGTCACTGGAGCTATCAATATAAATAGCGGCTGTTTTTGCATCTAATTCCTGCTGAGCAAAATTCGCTGCAACTGTTCCCTGGAACGGATCAATAAAACATGTTCTAAAGACATATTCATTAACCTTGCCATCTTTTGAAGTAATAGTTTCGTTCGTCCCTGTCGGTGTAATTAATGGAACTTTATTATCATTGGCAACCTGGACCTGCGCCAATGTATTAGTACTTGTCGCTGCACCAATCATGACATCCACCTTATCCTGGCTGGCAAGCTTGATTGCTCCGGTCGTTGCTTCTGCTGCATCTGACTTGTTATCATATTTCACTATCTTCAGTTTTTTGCCACCGACACCTTCTTTGTTTATCTCTTCAAGTGCCAGATCCATCCCTTCCACGATGGATTGACCATAGGATGCCCCACCGCCAGTTAACTCAAGGTTCGCTCCAATTTTAATTGTATCTCCTTTTTCTCCGCTGCCTGATTTCTCTCCACCGCAGCCAGCCAAAACACCCATACCTAATGATAATGAAAGAATAATACCGGCTAGTTTCTTCTTTTTCATTACACATGCCCCCTATTTTTCTTATAGATAAAGATATGAAACGATGATTTGATTGAAAGATTAAAATATTCTGAATATAGTTTAACCCCTACTGGAAAATATGTACATATATTTTTTTATTTTAAAATCTGCTAACCGGTATCCTCTAAATTCGCTTAAATCTATAGGGATAATCGGTAAAATATTAAATACGCTAGCAGGATTAAGATGTTTTCAGCTCAATAATATGGGAATAGAAAATTAACCAACACATTAGGAGGCGACAATATTACAGACAAAAATAATACTGAAGGATTACGTGATTTCGAAGGAAAACTTCAAAATAGTCAGAAGAAGCCAGAAAACGCAATTGATAAAGGACGTAAACCAGATCAACAAAATCGCCTAAAGGATCAAGACACTAGACTACCATAAAATTAAAACTAAAGAACCCAGTCTCTTGACTGGGTTCTCTTTTATGTATCAGAAGCCTTTTTGTAAGATTGCCTAAAATTCATCTATAAATTAAAATTTTCTATTTTAGAGTACATATATTATTGGTAGTTCAATAAAAAATGTTTAGAGACTATGTTAAATGTTATAAAGGAATCTATTTTTGTATTGTTTTCTATTAATTTCAACATTACCACTATTGTAATATTGAGTGACCTCAATCCATACCTCTCCCATAATAAAAAAAACTAACCTGCTAAAGTAACTCTTTTTTACTAGACCTAACAAAATCCAAAACTAAATAGCAACCCAGGAATTGCATTCTTTTATAAATTTAATATACAGTTAGAATATAGAGAAATTATAGTACTTGTAAAAGAAAGGTTATTTTATGTATAAGATTAATGCTGTTTCTAAATTGTTAGATATGCCAACTGTTACTATTCGATCATGGGAAACCCGTTATCATGCTATTACTCCGAAACGTACTGAATCGGGTCATAGAGTATATACAGAAGAAAATGTAAATGATTTAAAATGGCTCAAAAAACAGGTTCAGGATCATAAGATGAGCGTCAGCCAGGCAGTCCAGCTTCTGAAAATCCACAAAGGAGAAATTGAAAAGGAAAAATTAATCGACAATACGATTAATCATTCATTTGAGGCACAAATTAATGAATTATTTGATGCTACACTACATTTTGATTCTGAGAGATGCAATCAGCTCTTTGATTTATATTTTTCTCAATTTCATTATAAAACTGTCTTTTATTCAATTGTCGTTCCCCTTATGTATAAGGTTGGAGATGCATGGGAAAAGGGAGAGTTGTCTGTTATTAAGGAGCATATGATCAGTAATATTGTGCTTCAGCGCGCCATTAACTTTTTTACGATTTTTCATTCATCCCCAGTTCTACCCAAAGTAATCGCCATTTGTCCGGAAGGGGAGCATCATCAACTTGGATTAATCCTCTTTACTCTCTTTTTAAAAGAGCAGCATTATCCAGTCTATTATATAGGTGCCGATACACCTCTTGATGGGTTGGATGAGTTGATTAAGGAAAAAGATATTGAGATAGTGGCCATTTCTATATCCAGTTATGAACACGAGCAGAATGCTCAAAAATATATAGATATTCTTTATAAGCAAAATCCAAAGTTAAAATTCATCATCGGCGGTTTAGGAATTAAAGAAAGCAAAAAACAGGAGCCTCGCTGGGATGTATCTCCGTCTGACAAAGACTGGCTGAAAATCATGAATCAGATTATTGATTTTCAAAATTAAATACTTACTCCATGCCCCAATTCCTGTTGGGGCATTTTTCTTTTAATAATTAAAGTTACCTACAATTCAATTATTTGCTATTATTATATTTTTCCTATACATTATCTATATATTAATTATATTTTAAATACAAATAACGTGAGGATGGGGATACATGTTTTTAGCCTGGAATGAAATAAAGAATAATAAGCTTCGCTTTTTATTGATTGTCGGTGTTTTAACACTCGTTTCCTACCTAGTATTCTTTTTATCCGGGTTAGCTAATGGGCTTGAAAACCTAAATAAAGAAGCTGTTGATAAATGGGAGGCAGATGGAGTCATTTTGACGGATGAATCAGATATAAATCTCCCACAATCAACTATGGCAATTGGCGATTTTGAGGGGGACGGTACAGATGAATACGCTATTTTGTCTCAATTAAACTCCATCGCAAAAACTGATGATATAAAAGCAAATGTCTCTCTTTTCGGTATCAATGAAGATGAATTTATTATGCCTGATGTAAGTGAAGGCAAGGCTTTTAGTAAAACGGGCGAAGTGATAGCCGATGATTCTCTCAAAGATGAAGGGTTTAAAATTGACGATGAATTGAGCCTTTCTTCTACTGACACCACTCTTACGATTACCGGATTCACTGAGGATGCAAAATTTAATGCTGCTCCAGTTTTGTATGGATCACTTGAAACAATACAGGAAGTTCGTTTTGGTGAAGCAGCAGAACAAAAAGATGATCAAATTAATGGTTTTGTCATTCGTACGGATAACTTAGAAAGCGTTGCTGTCGACGATTCACTTAGTGTTGTTTCAACACAAACATTCATTGAAAATATGCCCGGATATTCCGAACAAAACTTGACATTAACCTTTATGATCTATTTTCTATTTATCATATCTGCCGTCATCCTGGCGATATTCCTTTATGTATTAACGATTCAAAAAATCAGTATTTTTGGAGTTATGAAGGCTCAGGGAATTTCCAACAGCTATTTGTCAATATCAGTGATTGCCCAAACATTTATCCTATCTTTAGCAGGAGTTATTGTTGGGTTCATCCTGACTATTATAACCGGATATTTCCTACCAGCAGCCGTTCCTGTTGCCTTTAACTATATCGATATGCTGATATACGCTGCTGTCCTGGTTATTGTATCTATACTTGGAGCGCTATTCTCTGTACAGACTATTGTCAAAATCGATCCTTTAGACGCGATAGGAGGTTAACATAATGGCATTACTTGAATTAAAAGAGGTCAACAAAGTTTTCATGTCCGGCCGTACAGAAATCGAAGCATTAAAAACTACTAACTTTTCGGCAGATTCAGGGGAATTAATTGCCGTTATCGGTCCTTCCGGTTCTGGAAAAAGTACTTTTCTAACGATTGCGGGCGGTCTTCAAGCACCCAGCAACGGTGAAGTGATTGTAAATGACAAAAATCTGACTAACCTAAAGGAAAAAGAGCGAGCATCCATTCGTTTAAAAGAAATAGGCTTTGTTTTGCAAGCCTCTAACCTTGTACCCTTTCTTACAGTTGATCAGCAAATGCAGTTACTGGATAAAGTGAAGAAGGATAATATGGACAATACTCAAATTCAAAGCCTTTACAGAGCACTTGGTATTGAAGATTTGCTTACCAGTTTCCCAGCAGATTTATCGGGTGGTGAGCGCCAACGTGTGGCGTTAGCAAAAGCATTATATACAGATCCCAGTATCATTCTTGCTGATGAACCAACCGCCTCCCTTGATTCAGACCGGGCCTTTGAGGTAATGGAAATGTTGAAAAATGCAACTACCAATCATGGTAAAACAACCATTGTAGTTACACATGATACAAGACTGATAGATTATTGTGATAAAGTTTATAAAATTATTGATGGAACACTAAACCTCGAATCTTGCAAATAAATAATCATTCTTTTGGTATAGAAAAGAGCCTCTCTATGTAAAAAAAAGAGAGGCTCTTTTCTCATTGCCTACGCTACTCAAATTATTCTCAAATCATAAATTACTGTTTTTTCTAAAAAATCTGATTGTTAACAAAAATGTTTAAGCTTGCTTGCTAAATTGGTATATAAGACTACTTATCAATAAATGACAGAAGAAAAGAGGCATAATAATGGAACCTGCCATTAAAGAAACATCACCTATATATAAACGTAAAAAGAAAAGAAAATTAAAAAGAGATTTAAAAACCAGGCATTTAACAATGATTTCTCTCGGCGGAACGATCGGTACAGGTTTATTCCTGGCTAGTGGAAATACAGTTCATGCTGCCGGTCCTGGCGGTGCCCTTGTCGCCTTCGCAATTGTTGGTATAATGGTTTATTTTTTAATGACAAGTCTGGGAGAGATGGCCGCACATATGCCCGTTGCGGGATCATTCAGTATCTATGGTGAAAAGTTCGTTGATCCTGCCTTTGGCTTCGCACTTGGCTGGAATTACTGGTATAGTTGGGCTGTCACAATTGCAGCAGAGCTATCAGCGATTGTGTTAATAATGAAGTTTTGGTTTCCTGATAGCCCTTCAGCATTATGGAGCGGATTATTTCTTCTCATTATTTTTCTACTAAACGCTCTCTCTGTTAAAAGCTTCGGAGAGTCAGAATATTGGTTCTCATTAATAAAAGTAATTGCCATTATTGTTTTTATCGGAACAGGTCTCTTGATGATATTTGGAATTATGGGCGGAGAAGCCATTGGATTCAAGAATTTCACAGTTGATGATGCACCTTTTAATGGAGGAATAATGGCTATATTAGGAGTCTTTATGGTTGTTGGTTTTTCATTTCAAGGGACAGAGCTAATTGGAATTACGGCCGGAGAAAGTAAGGATCCAGCAAAAACCATCCCTAAAGCCGTAAATTCAGTTTTTTGGAGAATTTTAATTTTCTTTATTCTCTCTATCTTAATCATCGGTTTGGTTATTCCCTATACAACTCCAGACCTTGCTGCTACCGACAGTGTCGTAAAAAGCCCTTTCACTCTTCTATTTGAGCGCGCTGGTATTGCCTTTGCCGCATCAGTTATGAACGCAATTATCCTGACTGCCATTCTTTCAGCAGGTAATTCAGGAATGTATGCAGCAGCCCGAATGCTATGGAACTTAGCAGAAAGAGGACATGCTCCAAAATTCCTAGGAAAATTGAGCAAAAAAGGTGTACCGGTCAATGCCTTAATTGCTACTGGCCTGGTTGGCTGTCTGGCATTTTTAAGTTCATTTTTTGGAGACGGTGTGGTTTATGTCTGGCTCATTAATGCAGCCGGTTTATCTGGGTTTATTGCCTGGCTTGGTATAGCCATTAGTCACTATCGTTTTCGCAGAGCATATGTGGCTCAAGGAAATGATGTAAATGATCTGCCTTATAGAGCAAGTTGGTTCCCGTTCGCTCCGCTAGCTGCTGCTACACTATGTATCCTGATTATACTTGGCCAGAATACAGATGCACTATTTGGCGGACCTATAGATTGGTACGGTATATTAGTATCCTATATTAGTCTTCCACTATTTCTAATTTTGTGGTTCGGATATAAATATATTAAGAAAACAAAAGTAGTTTCCCTAAAAGAAATGAATGTAAAAAAAATGAAGGCATAAAAAGAATGAAGAACCTCTAGTTACTAAAGGAGGTTCTTCATTCTTTTTTTTATAATGATAGGTTAACTCCCCTATTCCATCTCCTCTCTTCCTCGAGATAAACGGTCAATAGTACATGCTGAATCATTTACAATACTAGCAACAATTAGCTCCTCCACCATCTGTATTGAAAAAAGCTTATCCGCTTCCTCATGTATCTATTTTTCGGATTATGGCATTCAAGATTTTTGGAATAATCTTAGTAGATATGTGGAACCATTTTATAAAGCCACCTTCGCTTCCTTTAGGCTAAAAATGGGCTGGTAGTAAGGAGATAGATATGGAACACAGAATAAGAAAATTTCTTTCATTATCAGCTAATTCTTTAATCATGGGAATGATTTTGGCCTTAGTAGGTGGATTTTTAGATGCTTATACATACGTTACAAGAGATGGAGTTTTTGCGACTGCACAAACAGGAAATACCGTTTTATTTGCGGTGAGAGCAGCTAGCACAAAATACGGTGCAGCCATTCAGAATGTGCCGCCTTTTTTAGCTTTTATTGCCGGCGTTTTAACAGCCGAATACATCAAAGACAAACACGATATGCATAGACGAGCTGTTTTAATACTGGAGTGTATCATTTTATTTATCGTCGGTTGCTTACCAGGAAGCGTACCGAATATGATTGTCACTATGAGCATTGCCTTCGTATCCTCACTACAAATCGCTACCTTTAACAAATTGGAAAATTGGAGCTACAATTCAACCATCACAACTGGAAATCTGCGAACTGCCTCTTCAGCTTTTTACGGTGCCTTTATAGATCATGATTCAGAATCAAAGAGAAAATTTAAAGGGTTTTCCGCCATTATACTCTGCTTTATTTTGGGCGCATTACTCGGGACCTATTCCAGTATTCATATGGGGAACATAGCCATCTGGATAGCAGCCGGCATTATCCTGCTCACCGTTATTTTATATCATAGAAATAAAGGATCCATGAAGGAGGGTGACACCTCCTGACCTGTAAACTCGGGTTAAATATATTCAATCACCAATAACCATGAGACAGCCGTTAAGTACCAAATCCTAAAAATCACAAAAAGAAAACAGCTGCTTTTACACAGCTGTTTAATACGTGGATTTCTTTAGAAAACTCAGCTATAAACATAGCTTTTCTGCGTTTCTTCTTTAGTCATCCCAATTAAAATATTCTTAATTGGAGAAAGCTCTTTTTGTAAATTTCCGCTTATCATGTACTCTTTCCAATCGCCATGCGGAATATAAATGGCACTACTATCAAAAATTGAATCTTTGTCTTTGTTATAGAAATAAACAAAACATTTTTCTTTTTGATGGGTTTGAAGATTTTCTACTTCCAGCATAATTTTATGGTATTCATTTTCGGGATTATTTTCACTAATGTATCCCTCCATCTCATCCATTGCCTTCATTGTATCCTCGTAACAATCTTCTTTTAGAACCATTATTTCACCCCATACTACATCTTCACCAAATGTAATAGCAGGATAACCTTTATACGGCATATGATATAATTTCATATTTTCTAATTTGGCTTCTTTTTTCTCAATGACCTTATTAGCTAAATACTTATTATAATTGAAGAACCCTTCCCGTAAACTTCCATAAACAAAAAGATTGATCTGACTCATTAACAAATCTCTCCGCCGATTGCTTTTATATCTTCGTCATAGATAACGCAAGCTTCAATAGCCAGTTCCAAGCCTTTTACAATATCATTTAACGACATAAACGGAGTATTTTTCTTGTCCATCACTTGAGAAGTCATATAAGGGATATGAATAAATCCACCTTTTATATTCGGATACTTCTTATCAATCATGTAAAGAATTCCGTACATTACATGGTTACATACAAATGTTCCGGCTGTATTTGATAACGTTGCTGGAATGCCATGTTCACTCATATGTTTAACCATAGCTTTGACAGGTAAGTTTGAGAAATAAGCAGGTTGACCATCCGGTTGGATAACTGCATCGATTGGTTGATTACCTTCGTTATCTATAATTCTATAATCATCGAGATTAATAGCTACTCTTTCAGGAGTTATATCAAATCTGCCTCCTGCCTGACCTACAGATATGACAATATCCGGGTTGTGCTGTTCTATTGCATTCTCTATTGCTTTAACAGATTTATTTTGAACTGTCGGTATAATGACCTTAATAACCTCTGCTCCTGCGATTTTGTTGTTTACCATTTTAACAGCTTCTTCAGCTGGGTTTACTGGCTCTCCTCCGAATGCATCAAATCCAGTTATTAATACTTTCATAATTTATTCTCCTATTGTAAGTTTTTTATCTTAAAATCCCCAAATATACATCATAAATATATGAACAACTAATAATGTTAAAGCGATTGGAGCTTGTGCCTTTATGACGAAATTCTTATCTTTTAGTTCAAGCAATGCAGCTGGTAACATATTGAAGTTCGCAGCCATTGGTGTAATTAATGTACCACAGTATCCGGCTGTTAATGCCAGAGTTCCACAGATAAGAGGGTCTCCTCCTATAGCAAATACGAACGGTACACCAATTCCAGCCGTTATTACAGCAAATGCGGCAAATGCATTACCCATGATAGCTGTAAATAAAGCCATACCTACACAATAAGTTGCTACACCAACCAATGCATTACCTGTTGGGATTACATTCGAAATAATAGATGCAATCTTATCGCCTACACCCGCTGTCGTAAATAATACGCCTAATGAAGCTAATAATTGAGGCAGAATCGCAAATGCTCCAATTGATTGATACATTCTATTTGTATCCTCTAATAGCTCTTTAGAATTCGCTTTGGTTAATATAAACGTTAATGCTAAAGCAATTGTGGACGCTATGCCAATCGCTACCGTTCCAGGGAAACTTGTAAATTGAGCCACAAGCATGGCTATAACTGCGATAGACAGTGATGGGATGAATATTTTCAAACCTAATTTTTCTGCTTTTAAGTTTGCGAATGTCTCATCTAATTGTTTTAACGTTCCAATATTTATCTGCTTAGTTGCCGATAAAACAGCGATAACAACTACTAAAATACCTACTATTGTACTTGGAATATAGTTTCCCATTATGAAAATAACAGCTAATATTCCCCAAAACATGGCTGTACCGATTCTTGTTTTGTGGTTTTTATCCTTTAAGGTAAACACCATGGTAACTCCCATGAATAAACCGATTATAATATAAAAGAGTTCTAATAAAAGATTAGAGATTTGTGTTATATCCATTATTGTTCACCTCGTCCTTCTCCATTTTTACTAGAATATTTTTGCTTCATTTTTCTATCGAATAATAAATTTTGAGCAGTCCAGAATATAAATGCAATAACGGCAACTGGTACTGAAACTTTCGCTACTTCAAGTGTATCTACCTGCATGCCTAGCCCTTCCAGTGTAGATGCAATTAAAAGTACACCTGAATTTGCGATGAATACATTTTGCGCAAAAAAATTACCGATATTATCAGATGCTGCTGAGTATGATTTTATTTTTTCAATATCTTTTTCGTCGACCTTATCTCCGTATTTAGCAACGGCTGCACCTTCTGCCATTGGGCTTACTAAAGGTCTAACAAATTGTGGGTGTCCACCAAGTGTTACGCCCATACCAATCGTTACTTCTCTTATAAACGTATAACCACTCAGTAATTTTCCTACTGATAAACTGCTTGCTTTTTTAATAAGCATAACTGCCTTTGCTTTTAACCCGTATCTTTCACTCAAACCTATAACAGGAATGGTAATCAAAAATAAACAAGTTACTCTGTTTGATACAAATGCTTCTCCAAGTGTATTGAGTATTTCTACGATATTCATGTTTGCCACAAGTCCAGTCGAAATACCTGCTACAACTACTACTGCAATGGTATCTAACTTTAGTGCAAATCCTATTATTATAATCAAGATCCCTAATAGTTCCATTACTACTCTCCTATTCTAACATTTTAGTTATTCTACAATAATTTATAATTATATAGTCATCTTTTTACATTGTAAATAACACTACCACTATACTTCAACATTTTAATCTGGTAAAGGAGTAAAATATGGTTATTATCAATAATAGATAGTAGAAATGAAGTGACAAAATAATAAATAGCTTAAAAAGCCTTGCTACATAAATTTCGTAGCAAAGCTTTGATTATTATTATACAGGAATAATAACTTGAAAAATAAATCTCCGTAGTAATAGTAAAATCTCTGAAATTTAGACGCATTAATTTAAATATTACCCATGTTCTCTTTCCATTCCATCACATACTTTTCCAGTACATTTTTTAACTCTTGGCCAATATGCAAGTAGTCTTCATCATTTAGATTGGCTAGAGATACACGAATGGACCATACCGGTGCTGAAAATCCTTCACCGCTTAATAATACAATCGATGAGTTTTCTGCTAGGCGGTATAAAATATCAACCGGGTTATAATTCTTTTTCAGGTAATCGGTAAACCCTTTATCAAAATGATGATTACACCAGATTTCCAAATCGATTTCTGTATAATAGTCAGCATCGTTAGGCAAATGTTTCTTAGGTAAACCAAGGCCTTTATATAATAAAGTCATCCTCCGATGTAAAATGTCCATTGTTTTTTGTTTGTATTCATTATTAGTATCGAGCATGGCAAAAATCGAAAATAAAGCCATTTGTACTTGCTGCGGTGTCGATAATCCAGCTGTGTGATTCATCGCAACGGCTCTGCTATCTGCAACTATCCGATCGATAAACGTAAGACTTTCTGGATTCCGTGTAAGTGAAGCGTATCTTTTATGAAGAACCTTCTTCACTTCTTCTGGTAAATCATCGATTAATTTATTAAAGATATTCGATTGATTTATGGCAATCGTGCCCAATCGCCAGCCTGTCACACCAAAATATTTAGAAAATGAATAAACCCCGATGGTATTGAATGGTAAATCCACCATTAAGGAGCGGAACCCTTCAACAAAAGTCCCATATACATCATCTGAAATTATCATAAGATTTGGATTATCTTGTTTCACAATTTGTATAATTTTTTCTGTGGATTTCTTTTCTAAAGAAACTGAAGGCGGATTGCTCGGATTTACTAAAAAAAGTGCTTTAATGTCCGTATCTTTTAATTTTTCTATTTCTTCATCAGGGTATTGCCATGTATGCTGTCCTTCATTGTTTATTCCGGTTGCTTCAATTTTCACAAGTTCGTAATCATTGTTAGGAAGCTCTGGAATCTCTATATAAGGCGGAAAAATTGGAACCATCACCGCAATCTTAGACCCTTTAGGCAGTAAGTAATTTTTAAATAATGTATCAAATATATAACACATCGCTGCTGTTGCTCCTTCAACAGCAAATAAATCAAACGGACCAGCCGACGAATCCCCATTGCACAGCTCTTTAATTAAAAAGTCATGTACAATTTGTTCAGTTCTAACAAGCATTCGATCCGGAATCGGATAATTATCCCCAATAATTCCATCTACCAATTCATAGACCCATATATCTGGCTCAAACTGTTTAATTTTGATACCGTATTCAATAATCTCTTTCAGCAATTGAATTCCTGGAACTTGCTGATTGCCCTCAACATATTTATTAAAACGTTCTGCAATTCCTATCCGACTCGGCATGCCGGCTAAATTGCCATCATCCCATACGTGCCTCGATTCTGTAACAGCAAATTGACCTAGTGCAAAAAACGCCTCTCGAGGTGTTGCTGCAATCCAATTAGGATTTCCCCGTCCCGCATCCAGCATTGTTCTAGTAATTCTCATTTTTCCTTTTGCAAGATCAATGAGTTTGTCTTTTAGCTCAAACGGACTTATTTTCTCTAATTGATGACTTTCTTTTTTTAGTTCATCCATCAAAATCCTCCTAACAAACTGCTAAATCTATAAGGAGAGTATTCCACAAGTAAACATGGAATATAATCGAACGCATTTATTTCTCTCGATAAAAGAACATTTTAATGGTGTATGGGGTATTTTGGATATTATCTAATTAGTTTATTTACTTCCTTCTAAATCATAATGAAGACATATGTATTTATGTATATTTTCTCCCATAAAAAATAAATCGGATTTATTAGTCCGATTTATTTTACGAATAATTTACTTTGTACTAGCAGTTAAGTACAGGATTACAACATCTATACGAGGCACAAAAAAACCAAATAATACCAATCACATCAATTATTTTCTATATTCTTCAAGCTGCTCATTAAGCCCCTTCGTTTGAGTATATACCTGTTGATATATCTTAAATAATCGTTTGTACGTCTCAACATTTTCTTTAATCGGTTCATAGTATTTTGCCACTTGAATAAAATGATTGGCACATTCGTTTAAAGAAGCAAACCAACCGCACCCATATGCTGCAAGCATCGCCGCTCCCATTCCTGGACCTTGCTCGCTTGTCAGTCTTTCAATTTTCGTGTTGAAAATATCCGCTTGCATCTGGAGCCATGTGTCATTTTTGGCACCGCCGCCAATAGAGATTATTGAATTGATCGTCTTCCCATTTTCCCTGAAAATTTCAATTGATTCGTTTAGAGAGAACGTAATCCCTTCAAGAACCGCACGGGCAAAATAGTTTCGATCATGAGATGCATCAACACCAATAAAGCTGCCGCGAATAGTGGAATCTGCGTGTGGTGTTCTTTCACCGACAATATATGGCGTAAATAATAGACCATTGCTGCCTGCAGGTACTTCCTCCACTCCAGCCAAAAATTGATCGAAATCTTCTTGCTTCGCGAACGTTTCCTTAAACCAGCTTAAGCTATAGCCAGCCGCAAGAGTCACACCCATTGTATAGTAAGCATTTTCTTCACCATGGTTAAAATAGTGAACTTTCCCATTAAAATCGAGGTCACTTCTTTCTTCATAAGAAAGTACGACACCAGAGGTACCGATGCTTGCTAACGTTTTCCCTGGTGTTAAAATTCCGGAACCAATCGCACCGCACGCATTATCAGCTCCACCTGCAAACACTTTTACTGCTTCAGTCAATCCTGTTTTTTGGGCAAATTCAGCTGTTACTGTACCTACAAAATCATGTGATTCCACTAATGGCGGGCAAAAATCAGAGGATAGACCAAATGCCGCCAATACTTCCTGACTCCATTCCCGTTCCGCCACATTCAGTAATAGCGTTCCTGCAGCATCAGAGTAGTCCATATGGATGTTTCCAGTTAGACGGTAGCGTAAATAATCCTTTGGCAGCACAAACAATCTGGCACGTTTGAAAATGTCTGATTCATTTTCTTTTACCCAGAGAATTTTAGGCAAGGTAAAGCCCTCTAATGCAGGATTTTTTGTTACTTCTAATAAACGTTTACTTCCCATAACATCGTATATTTCCTGACATTGCCTTGTCGTTCTCGTGTCATTCCATAGAATTGCATTTCTTAAGACTTGATTATCTTCATCTAATAGAACCAAACCATGCATTTGACCAGAGAAACTGATCCCCTCAATATCATTTACATCTCCATCAAACTGTTGAATTAATTCTGCTATTCCAGCTGTCGTTTTTTCAACCCATTCTTCCGGGTCTTGTTCACTGTAACTGGATTTTCCAATAATAAGCGGATAAGATTTTGCTACTTCGAGACATACATCTCCTTGCTGATTCACCAGTAAGATTTTCACTGCACTTGTTCCGAGGTCTACACCAATAACATATTTCATCCTTATCATCCTTTTCTAAAAAAAGTGCTGGAGGAAAGGCTTCCAGCACTTTGTAAGATTAATAGATTATACGTGTACGCTTGATAGTGTTTCTAATAAATATTGGTTGATGATGGCCTTCAGGCGCTCTGTTCTTCCAGATGTGTTCTTAATCTCAGTTAATTGGAGAGCATACTTTTCTAATTCACGGAAGTTGGTTCTGCCCTCAACGATTTCTAAGCCAACGCCACTTTGATAGCTGCTATAGCGTTCCTCAACAAAGCTATCTAAAGCTTTATCTTCAATAAGCTTGTTTGCTACCTTTAATCCAATAGCAAATGCATCCATACCAGCGATGTGGGAATGAAAAAGATCCTCTGCTTCAAATGAACCTCGTCGAACCTTTGCATCGAAGTTTAAGCCACCTTTGCCTAAACCTCCATTTTTCAATATTTCGTACATTGCTAATGTATTAGAATAAAGATCGGTCGGGAATTCATCTGTATCCCATCCAAGGAGTGTATCCCCCTGGTTTGCATCCACTGATCCAAGCATTCCATTGATGCGAGCTGTTCTTAATTCATGCTCAAATGTATGGCCAGCAAGAGTTGCATGGTTAGCTTCAATATTGAACTTGAAATAATCTGTTAAATCATATTTTTGCAAGAAAGCTATACTAGTCGCCACATCAAAATCATATTGGTGTTTTGTAGGTTCTTTAGGTTTTGGCTCAATCAAGAAAGGAACATTCAAACCGATTTCTTTTGCATAGTCAACTGCCATATGGAAGAATCGAGCCAAGTTATCCTGCTCAAGCTTCATGTCCGTATTTAGGAGTGTTTCATAGCCTTCACGACCGCCCCAAAACACATAGTTTTCAGCTCCAAGTTCTTTCGCTACTTCTAAGCCTTTTTTTACTTTCGCAGCTGAATAGGCAAATACATCAGCATTCGGAGAAGTGGCAGCACCATGAACATAACGAGGATTTGTGAACATATTTGCTGTATTCCAAAGCAACTTTGTTTTACTTGTTTTCATGTATTCCTGAATCATTGCTACGATAATATCCTGATTTTCATTTGTTTCTTTTAATGTACTTCCTTCTGGAGCGATATCTACATCGTGGAAAGCAAAATAAGGAACATTTAATTTGTCAAAAAGTTCAAATGCCGCTTCCACACGGGCTTTTGCTAAATCTAAACCTTTGAGATTATTCCATGGGCGAATCGCCGTACCAACACCAAATGGATCTGTTCCATCTGCTGTGAACGTATGCCAATAGGTAACTGAGAATCGGAGGATATCCTCCATTGTTTTTCCATTTAATTTTTCTTCCGGATTATAGTACTTAAATGCAAAAGGATTTTTAGATGAAGCGCCTTCATATTGGATTTTATTAACGGTTTCGAAATAAGCCATTGTGGCATGCCTCCCAATTTTTTTAGGTTTCAGGTCGTTTATGTAAATGCTTACAAAATAGATGTCTCTAAATGCTTAATCTACAACCTGTATTAATTAGCATTATAGCACTCTATACTTTGTTTGTCTAATAGATAAACAAAGTATACGACAAAATCAGATATCCAATTGAGGAAATGTAGAAATAATTCTTTCTTCTATTGATCTTGTTTTAATTCCACACTCTCACTCAATACTTACTTGCTTGTGATAATCATATTTATAGATTACTATGGCATATTTTCTATATTAAAAAAATATGCCATACTCTATAATTATCTCTGTTTTGCTAAACGAATGACGTTCCATGACAGGTTTGGCAGAATGGTTATTACTTTACCTTCCTCACATTTTGCATTCCCGTTGGAATGTGGTTTTACTGACTCTTTGTGTGCTGAATTGGTTTGTTTAATATTTTCATTTCTAGAACAATATGCTCGATTACTTCATATTCATTAAAATTACGTATATCTACCTCTAGCTCCAAACCTTCTTCAAGATGACGATTAACCGCAAAAATAGTTAATGTATCTTCTTCTTCATTATAAACCGCTGTAGACTCTAAATATGGGACGTCCGTAAAATCTTTACTATCATATTTATCACTAGTAATAATCGGATTTAACGAAATACCCCGTCCATAAACGGAAGTATGCATATAAGGATAGAATATAGTTTGCTTCCAAGCAGGTCCGTTATTTTCTGTCATGATTGGAGCAATAACATTCTCGGGAGTATCTTTCATTTTGATAAAATAAAATTATAAATTGTCCGTAAGGAAGATATTAAAAACATAACTTTTAAGAATCAATCTCAATTAGAAGCAATGTCTAAAAGGAATGAAATTTCAAAGACAATTCGAGGAGCTACTATGTTCACTAAAGATAAGAAAAAATCCCTTATTAAACTTATTTCATTGCCAATTTTCTTGGTTGGATTTATCCTATATGCATTGGTTGGAGAAAGATACTTATATGCTAAAAATATTGCTCACGATCTTTACCACTATCCGTTACCTGCACATACTAAGGTCATAGATAAAAATTTTGATTATGGAGTCTTTTTCCCCGATGGACCTACGGGAAGTGGCGGATATCCCACTGTAGTTGCCTTTATAGAAATTGAAAGCGGACTTAGTAGAAAAGAGTTATATAATTACTATTATGAAAATACATTACCAGAAAATGATGAGGTTAAATTTGAAATATATTTTGAGGATGGTCAGAAAAAGATAGATGTTGATGGGAAAGTCTTTTATGAACGTAGTGGAGGCCCTGGTTCATTATCATCCGAGTTAACAAAAGGAGAAAAAACTAAGGCCATCATACAAATCAAAAAAGAATTCAGCCATCCCTCTCACTCAATAATTGGATAAGCTGAAGAATTTGTACATGGCTATTTTTATATTACATTAAGATTAACCTACCTGCCTCGAGGCGTTAAAATGTCAATAATAGCTTTTTCACAATCTGGAAGATGACACTAAGTTTCATATATAAATTTCTATTTTTTTTATACCTCCCGCTGTTTATTTTTTTTGAACTTTCTCTTATGATTCAGTGCCATTTATGTATCTTTTAATCGCTTTAATACGTTGTTCATCATATACGTTCACTCAAAAAAACACCCCTGAAAAGATAAATCCGTTTCTTCATTTTCAGGGGCAGTTCATTAACTGATGCTGGTCTTAACTTTTACTTACATAAAGGTAATGTTCTTTTGATCTTGCAGAAAAACATTCGTCTCACGAGGCCTTGTTTCAGCAATCACTTTACCGTTCCTAACAGAGTATAGAATCTCTGCTTGCAGGCGAAGAGCATGGTAACCATCTTCCGCATTCAGCACAACGAAGTTTGCTGGATTTCCTTCTGCAATACCGTAATTTTTAAGGTTCAATGCTTTAGCACTATTACCAGTCACAAAACGTAAACTGTTTGCAATATCACTATAGCCCATTAACTGTGAAGCATGTAAGCCCATATGCAATACTTGTAGCATATTCCCGTTTCCGATTGGATACCAAGGATCCATAATATCATCATGACCGAAGCAAACATTTAATCCATTTTGATCAAGCTCTTTTACGCGTGTTAAGCCACGGCGTTTTGGATATGTGTCAAAACGCCCCTGCAGATGAATATTGACTAATGGATTTGCTACGAAATTCAATTCGGCAAGTCTAAGTACACGCATTAATTTATATGCGTAAGCATCATTGTAAGAGCCCATTGCCGTCGTATGACTTGCTGTAACACGACCTTGGTAATCATTCATAATCGTTTCACGTGCTACAACTTCCACATGGCGAGACTGCTCATCATCAATTTCATCACAATGAATATCAATTGGCTTGTCATATTTCATGGCCAATTTAAAAATCTCGCGAACCGATTGAACACCGTCTTCACGCGTAAATTCAAAGTGAGGGATGCCCCCAACAATATCAGCACCCATTTTTAAAGCTTCCTCTACCAGTTCCAAGCCATTTCGATAAGAAATAAGTCCTTCCTGTGGGAAAGCAACAATTTGTAAATCAACAAAGTCTTTCATTTCTGCTTTAACTTCAAGCATAGCTTCTAATGCTACTAAAGAAGGATCCGTTGTATCAACATGTGTACGCACAGCACCTATTCCGTTAGCAATTTGCCAGCTAAGGGCTTTCTTTGCACGCTCTTTTACATCCTCTTTTGTTAAGGAAACTTTGCGTTCAGACCAACATTGAATACCTTCAAATAAAGTCCCACTTTCATTCCAACGTGGTTGGCCTGCCGTTAAGGTAGTATCCAGATGAATATGCGGCTCAATAAATGGTGCACAAACCATCTTTCCGCTTAGATCAAGTGTTTCACAGCTGTCAAAGTCATTTGTACCAGCTTTAACAATCTTTACAAACTTACCATTTTCTATTAGTAAATCCCAAAGACCTTCTCGTCCAGAGATCGCAGTATTAGCCCACTTTTTCATAATAGCATCCTGCCTCCTCTTCCCTTTCGGTAACAACTGTTGTTTTCGTTATTCTAACAGCAACTACATAAACAACTCCTGTGATAAATAATGTGTTTAGTGAAGCGATTCCCGGCAATGTTAATCCCGAGATGACACCAACGGCCCAGGCAATGATGGCTGGAATATGTACTTTTGCAATGTTTGCCTTCTCATACTGAATGTATTGTCTTTTTTGGATAAAGAAGAAATCCACAATAATAATTGATCCAATAGCCGGCAGAGTGGATCCTAAGAATGTTAGCCAGCTTGTGAAATTGTTATAAAGAACGATGGCAAATACCGTACCAATCGTACCGTTCATCATAACCATAAATACCTTTGGCTTCTTGAACATGGTTGCAAAACCAAGGCCGGACGCGTACAGTGAGTTATCGTTTGTTGTCCAGATGTTTAATCCAAGCACTAAAACAGCTGGTAATAGTAAGCCTTGTGAAATCATTACGTCTGAAATATCATTGTGACCTGTTGCTATTACACCAATCGCACCAAATAAGAACATTAATGTATTTCCTAAGAAAAAGGCAATGACTGTTGTTGTTACAGCATGTTTTCCTGATTTTGCATAGCGTGCAAAGTCGGGTGTTAAAGTACCACCACTAATGAATGAACCGATTGTAATCGTTAATGCTGCTGCTAATGTTAAGGAAGTTTCAGGTTTATAAGCAATGAGTGCTTCCATTCCTCCCATATCCGAAATGGCCATTCCTGCACTTGTTGATCCAAAAATCGCAATAGCCGGTACAGCGATAAAACTTAAGATTGTTAAAGCTTTCATACCGAAATAAGCAGTTACTGTCATTAAAATCCCTGTAATGATGACAATCGGTACTAGTGGAAGGCCAGTTAATTTAGAAACCGGATAGGCAAACATCCCTAGCCCTACACCAAACCATCCGACTTGTGTTGCTGATAACATGAATGAAGAGATATAGGCTCCTTTTTCACCAAAACTATATTGTGCCAGTAAGTGAGTCGATAATCCTGTTTTTGCTGCAATATAACTTAATGCACCGGTAAATGCTCCTAATATAAGGTTTCCTAATAAAATGACACCAATCAACTGCATAAATGTTAATCCTTCACCTAATGATCCACCAGCCCACATACTTGCTGAATAGAATGTGAAGCCAAGCATAACAACAAGCATTTTCAGAAAGCTGTTACGATTTGCTGTAGGTACTGATTGAAATGAAAAATCTTTGTCTTTTAATTGCATTTTGTTTCCTCCCAAGTTTTTAGTCTCTTGGTGAGCAAAAAAAAACCACTTGCCGCAAAGTGACAAGTGGAAGGTGTCAGAAATAACCGTATTATTCACACAATAATATATTATGTGTATAAATACGTTCTCCAAACAAAGTATCGCCCACCTTGTCAGCCTCTCTGGACTGCTCTTAAAGGTTCTCAATTTAAATTAAATCCATATTAACAGATTATCTTAGATAGTCCAATGGTAATTGATGGTTGGATTTGAAGGGAATGTATAAAGGTTCCTGTATAAAAATGCGTAAAGCGAATTTAAAACTATCTATTTCGATTTTGCTACTCTTATACCAAAAAAGGCTCCCAAATGTTTTAAATCAACATTTGAGAGCCTTTTTACTGATTAATCTTGGCAAAAATTAATCTGATGATACCGGTGGTCGGGGTCGAACCGACACTCCTTACGGAACACGATTTTGAGTCGTGCGCGTCTGCCAATTCCGCCACACCGGCAAGATCTTGGAGGCGGCAACCGGATTTGAACCGGTGATAAAGGTTTTGCAGACCTCTGCCTTACCACTTGGCTATGCCGCCAAATAATTTGTTGGAGCGGAAGACGGGGCTCGAACCCGCGACCCTCACCTTGGCAAGGTGATGTTCTACCACTGAACTACTTCCGCATTAAGTTGGCTGGGCTAGCAGGATTCGAACCTACGAATGACGGAGTCAAAGTCCGTTGCCTTACCACTTGGCTATAGCCCAACAATTAAATATATTAGTTAGTATAAGCTATTATTCGAGTTTAATGTAAAATGGGGCGACTGATGGGAATCGAACCCACGAATGTCGGAACCACAATCCGATGCGTTAACCACTTCGCCACAATCGCCATATTTATTGGCAGGGGCAGTAGGAATTGAACCCACACTGGAGGTTTTGGAGACCTCTGTTCTACCTTTAAACTATGCCCCT
>NZ_JBZCPQ010000012.1:0-79042 GCF_058267535.1 Pradoshia sp. Z5_111
ATGGTGAGCCATGAAGGACTCGAACCTTCGACCCTCTGATTAAAAGTCAGATGCTCTACCGACTGAGCTAATGGCTCTAAATGGCTGGGCTAGCAGGATTCGAACCTACGAATGACGGAGTCAAAGTCCGTTGCCTTACCGCTTGGCTATAGCCCAAAGGTGTTTTATAACACACTTTTTATTATAATCACTTTTCTCTTGTAAGATAAGTGTTATTTTATAAATGGCGGTCCGGACGGGACTCGAACCCGCGACCTCCTGCGTGACAGGCAGGCATTCTAACCAACTGAACTACCGGACCATTTATTGCGGGGACAGGATTTGAACCTGCGACCTTCGGGTTATGAGCCCGACGAGCTACCAGACTGCTCCACCCCGCGACGATATTAATCTCGCTCAAACAATCTGAGGTTTGATTGGTGACCCCTACGGGATTCGAACCCGTGTTACCGCCGTGAAAGGGCGGTGTCTTAACCGCTTGACCAAGGGGCCGTTCATTACTTTCAGTCTCTCAAGCACTTTCTCATCTCTCTAAAACTTCAAGTGCCCTTGTCGACTTTATCTATTATAATGAATCTCTTTTAACATGTCAACACTTTTTTTAAAAAAGTTTTTTTGTTAAAGTTTCGATGTCATTTTTGTTTTCGGCTTTAATAAGGCCGCTCAAATAAGTTACCATGTTAGCAAGGTCTATGTCAACGATTTTTTTAAAATAATTTTTCCGCGACATTTTCCACATACATATTTCTTCGTATCAAGCTGTCTTTTTCGTCTATATTCCAGGCCGCAAGACCGGCATTCATAAATCCATTTCACAGGTCGTACAGCTCGGATATTACTTTCCAAAGTCGAGCAAAAACGAGGTGAGTTGGTCTTTGCCATCAATTGTTTAAAGTCCCGATCACCATGCCTGTATCCCTTCCCTTGGAGATGTAGGTGATAATGGCATAATTCATGTTTAATAATTCCCTTTATCTCTTCCATTCCTAGTTCATCTAAGTATCTTCGATTAATCTCAATATTATGGCTGACTAATAAATACCGTCCCCCTGTTGTTCTTAACCTGTTATTAAAAATCGCCTTATGAGTGAATGGCATTCCAAAATCCTCTATGGATATTTTTTCAACTAATTTCTGTAATTCCCGGTCCGTCATAAGTTAAACCTCCACACTTTTAAAGTAACAAACCCGACGGCTATTACATACAATAAACTAACCATGGGCTTATCACCTATTCATAGTACAACATTTATGAAAGGAGGTCTAAACATGCCTGCTTGGTTACAAAACCAAATTCAAAGAGCCTTTCTTGAAAAAAACAGCAAGCAAGTACAGCTATTGAATCAATGTTGGTTTTTTTATAAAAAAAGCATTGCCCAATATGATTAAGGCAATGCTTCACGTTTATATTAGCCAGTCGGATTTATCATTGTAAGGGCAATTCGTTCTTTAGGTATATCTACTTGATCAACCCAGACAGTAACCACATCCCCAACTGATACAACATCCATTGGGTGCTTTACATATCGATTGCTCAATTTTGAGATATGGACTAAACCAGCCTGCTTTACGCCAATATCAATAAATGCACCAAAATCAACGACATTACGAACAACACCTTGAAGCTCCATCCCTTGCTTAAGATCTTCCATCTTGAGCACATCGGATTTTAATAGAGGTGCAGCCAATTCGTCACGCGGATCTCGTTCTGGTCTCATCAAGGCATCCAGAATATCTCCTAGTGTGATTTCGCCAATATTCAATTTCTCCGCTATCTCACTTTTCTTCACCGTGGTTAGCGCTTCTCTTAATCGTTCACTTCCTAAATCATCCGTTGTGAAACCGAGCATTTTCAACAAAGAACGAACGGACTGATAGTTTTCAGGATGTATTGATGTTCGATCAAGCGGCTCTTCCCCACCAATTACTCTTAAAAACCCAATGGCTTGTTCATAAGTTTTCGCACCAAGCCTTGGAATCTTTTTTAAAGAAGCCCGATTTCGGAATGCTCCTTCTTCCTCTCTCTTTTTTACGATATTTTGAGCTACAGACTTGGAAAGACCCGCCACATATTGCAATAGGGAAGGAGAAGCTGTGTTCACATTAACCCCCACTCGGTTTACTGCCGTTTCAACCACAAAACCAAGTGACTCATTCAGTTTTTTTTCTGAAACATCATGTTGATATTGGCCAACACCTACAGATTTAGGATCTATCTTCACCAATTCAGCCAGGGGATCCTGTAGTCTTCTTGCAATCGAGACCGCACTTCGCTGCTCGACCTGTAAATCTGGAAACTCTTCTCTTGCGATATCCGACGCCGAATAAACACTTGCCCCGGCCTCATTTACAATTACGTAATAGATTTTTTCACTTTGCTTCTTCAACGTATCTGCAATGAATTGTTCTGTCTCTCGAGATGCTGTTCCATTCCCGATTGTGATAATTTCTATATTATATCTTTTGAGTATAGTCAGAATAGTCTCCATTGATTCTTTCTTTTTAGCTACTGGAGGATGCGGATAAATCACTCCTACCTCAAGCATTTTTCCTGTAGGATCGACTACTGCATATTTACAGCCTGTACGATAAGCAGGATCTACACCCAATACCATTTTTCCCTTTAAAGGCGGCTGAAGCAGTAAATTTTTGAGATTCTCAGAAAAAATATAGATAGCTTGATCTTCAGCCTTTTCCGTCAATTCATTGCGAATTTCTCTTTCAATAGAGGGCTGAATCAATCGCTTATAGCTATCTTCTATTGCTTCCTTTATAATCCCTGCACTCGGGTTGGTTGGATTCAAATTCATTTTTCTGGCGAGATATTCCATTATTTTTTGTGTATCGTTTTTGATGGAAACTCGGAGCACTCCCTCTTTTTCACCACGATTAAGCGCCAAAATTCGATGAGGAACTATTTTTCCAATTGCTTCCTCATAGTCATAGTACATCTCAAATACCTTTTTCTCATCTTTTTCTTCATCTTTACTTACAGATTTAATCGAACCAAACTTAAATGTCTCATCCCGAATCCATTTTCTAAAAGAGGCATTATCAGATATATTCTCTGCTATAATATCTTTCGCACCATCTATAGCTTCTTCTGGCGTTGCCACTCCCAATTCCAGATCAACAAATTGAGCAGCTTTTTCAAGCGGATTTGCAGTTTGAGGAGCTTCCATAATCCATTTCGCCAACGGTTCTAATCCTTTTTCTTTTGCAACCGTTGCTTTTGTACGACGCTTTTGTTTAAAAGGACGATACAAATCTTCAACAGTTTGCAGTTTTACTGCCTTGATGATTTGACGCGATAACTCGTCTGTGAGTTTCCCTTGCTCCTCAATAATACGCAGGACTTCTTCCTTTCTTTTTTCCAAATTATCGAGATAGCTCCACCGTTCAGAAATCGTTCTAATTTCAACCTCATCCAATGAGCCAGTCATTTCTTTTCGATACCGAGCGATAAAAGGAATAGTATTACCATCCTCTAAAAGCGCCAATACATTAGATACTTGACTCCCCTTAACCGAAAGCTCTGCCGCTATATATTGAACCAATTCATTCTTTGACTTCATTAACAAACCTTCCCTCTGCAAATAATTACCTTTATAGTATCATAACCTTTTCTGCTTCAAATACTGGACTATCCCAAATAACACAAAAAAGAAGTCTCTTATAATTATAAAAGACTCCCAAAAATAAATGTAATATCGTCGTTCAAAGCACTATTTTGACTTTCTAATTTTTTCGCAGTTTCTTCAAGAGAACTAGCATTTCGCAAGAAATTTTTCGTTCCCTTCATTTCAAATCCATCGGAGTGAATGAAAAATTTAGTGGCCGGAGTATATGTAAACTGTTGAGTATGGAATTTCTGTTTTCTTCCAGATAAATATCCGGTTACAGGTAGGGGATAAATCATTTTATCATTTGGAGGATATAGATAGAAACGAATATTACCAACACAGCTATACTGGAATTCTTTCTTTTTGAAATCTACTTTTAAAATAGCGACAGCGGCGCCTCGCTTTCCTAACAAAGCCTGATTACATCGTTCCATAATAGCTCCAACATCCTCACTCTGATATTCCCGGACTACATTAGTAACCGCCCGAGAAGATTCATGAGCAAACTCCCCTGAACCCAATCCATCTGCGATGACACATACAAAGTAATCATCCGTCACTTCATAAAAATAGTCATCTCCACATAACAGCTTTCCTTGTTTAGGTGACTGAGACACAATTAATTGTACTCTACTATCCCTTAGCACTTCGTGATTCACCGTATATACTCCGAATTCTCAGCATTAATAGCTTCCTGCAATTTTTTTATCGCACGGCGTTGAAGACGGGATACGTGCATTTGAGATATACCTAATCGATCTCCAGCTTCCTTTTGACTTAGATTCTCTAAATAGGTGTATTGTATGATTTTCTTTTCGCGATCTGATAATACATGGAGAACTTTCTCCAAGACCAATCGCTGATTCACCTTTTCATACCCCTCGTCGACATTTCCGAAAATATCTAATAACGTGACTGTTCCACCGTCTGAATCTGCCTCGATTGAGTGATCCACTGATAGAGCTTGATAACTTTTACTCATTTCCATCGCTTCTAAAATCTCTTCCTCAGAAACTTCTAAGTACTGAGCAATTTCTTCAATCTTAGGGGAGCGATGTAACTCTGAGGTAAGTTCTTCAACAGTCGACTTGATTTTCGGGCCAAGTTCTTTAATTCTGCGAGGAACGTGGACACTCCATGTTTTATCCCGTAAAAAGCGTTTAATCTCCCCAATTATCGTCGGGACAGCAAAAGCTTCGAAGCTTTTTCCGAAGGAATCATCATACCTGCGAATCGCACCCAGCAATCCAATCATACCAACCTGAGCAATATCCTCATGATACGATTTTCCCTTTGAGTACTTTCTCGCAATCGTTTCAACTAGCCCCGTATAGTGCTGAACAAGTTGAGCCTGTGCTTCTTCATCTCCATGGATTTGATAGGCTTTAATCCATTCCGTGACTTGGTCTCTCATTTGTGCCTTTTTCTCATCACTAGTTTGAGATTGTTTCTGCATCACTCTCCACCTGCTCTCCCTCAAGAAACTTCGTCATGAACACTGTAACACCTTCATTATGGTGTATTTTCACTTCATCCATGAGCGTTTCAATCAGATATAGACCTAATCCTCCTTCTCTTAAGAATTCCACTGATTGGTCTCTCTCATAAGGCCCCAAGCCTTGTCGCACCTCTTCAAAATCACAGCTTTCTCCATTATCGACCACCATTACTTCAAGTCGGTCTTCATATAATCCAAAGCCAATGATAACTTCCCCATCACGCTCGCCCTTGTACGCATGCTGAACTGCATTTGTACAAGCCTCACTCGTAGCAATTTTCAAATCTTCTATACTATCATATGAAAAACCCATACGGCTGGCTATTCCCGATAAAGTTAGTCTCATTACCCCGATAAATTCAGGTTTTGCAGGTATCTTCATTTCAATATATTCGTATGTTTCACTCATTGCGTTCCACCCTCTGCATGGCTTTTTATATGGATTATATCCGCTAAACCAGTGATTTCAAAAAGACGATGTAATCTCTCTGATAGTCCGATGATTCTAAAATCTCCATTGTGCGCTCGAACATTTTTAAATAATCCTACAAATACTCCAAGACCCGTGCTGTCCATATAAGAAACATCGGTTAAATCAATAATCATGACTACTTTATCTTGATCCGACAAAGGAAATAATGTCTCCCTTAACTTCGGTGCCGTGTATGCATCTATCTCGCCTTTAACATTTACATGTATTTCAGAATTCACATTTTGTACATCAATAGAAATATTCATGAATTGTACCTCTCCTCAAAAAGTCATGTTCCGCTATCCTTCTTTACCCGAAATTATCCATTTAAAACTTCCGTCTCATAATTATCAAGGTAAAATCATCCCTCAATTGAAAATGTTGCATCTTTTCCAACTTTTTATAGAGATTGTTTACGATGGTTTGGGCATCTAAATGAATAGATTCCCGAATAAATTGAACCAACGTATCTCTTTCTATAAATCCCTCATTTGTCCTGCACTCTGTTACCCCATCTGATAGAAGGATAATCATATCGCCTATTTCAATCTTTCTTTCATATTGCCTGTATACTGTTTTTTTATCTACACCAAGCAACAGA
The DNA here is from genome assembly GCF_058267535.1 of Pradoshia sp. Z5_111. Lineage (NCBI taxonomy): Bacteria > Bacillati > Bacillota > Bacilli > Caryophanales > Bacillaceae > Pradoshia > Pradoshia sp. Z5_111. The sequence continues at coordinate 6,195 of NZ_JBZCPQ010000012.1, forward strand.
CCCTTAGCAGTTAACTCGGTAAATTCATTTTTTTCGTAGTTATAGAAAAATCCCGGTTCATGGCCTGCTGAAGCATATGTAAAAATATGATTCGAGGGATCATATAGACCATAGAACATCGTTATGAACATACTCGGTCCAACATTTTGCTCCACAACACGGTTAATGCTTTCCAGAACACTCGCTGGGGATGTGCGATGCTCTGGTAAGGAATCCATCGCGTACTTAATCATGGACATACATAATGCCGCCGGTATCCCTTTGCCAATAATATCAGCAATCGCTACAGCCACTCGATTATGCTCATCCTGAACAAAATGAAAATAATCTCCGCTCATGTGCTTAGCCGGAACACTTATGGCTCCAATTTCAAGATTTTTTAGTACAGGAACTCGCGTTTCCAATAAAGTCTGCTGAACATTAGCCGCTATCTCCATCTCACTCTTCAGTTCTCTTTGTTGATGGCGGAGGCTCTGCAATTCACGAAATGCCACACCATACTCCATCATAATTTCCAATAAAAAATCAAAAGAGTGGCTAACTTCCTCCGAAATATCAGGATGTATTTCTTTTAGCGTATTTTTATGCAAACTTATTATCTCTTCAGGTGATACCATCTGTTCTATAGCTTCTTTGCTGATTTTATGCCCGAGATATAACGCTTTTTCCGTATGCTCTTTCAAGTAATTCGAGAGAGCTTCACGGTATCTTTCCTCCATGCACTCTCTATTTTCCACATATCTTCCCCCTATCGGAGCCATTTAGTAGACATTATTCGCGTACCCTTTCCAACATCAGAGTCAATATCAAAGTCATCCATCAATCTCTTGACTCCCGGCAAACCAGCTCCCAGACCTCCTGATGTTGTATATCCATCTTCCATTACTCTTCTTATATCACTTATTCCAGGACCATTATCCTCTGCTATGACTCTAAGACCTGTTCTCCCATTGTCATAGACCTTTTCAATGCATATTTGGCCCTGCCCTGCATAGAGATAGATATTCCTTGCTAATTCGCTTATGGTTGTGGTTATTCTTGCCTGATCCACGGTGCCAAACCCCAGCTCTTTGGCCACATTTCTGCCCACTTGTCGGGCTGCAACAATATCCCACTCATTAAGAATTTTTACGTAGGATTGGGTGCTCATCATGCTAGTCCCCCAGTTCCTTTTGTAATTTCTCCAAACCCTTTTCAAGATCCAACGCTGTCATAACATCGGATAATGTAATGCCTAATTCAATTAATGTGATGGCAACTGCAGGCTGTATTCCCGTAATCACTACTTTTGCTCCCATTAATTTTGACATGTCAATGACATCGCCAAGGACTTTTGCTATAAAAGAATCGATGATATCTACTGATGTTAGATCGATCACCACTCCATTTGCATTTGTTTCATGTATCTTATGCAGTAAATCCTCCTGAAATTGCAGTGCTGTTGCGTCATCCAATTCCCATTGAATAGAAATCAGGAGACAATCATGCAATTTTAATATTGGAATCCTCATACTAATTCCTCCGGTGTTACGATAATTTTTCTATTTGTAATTTCCAGGGCAGCCTCTACACCCTTTTTCAATGTATTTTTAGTGATGATTTCATCTAAATTAATGCCGAGGTTGACAATTGTTTGAGCAATCTCCGGACGTATTCCTACCAACATACAACGGGCACCAACCAAACGAACAGCTTCTGCTGCCTGAATAATATGATGAGCCACCATGGTGTCAACGACAGGCACTCCAGTAATATCAATCAAGACTACCTCTGAACGATGCTTCACTACACCATCTAAAAGGTTCTCCATAATTTGTCGCGCACGCTCTGTGTCTATAGTGCCTATAAGAGGCATTACAGTAATCCCTTCAAATACTGGAATAAGTGGTGCTGATAATTCCTGAAGTGCAATTTTTTGCAAAGAAACTGTTCGTTCCCACGTAGATGTATAAACATTCAGAATTTCATTATTTAAAGGGGTAATCCACTCGTCAAAATCCAGCACAATCTCAAGCTGGTTATCCCTTGTCATTACCCCTTCATTTACCATACCGTCTGTAACAACCACATTAAATGCTTTCAATCCTTCATTCACAAATGTTAACGGCCATCCTAAACGAATAATTTTAGCTGCAAAATCGCTAAGTTTCACTTTAAATTCTTCATCAGAATCTTTAATATTAGAAATCAACACTTCAATAAATTCATTGCTTGTGTGAATAAACATTTGATCTGAAACAATCTTAATGACTCGATCATCCGCTTTATCCTTTACACGATGAATCCATTGCTGCAAAATGACGTCTTTATGACTCTGGATATAGTTTTGCACAAGTTTATTCATTAGTTCCTCCTCCATCAAGTTTTCTGTTTGATCATTTTATATGGATACATGTACTTTAATTTATTAAATAATTTCAAAAAAATCATATTCACAAACTATTATAAACACTTAAAAAGGAAATAGGAAATCTTAAATCCCTTCGTAATATTGCCTTAATAGCGCTACCACCTATTTGTAATTTCTATAACCTATACTTCATTCCCTTTTTGTTATTAACTTAAACTAAAAATAAGTCTTTCTAAGTTAAAAAGCACAAAAAAACTGCCAAGAATTCATGATTCTTGGCAGTCTAACCTTCAACACAGAAGTATATTAATTATTAATAATCTTTTTACTATTACAATTCCACGAGTCCCAGACTGATTTGGAGCGCATTATCAACCTTACGCATCATTTCATCATCCAGCTGTGTTATTTTATCTGTCAATCTCTGCTTATCAATTGTTCGAATTTGTTCAAGTAAAATAACAGAATCGCGCTCGAATCCATATTTTTGGGCGTCAATTTCTACATGGGTAGGCAGTTTCGCTTTTTGTATTTGAGCCGTAATTGCCGCAATAATTACGGTAGGGCTAAATCGATTACCGATATCATTCTGAATAACAAGTACAGGTCTTACCCCTCCTTGCTCAGATCCAACCACTGGAGACAAATCAGCGAAATACACATCACCACGTTTAACATTTAAACCCTTATTCACCGCTAACTAAACGCTCCACAGCATGTTCAGCTTCATACTCTGCCTGGAAAGCTTCTGCAGCCATAGTTAAATTAATATTGGCCATCTCCATATATCCACGGCGCATGGATTCGCGAAACTCTTTCTTTTTACGTTCTTGCAAGTACATTTTAGTTGCTTGATAAATAAATTCGCTTCGATTCACATTTTCTTCTCTCACGTATCCATCCAACTCACTTAGCAAATTTTGGGGCAAGCGTATTAGAATTTCCGTAGTTGCACTGGACTCAGACACAGGCAAACACCTCCACCATCACTACAAACCACATAGTTCTTTACTATTATATCTTACCATTATTACTTCTGCATGCAAAGGTGTCTAGTACATTTCTTTCTTATTATGAGACTAAATAGTTGCCCTTTATTCATTATTCATGCACATATGTGCTAAATAATTAATAATGAAATAACTGATTTACAGTTTCAACAATTAAACCATCCTGCTTATACACTCGAGGGACTCTGCTTGATAGTTGACAAATAACCTCGTAATTAATCGTTTCTAATTTCTCAGCTATCTCATCAACCGTAATTGTCTCATCACTATCGCTTCCGATGAGAGTAACCACTGTATCCTCAGGAACGCCCTGATCTAATTTAACCATGCATTGATCCATACAGATGCGTCCAACAATAGGCGCCCTATGTCCATTAACCAGTACAGATTGCCCAGATAATTTTCTGATCCATCCATCCGCATATCCAATAGGCAAAGTGGCAATCCACTCAGGCTCACCCGCTGTATACGTCGCACCGTACCCTACTGTATCCCCCATTGCAATCTTCTTGATTTGCTTTATCTTTGTATAAAGAGATAAAGCAGGCTTCAACGTTACAGGGAGATCGTTTGTTATTTCCGGTGATGGGCTTAAGCCATACATAGAAATACCGAGTCTTACTGTATTGAAATAGGCATCAGGATATCTCATAGCTGCCGCACTATTACTAGTATGAATGTAAGGCGGCAAGTATTCCATATTATCAAGAATCTCCTTGAATTTCAACAATTGGTTTTGGGTTTTGTCCAAGTCCAACTCATCTGCACTGGAAAAATGAGTGAATATACCTTCAAGATGAATATAATCTTGATTCTTAAGCATATATTCAATTTCTTTCATTTCTTGTATATTTCTTATCCCAAGCCTGCCCATGCCTGTATCAATTTTCACGTGTATGTTTAGCGGTTTCTTTATATTTTCTTCCTGTAAATATGCTATAGCTTTCCCTATCCAATCAATGTCATGTACATTTAATGAAATATTGTACTGCACGGCTACCTTCGAGTCTTTCGCTCTAGTGGAACCAAGTACTAAAATCGGTACTTTTATACCTGCCTGACGCAGCCTGATCGCTTCATCCAAGAAAGCTACGGCCAAACTGGTTGCTCCGGCACTTAATGCCATTTCAGCTACTTGCCGATCTCCATGCCCATACGCATTTGCCTTTACAACCGCCATGATGTCAGTAGTTGGAGGCAAAAGATATCTAAACTGTTCAACATTATGCTTTATATGATCTAAATTGATTTCTGCCCATGTATCTCTATACGATAATTGACTATTTTTCATAAGAGGTTTACCTACCTTTAGATGATTATAATTTGATTATTCCCCTTAATGAAAGGATAGTCAATTCATTCCTCAGAAACTAAAAAGAAATAGACCTGCCTTTATTAACAGGTCCATTCACTCCTATTTTTCTGCTGTTTCCTGCACTGATTTCGCAACCATGACCATCTCGTCTGCTGTGAGATTTTTTGCTGCCAGCATGAAATCGATCCCTTCATAAGACCAGGATATGGAGTTTTCGGTCATATTGCCAATCGTGAAACCTAAATCAACAGGCTCACCTTCTGCTATGGTGACCGCAGCTTCTTTGACAATCTTTGATTTAGTTTCTATTAACGTGTACTGTTTTTCATCACCCGCAAATGTCAGAACAGCTCGTTTCCCATCCTCTGTTTCAATCAGTTTCTCGCCTGCAGGCTCCACACCCTGTATCTCGGCTGTTGGATATTGAGTTACAAAATCAATCTCTTCCTCAGAAGACATGACCGGCACTTCCAATTGTGCTCCTGTCATATTCTTTTTCACATCAAAATCGCTATTGCTGTAATTCGGATTGAACTTCGTTTTTTCAAATTCAACTTGAACTAATGTATTACGATCAGAATCCATTACCTCTACACTTACCGGCTCCAGTGTTTTACGGTCAAATTTCACAACCTGCAGCGGGAGCATCTTATTGTTCTGATATCTTGTTTTTGTCTCAAACACATAATTATCCTCTGTTGCCTTAAAGGTTGCATCCTCATCAACAGTTACATCCGTAATTAAAGACTCATACAGATAAGCCTGAGAGCTATTTTTTGGCCACTCACTTTGAAACTTAAAACTTTTATTAAGCGCTGGTGTTAATACAAATACCCCTTCTTTATTCCGCAAGATGATTTGACTTTGATCTTTTTGAGCATTTTTCAAGTTTACCCGGTAATTGGATGGAGATTGATACCACACTTCAACATCATACACTTGTGGCTCCGTGCCCATTTTTAAGGTCATTTTCGCATCTGCTTTGTATCCCTTTAATTCATTCATCTTTTCCGTTAATGCGTCTACAACTTCAGTTTGCGATTTTTCCCCGCAGCCTGCTAAGACCAACATAAATCCCAATGTCAGCGTCAGCATCATTAACCTCCTCAAGATCTCATCCCCTTTTAACAGTAGTAAGTAAAAGGGAGAGGAAAGCCCGATCCGGTTCGTTCATTTACATTCCAGTACATTTTAAGATACATCTTTTCAAAACATTCTTTATTTCTGCTATTCTTATGTTAATTCATTATCGCTGCCTGAATGCCCACAAAGAGTGTTATATCTTAAATACGTATGGGTAATAAATGTCCAAAACAAGGCCTTGTCTCTCCAATTCGTTAATTGAATATATGAGACAAACCTTCTGATTATGTGCTTGCAGGGGACAAACATTTTATTTTTATCTTTTTTCGAGTAGAACCTGAGCAGCCGCATATTGTTTAGTATGGGTAATACTTAAGTGTGCCTTTACCTCTAAAGGATGTTTGATCATTGGTTTACCATTCTTATCAGGAATAATACTAATATCATGGAACGATAATTTACCGCCGATACCTGTACCATTTGCTTTCGAAAATGCCTCTTTAGCAGAAAATCGTCCGGCAAACCACTCAATTTTCCGATTTTCGCCAAGTGACAGATAGTATTCCTTTTCATCTTCAGTTAGTATACGATCAACAAATTTAGGCTGCCGTTTAAGAATATCTCTCACTCTCTCAAGTTCAATAATATCGATACCAATTCCAACAATCATTGGTTCACACCCTCACAATTAATATAGCTATTTACGTTTAAACACTACCTCATTATAAATGATTTACCAAATCTTATTATGTAAGGATGATGTCTTTTGTTCACTCGTACCGAAAGTTTCGGGCAATTTATTCGTTTTTATCCAGGAGTCAGTCTTTTAACAGCTGTTTGTGTAGTCCTTTTTATTATCACTTCTTTGCCAATCTCTCTTGGAAGAGATCTTTACACCTTATTTAGTGGAGTTAACCTTTTCATTGCAGAGGGTGAATATTGGAGATTGGTCACACCAATCTTTCTTCACATTGGCTTTTCCCATCTATTATTCAATAGTTTCTCCTTAATTATCATTGGTCCTGGATTGGAAAATATATTAGGTACATTTCGATTCATTCTACTTTTTATACTGTCTGGCACCCTTGCAAATGTTCTTACATTCTTTGCAGAACCTTTAATGTATGCTCATGTGGGGGCCAGTGGTTCCATTTATGGATTATTTGGATGTTTTGTTTATATTATCTTTTTTAGAAAAGATTTAATTTCACCACAAAATTCACAGGTGATACTAGCTTTAATTATAATCGGTGTAGTCATGTCTTTTTTTCAATCATCTATTAATATTACTGGGCATCTCGGCGGTCTTATAATGGGCTTCGCACTCTCCCGTCTTTTTTTAGTTAACCGATAATTGGATGAATCTATTTCCTCTCTAGGAAAAATTAACTATAATAGAAATAGTATCTTTAAATTAGAGAGAGAAGGTAGAAGCTATGGATTTATCATTCAGTAAATTTTTGATTCCTCAACCCATAAAAGGAAATGGCCAAGAATGCCTTACATTTTCTATCCCTGAATGGATAAATTTATCTGACACCTTCTCTATTCATACATATGAACAGTATCATCCAATCTATGTCATGCAGGCTATGGCTTCTTTATCACTGACAAATGAAAAGGAAGCCTTCAAAATTGTAAAATTATATTACTGCAAATGTACATCTGGAGTAGTTCAGAGACTCTTTGTCCTGGAATATTTATTCCGTTTAGGATGCATGGATTGGATTAAAACATTAATACTCGAAGATTCCTCCAACCCAGAAAATAATGAATTAAGAAAGGTATTTGCTATTTATATTGCTCAGGCAGAAGGTCAGATCGATAACTCAGAGCTTATTGATCAAGTATTTAATCTGTCATCGAGCTGTTTAGAAATTAATATTGCTTCTATCATTTCACATATGTATGGTATTAGTCAGTTAAGATTGCAAGAGCCACTCAATAAATTAATAAAAGCCGTCGAACCCATGCTTTTACTGTGTAAGGAGAAGGATTTACTGTCTATCTTTAAAATACAGCTTGGAGAAATGTATTTAGTCTCTATGTTATGCAGCAGCACAAATCCAGAGAACGTTCGAAACGCCTGCCAACAATACTTTAACAATAAAGATTTATTGCAACAATTCCCTACTCTGGAAATCAGCCTGTCTCACATCATAGCTCATTCTTATATGTTCGATAGTTTCCTTATAGCAAAAGAATGGGTTATGACGGGATTGACTCTGTTGAAAAATGTCCATACGCAACGCAGACCTTATTTAGAGGCTTCACTTAATTGTTCTTTGGATATATTCAGGAGCTTATGGCGCAGAGAATTGGATATACAACCGACATCACCATCCGAAAAAGCCTATCGTTATATGGTAACTGGCCAAACGAATCAGGGAAGCAAGTTATTAGAGACATTGCAAACAGAAAAAGGATCTCTCACCCTTTTTGAACACTTTTATTTAGCTATTGGTAAAGGTCCTCAAGAATTACGAGAGGCACAGCACCTTTTCATACATAGCCGTAATTACTATTATGCCAAGCTTATTGACTTTCATTTGTCACAGGCTCATACGAAAATATAGCACCACCCATTATTTTAAAGCCATCCAGCAATTTTAATTGCTCGATTAACTTGAAAACAGCGAAATCTTTATGCTTTGCCTCCAGCATACAATCAATTTGGCTTGTCAAATGATTATTGCCCCGCACTAATTCAATCATTTCTTCTTTTTGCACATGATCAGCATGTGCTTTTTTATTTTTTTCATTCTTCGGAGATGAAAGATGTACTTTAACAGGCAAGCTTGAATTACCCCAGGTTTGTACAATCCTTGGCCATTGCTCTTTCCAATCTCCCTGACTATTTAGTTTATGATGGTGCAAATCAAATACCATGGGAATAGATAGTTTTTCACACAGGTAAAGGGTATCCTGTATGCCAAATAGCGTATCATCATTTTCCAATATAATCATTTCCTGAATATCCGCAGGCACATATCCCCAATTATGAATAAATTGTTCAAGAGCTTGTTCCTTATCTTGATATAAACCACCAATATGTAATACACAACGATGTTTTGGCGATAATCCAAAAGCTTTTAGTAATCGAAAATGCATCCTTAATGTCTTAATTGATGTTTTCAAGATATTCTTATCTTCACTATTTAAAACAACGAAGTGATCCGGATGAAAATCAATTCTCATATGAGAATGCTTTTTTAGATATTCTTTAATCGCACTTGTTTCCTCTTTTATACCGGCCATATAGTTCCAATCTTCTAAATCCGGATGGTTGGCAAGTGGTATTAATTTTGAGGAAAATCGAAAGAATTGGATACCATTTACTTCATTATGAATTAATAAACGAAGGCAGTTTTTAAGATTGGTTTTTGCAATTTTCTCCAGTCTTTTTATAGCGGCTTCTCTATTTGCCAGCTTGCTGAATTGCGCATATGTCATTGTTTTTGAGGGGGATGCATTTTTCAATTCCATACTCATAGCTACATAACCTAAGCGAATAATAGTCATAAGATTTACTCACCTCCTATGCTTATTATGAACAATAGAAGGTAATTCATTACAAAAAGGCCAATCCTAATGTGTAGGATTGGCCTTTATTTAAATCTTATTTACTTGTGTTTTTTGGTTTAGAGTTTGAGTAAGACTTTCTGCGTCCACCTTGATTGGTGCTGCTGCTGCGTCTTCTGTCTCCGCCACCACGGCTATCTCTGTCTCCGCCTCTGTTATATGGACGTTTGCTTCCGCCACCTTTTCCGCCTTTATAGCCATCTTTGCGGAATGGAAGTGGTCTCTCTTCTGAGATGGTTACAGGCTTTTCATCCGGCTCTCTAATGAACAATTTCAATGCTGCAGCAACTAATTCCTCTGCAGTATGATCTTCTATCATTTCTTTAGCCAACGGAAGATATGCCGTTAAGTCCTCAGAAGAAACAACATTGTACAATTTTTCTTTTACAGTTCTTTGCTGTCCTTCAAGCGCATCTGTAACAGTTGGAGCTTTTATACGCTCCATTTTCTTTTTAGTGGTGCGTTCAACCACTTCAAGATAAGACATTTCACGTGGAGTTACGAATGTAACTGCCATACCTTCTTTACCCGCTCTTCCTGTACGTCCAATACGGTGAACATAACTTTCAGGATCCTGAGGAATATCAAAGTTATAAACATGAGTAACACCGGAAATATCAAGACCACGTGCAGCCACATCCGTAGCTACCAATATATCGACTGCTCCCTCTTTAAACTTGCGTAAGACTGACATACGACGTGCTTGTGTCAAATCACCATGGATTCCTTCAGCTGTATAACCACGTACTGTTAATGCTTCTGCTAATTCATCAACACGACGTTTAGTACGGCCAAATATAATAGCTAATTCCGGCGTATGGATATCAATTAGACGAGTTAATGCATCGAATTTTTCTCTTTCCGGAACACGTACATAATATTGGCTGATTGCCGGTACAGTCATTTCTCTCGCTTTTACACGAACTGTTTTTGGTTCATGCATGAATCTTTCGGCTATACGACGAATTGGATCAGGCATAGTTGCAGAGAACAATAGAGTTTGGTGATTATCTGGAACAGAAGATAGAATAGATTCAATATCTTCAATGAATCCCATGTTCAACATTTCATCTGCTTCATCAAGAACTACAGTATGAACATTGTTCAAACGAATTGTTTTTCTGTTAATATGATCCAATAGTCTTCCTGGTGTACCCACGATGATATGCGGACGTTTTTTTAACGCACGGATTTGACGAGTTATATCCTGACCGCCATATACTGCCAGAACGCGGGAACGGTTGCCTGCTCCGATTTTGTAAAGCTCTTCAGAAACCTGAATAGCAAGTTCACGTGTCGGTGCAATGATTAATCCCTGAATTTCGTCTCTTTTTACATCGATTTTTTCAATCATCGGAATTCCAAACGCAGCAGTTTTACCAGTACCTGTTTGAGCTTGTCCGATTAAATCCCCACCCTGCAATGCAAGTGGAATCGTTTCAGATTGGATTGGAGTTGCTTCTTCAAACCCCATGCCTTCTACTGCTCTTAATGTGTCGCTGCTAATTCCTAATTCACTAAATAATGTCATTAATTTTTCTACCCCCAAGATAGGTGTTATTTTAACAATTGCTTCAATATATTTTTCATTCCTGTAAAACAGGATTACGGTCAATTTAATCATGCCTGTTGCACAGGGTTCGATCTCACAAAAAAAAGCGGCCGTCAGTATCCCGGCAGCATGAGTTCATAAGTCCAATTCATTTGGAAAATTTTCATGAAACGCATGTATTTAACTTATGTTAACAAAAACAGACCGGGATTGCAAATAATCGCACTTGCAATATTCTATTATGCTATTTTTCCTGCTTCAAATCTTCAAGCTATTAACAGATACCTTTGTGGTTCTAAATTAGCTAATTTAAGAACTGTATTCTCCCTTTTTAAAGCCGTTGATGGGTGAAGAATAGGCGCTGCACACTAATCTTGTACACGATAAGCCGTTATAGTCACGATTTGTTTTAAATAAAATAGAGGTTTATAAACATATTTACAGAATTTTGTTTGTAGTACACATAGATGATTTATGCCAGGACTCGATTTATACAAAGCAATCGGATCTTGGTATCAAAATTAAATAAAATATTACATTTACCTACTAATCAATCGATTGATTAACTAACCTAGTTTAGTGTGCAGCATAAAAACGCCAATTAACTAGTAAATAACCTCTATTTACATACAGTTATATATTACCCAGATTTCATTCAAATCATGCAGATATGTATAAAATTTTTAAAAATGTCATTCATCCTTAAAGAATGAATGACATCGTGGGATAGTATATCTTTAAGGTTTAGTCTTGAAGGCTACGAACGACTTCTTCAAGTCTCATCCCTCTCGAAGCTTTGACCAACACAATAGAATGTTCATCAATGACTTCTTTTAACTTCAATGATAATTGATCCTTATCACTGAAATGATAAATGCGTTCTTTATTCAAATTTTCTGCAGCACCTTCGGCAATCTTTTCAGCCAATTTACCATACGTAAAGACATAATCAATCTCCTCTGTGATTAATTCACCCATTTTGGAGTGATACATCTCTTCCTCTGGTCCCAATTCAAGCATATCGCCTAGTACAAGAATCTTCTTGCCCGTACCTGTCATCCCTTTCACTAATTCAATAGCTGCTTTAACTGAAGTCGGGCTGGCATTATAAGCATCGTTTATGATTTTTTCGCCTCTCGCTCCAAAGGATACTTCCATCCGCATATTAGATAGTTTTACTTCAGCAAGTCCTGTAGTGATTTGTTCCCAGGAGACTCCCATCGTTCTGCCGGCAGCTATCGCCGCCAATGCATTCAACACATTATGATTGCCTAAGAGCGGCAATACAAAAGAATGATTACCATCTACATCAATTGTAAATTCCATTTCATTCTCTCCTGCTTTGCTTTGAACAGGATAATAGTCATTTGTCATACTGCTGCCAAATGTAATCTGCTTATAAGCATGCTTGGATACCCTACTTAACAGAAGAGGTTCATCTCCATTAAAGATGAGTGTTCCATCCTTCTTTAAACCCTCGACAATTTCCATTTTGGCGTCTGCAATTCCCTCGCGAGAACCTAAGTCTAGTAAATGTGCCTCACCAATATTAGTAATAATCGCTACGTCAGGTTGTCCAATCTGTGAAAGGAGTGAAATCTCCCCACTGCTGCTCATTCCCATTTCTAGTATCAGGATTTCTGTATCTTCCGGAGCAGACAAAATCGTAAGTGGCAATCCAATGTGATTGTTGTAATTTCCACTTGTTTTATGTACCCGATATTTTGTTTTCATGATCGAGGCAGTCATATCTTTAGTAGTCGTTTTCCCATTACTTCCTGTAATCCCGATTACTTTCGTATCCAACTCATGTAAATATGCTCTGGATAACTGTTGTAATGCCTTTAAACTATCCTTAACAAAAATCAATGCTCTGCTTTCAGGAGGATTCGGTGCATCTGATTCCCAGAATGAAGCAGCTGCTCCCTGAGCGAAAGCTGCCTCTACATGATTATGCCCATTGCTATTTTCACCCTGCAAAGGAACAAATAGATTGCCTTCCTCGATTTTTCTTGTATCATTTGTTACTCCTGAAACAAGTATATCTTCGAAACCTTCATTTATACTCCCGTCTACCATAGCTGCAATTTCAGCCAATGTACGTTTGATCATATTAATCCTCCATTACCCTTTATCATCCCTGAAACAGATACAGCCAATTAAAGAAAAATCGGCTGTACAGCATTCCTCTGCCGTTTAATTGAGTATGCATAGTCCTATCATTAGTATTAAGCCGGATATGATGAAATCAACCCATCCAGCTTAATACGCTGACTCTTACATTTCTCATTTGTACAGCCAGGCTACAGTGTATTAAATAGTATATTTAATTTTTTGCTTTTCAGCATGTCTTTCAATAGCTAAATTAATCAGTTTTTCAATTAATTGCGGATACTCCACTCCAGTGTGGCTCCAAAGTAATGGGAACATACTAAATGGTGTAAATCCCGGCATTGTATTTACTTCATTAATATAAGCTTTTCCTTCATGTGTAAGGAAGAAATCTGCTCTCACAAGCCCGGAACAATCCAATGCTTTGTATGCCTTAATTGCCATGTCATGCAGCATTTGATATTCTTCCTGAGAAATCTCTGCAGGTATTACCAATGCTGTATCGCCATCTTCGTATTTAGCTTTATAGTCATAAAACGCTTTTTTCGGAATAATTTCCCCTGCAACAGAACACTCAGGATAATCATTTCCAATAACGCCAATCTCAACCTCTCTTGCAGTAACACCTTCTTCAATGATTACTTTTCGGTCGAATTGGAATGCCTCTTCAAATGCTTTATGCAGCTCTTCTGCATTTTCACATTTACTAATCCCAACACTGGAACCTAAGTTTGCCGGTTTAACAAAACATGGATATCCCAATGCTTTTTCTACCTCTTGGCATACCTTTTCTTCATTTCCGCTCCATTCTGAACGTAAATAAGAAACATAACCAACCTGCCCTAACCCAGCCTGGGCAAATATATTCTTCATGATTACTTTATCCATACCTGCTGAAGAAGCAAGAACACCATTTCCTACATATGGAATATTAAGCAACTCGAGCAACCCCTGTACTGTACCATCTTCACCATTAGGGCCATGTAATAATGGGAAAATAACATCGAATGCATCATCAGATCCGTGAGCGATAATACTGTTAAAACCAGTTGTTTGAACAGCCTGACTTCTGTGGTCAAATTCCAGCTCTTTAACAGATTCAACCGGCCCTTGTAATTGCGGTCCTTTAATCCATTCTCCCTCTTCATTTATGTAAATCGGATGTATCTCATATTTAGATGAATCCAATGCTTTGATGACTGCCATAGCAGTTTGCATGGACACTTTATGTTCAGCAGATTTTCCACCATATAATAATCCTAGTTTAATTTTCATTGAATTTACCCTCCGTTAATTGATACATAATATATTGTATCATTTCCTTTTCAGAACATTAAATTAATATGTGACAGGTTCCTCTTATAGGCAAAACTTATATTCTTCTTATTATATGCATATTCGAACATAATTTGTGAACCTGAATATCTGTATAATAAATTAGGAAAACCTCCTTAATTTTACAGGAGGTTTATTTTCCATCTATGACCCACTCTTTCATTTTCTTCTGATAAACGAGATTAACAGTTTGCTGCTTTTGATAAATCGTCCTTAACTCATCTCTCAGCTCATCTTCATGCCGATAATCTCCAACAACCCACACTGGAATCTCGATAGTTTGTCTTGTTTGAATTGACTTATGAAAGCTAATGATTACACCCTCATTAAACAAAGGGGACAACTGTTTCAGAATCTCTATAGGGATTATTGTATTCTCTGTTCTTTTTCTACCGCCAAGCCATAATCGATCCGGCTTATTTGTCTCCACATGCTCAGGAATTAGCTTGGAAATTAACTGGTAAAAATCATTCCAATACCGGTAATAAACTTTATTATAAAAACCATCCTCTAATGTTAAATAGACAAACCGATTATTTAATTTTGGATAAAAGGGAGATCTTAGATGGTTAAATGTATGTCTGATATACAATATTTCAGCAATTTCCCATGGAGCTAATTCTTCCAGCCCCTCAATATCCTCAAAATCAATCCAGCTTATATGCCCATACTCCTTCCCGCTCTCCTTATAATATTTTTTATATGAGGGAAAGGAAACATAATTAAACTGTGTATGCATATCATATTCAACATCCATAAAAGGATGATCCAATAATAAAACATTTGGCGGCGGCTCTTTCAATGATTGCATAAAACTAAAAAAGTCTATGCCAAATGAAGCTACAAAATGCTCAGCTTCTTGTTTATGAAGGTATATAAAATCTCTTTTACCATGTTTCAATACAAACCCCTCCGGCATGTCTTCATCAATACGATGTTAGGTGGCTATTAGACTATTTTGATTAGTCAAGCCTATATCTAATTACCTATTTCCCGCTTATCCTATCGGTATAAATTGTTTCTCCTTTATTCTAGACGATATTAAACCAAAAAAGATTCAAAAAACCGTAAAAAAATTATATTGTAAAGTTGTTGTAACATTGGTAATCCTTTAATCCAACCCTTAGCAAAAAGTGAGTAGGCACCAGCCTTATTTTATAAATACAGATTAAAATTAATCCCACTGTTTTAAAAAATTCAAACGTTCACGTAAACTTCTCGTATAAAATTATAAGACTTTTTTCCCAACATTACTAAACTTACGCACCTATTTTTTAATTATTTTACTTATTCGGAAAAAACTACCTTTTTCTTTTTGGTGTTAACAGCAGCTTGACTCCATTCTTTTCATTTAGTTTCGTTAAATGATATGTCCCTGTAACCCAATCTTCCATTTGGTTTTGGTACCATTCGCTTCCTAATTGCCCGGACTGTCCAGGTCCGACTATATGTGAGGCCCTGGATAAATCAGAGAGATCCGCAATAAACCTCCATGATCCTCCATGATTAATTGTTCCTTTCGTATCGTAACCAGCTGCCTGAACCGTAACCGCACTTCCCCCACTCTCTAGTCCCCCCTTATAATTAAACACATGTTGAAGAGGACTGACTGAGGATAGCGGATGCTTAAATTGAATTTGGTGATAATCCCCCCACCTCCAATTAGAAAGATCCCCTCCCTGCATCTCTTTCCCTTTTGCAATAGCTTTCTTCAAGCTGGTTTCCAGCACCGTCTTTAAACCACCCTTTTCTTCAATCCAAATACTCTTTTCACCATTTAACGATTTTCTAAGAAGCTGATCAACAGCTTGCTTTCTGCCTCTGAAAAGGGTGAGCATTTCTTGAGATATATCATCTGCGAATAAGGTGTCCGATATTTCTGCCATCCACAATTGGAAGAGTAACGGAGCTGCCTTTTCTTTGTCATCCATGTAATTCCAGTCCTCTAAAACACCAATGGCCTCTGTTTCTTTAGTCTCTGATATTTCTTCTATAAACTTCGGCAGGAATTCCTCAGCCTGCAGATTTTGCTGATCCATTTGTAATTTCTTCATCTCTTTAATCGTTAATTTATCGTTACCTGAAAGAACTTTATCAATCCTCATCTGGCGATAGGGCTGGGCCCAATCATGGCTTATATGATACGGATAGTGTTGATCTGTTACTTTATTGTTAGCCGTTGATATGTAGCCTTTTTCAGCATTAATTGTACGCGGTAACTCGTTATAGGGAATATACCCAATCCACTCATTATCTCCTGTCCAGCCTTCTACCGGTAAAAGAGCATCCTGCTTATCTTTTCGAATAGGAATCTTCCCATTAGCCTTATAAGCAATTGTCCCTTCCTTTGAGGCAAAGACAAAATTTTGTGCCGGCGATTCAAAATCCTCCAGCGCCTTTTCAAATTCGGTCCAATCTTTTGATTTACCCATATTTAGCACGGCCTCCAACTCATTTGAAGGCTGCAAAGCAGTCCACTTTAAAGCTAAAACATGCTCCTTGCCAACACTTCCTAAAAATTCAGAGATGACAGGCCCATGACGTGTAATGGTTATTTTAAAATCCTCCGATTTCTGTCCTTTTATCTTTATCTTCTCATGAATAACTTGAGCTTTTTCCCATTCTTTCTTATAAAGAAATTCATCTTCCTGTTCAGGATTTCTCTTCTCAATATATAAATCCTGTACATCAGGTCCCACATTCGTAACTCCCCATGCAATAGTTTGATTATGACCTAAAATGATTCCTGGAATGCCCGCAAAAATGACACCACTAACATTATAGCCAGGCCCTTCCAAATGATTTTGATACCAGACAGAGGGGGTGGCCAATGATAAATGTGGATCATTTGCCAATAAAGGTTCTCCTGATTGGGTCTTCTCACCTGAGACTACCCAATTATTGCTTCCGTTATATTCATTCGGGACAACAGAAGAAGATAAACTGCCTTCTATGTCGAGTTCATCTTTCGTTATATTCACTGGTGCTCCTGCAGGGTAACTTGGAAATAATTCATATGCTTTTTCCTTCGGGAAACTTTGCAGCAAATAATGGCGAAAAGCCTGACTGTTCCAGTTTCCTCCTAAATCAAAGGCCATATACTTACCAATCGTCAGTGAATCAATCGGAGTCCACTCCTCTGGCTCATACCCAAGAAAGGTAAACTCTATCGGCCATTTCCCATTGGCCTTTTTTTCTTTTATGTAGGTATTTACACCCTCAGCAAATGAATGAAGTATTTCTTTTGCCTCCGGTGAATAGGCTTCATAAGAATCTTCAGCAGCTCTTCTCAAACCTAGAGTTCGGAAATATTTATCGTTTTTAAGCATGGCTTCTCCTATTACTTCACTTAATCTGCCTGATGCCTGCCTTCTTGATAAATCCATTTGAAACATCCTATCCTGAGCCTGTACATAACCTTGGGCAAAAAATAAATCCTGTGTATCATCGCCCTTTATATGCGGAACTCCTTCTTGATCACGTAAAACCTCCACCTCATTATGTAACCCCACCAGCTCAAGTTCACCTTCTATTTTCGGTAAAGACCGTTTAACAAAATAAACTGCTCCCAGCGAACCAATTAAAAGAATGACTACTAAAATAGCAAGGACCCATAAACTAATTTTCTTCCCCTTTGACATCCGTTTCCTCGGAATCTCTATTTCCATAATATCCCACCCCTCATACTTTTTACATTCTATAAAAGATGAGAGTTTCCTTTATTTGTTTTAAACCATTACCCAGCCGCTTATTGTTATAAAACGCAAAAAAATGCCGACACTTACCATGTCGGCACTTCCCTATTCTATTTACTTTAGCTTAATTCGTTGAAGACGCAGGGCATTTAAGACCACACTCACCGAACTGAATGCCATAGTACCACCTGCCAGCCAAGGGGCGAGCAGTCCCATAAACGCCACTGGAATTCCGAGCGTATTATAGCCAAAAGCCCAAAATAAATTTTGCTTAATATTACGCATCGTCTGCTTACTTAAATAAAATGCATCTGCTATTCCATTTAAGTCGCCCTTCATCAATGTAATATCAGCCGCTTCAATTGCAATATCTGTACCTGTGCCAATAGCAATACCGATATCGGCCAACGCCAGGGCCGGAGCATCATTAATGCCGTCACCGACCATCGCTACTTTTCTTCCTTCAGATTGCAATTTTTTAATTGCATTTGCCTTTCCTTCTGGAAGAACTTCAGCAATCACATGTTGAATACCAGCCTGCTTTGCGATGGTCTGCGCGGTGCTCTGATTGTCTCCTGTAATCATCCACACATCGATGCCCATCTCCCTTAGACGTTGCACCGCCTGTCGGGATGTCTCTTTAATCGTATCAGCCACAGCAATGATACCAGCAACATTTCCATTCACCGCAGCAATCATCGCTGTTTTCCCTTCTTTCTCAAGATCCTCCATAAACGGTTGAGTAGAGGTGATATCAAGCTGATTAGCCGTCATCCATTTTCTCGTTCCTACCAGGACTTCATCCTGCCCAACAGAAGCGCGAATTCCAAATCCCGGAGTACTTTGAAAATCGATTGCTTCTGTAAGCTCCAGATTATGCTCATGGGCCGCTTCGACTATAGCCTGAGCCAGAGGATGCTCGGATGGTTTCTCCGCTGCCGCTATGAGTTTTAACAGTTCTTCCTGATCCCAATTTCCGATTGGTACAATATCCGTTAAAATCGGTTTACCATTTGTTATTGTCCCTGTCTTATCCAACAGTACGGTATTAATCTGATGAGCGGTCTCTAAATGCTCTCCGCCTTTAAATAAAATACCAAATTCAGCTGCCCGGCCAGACCCAGCCATTATGGATGTCGGTGTAGCCAACCCTAACGCACATGGACAGGCTATTACAAGAACAGCAATCATATTTTCTAGAGCCGTAGTGAAATTTCCCCGGTCCACGATAAAATACCATGCTATAAATGTCAAAACGGCTATTCCTACTACAATCGGAACAAAAACACCTGATATTTTATCCGCTAAACGCTGAATTGGAGCCTTCGAACCCTGGGCCTGTTCGACCACTCTAATAATTTGGGATAGGGCTGTATCCTTACCAACTTTAATAGCCCTCATCTTTAATGCACCATTTTTATTTATGGTAGCCCCGAAGACTTGGTCCCCTGGATTTTTATCAACTGGGACACTTTCACCCGTTAACATGGATTCATCTACAGCTGAACTTCCTTCGAGTACTTCACCATCCACAGGAATGCGCTCTCCAGGTTTCACTTGGATTAAATCTCCTACGATCACATCGGCAAGCGAAACTTTCACTTCCTTTTGATCACGAATGACAATTGCCGTCTTGGGCTGCAAGCCAATCATCTTCTTAATGGCATCTGATGTACGGCCTTTTGCCTTAGCCTCAAATAATTTACCCAGCAAAATTAAAGTAATTAAAATGGCACTTGTTTCAAAATAGAGATGCGGCATCTCAGCATAATGATGCCCGCTCTTTACTATAGATTCATATAAACTATAAAAATAGGCAGCAGATGTACCAAGCACCACTAATACATCCATATTGGCACTGCCATTTCGCAGAGCCTTATAGGCCCCTTTATAAAATTGCCAACCAATAACGAACTGAACGGGCGTCGCCAAAGCCAGCTGAACCCACGGGTTTAGTAAAATATCCGGTATATACATCCAGGAAGTGAAAGAAAAATGGGCTACCATCGTCCATAATAGTGGCAATGAAAGGAATGCAGCTGCTATAAACTTAAGCTGTTGTTTTTTGATAGCCGATTGCCTCGGGTCTTCACTTTCCTGTTTATGCTGTTCCTTTGGTGAAGCACCATAGCCTAATTTTTCTATTTTGGCAATGAGATCTTTCTCAGATAACTCACTGCTAGAATATTCAATCGTGCCTGATTCCAAGGCAAGATTTATATTGGCATTTAAGACACCCTCCGTCTTGTTCAGTACCTTTTCAATTCTGGCTGAACAGGCGGCACAGGTCATTCCGGTAATCATTAGTTCCGCTACTCTCGTTGTAACTCCGTACCCTATCTTTTCTATTTTTTCTCTTAAATCGTTCGCTGATACGAGATTAGGATCATAAAGAATAGTAGATGTTTCAGTGGCTAAATTCACATTCGCCTCTTTTACACCCTCCATTTTTCCAAGCACCTTTTCAATCCTTGCCGAGCAGGCGGCACAGGTCATTCCAGTAATCTGCAAATGGACATGCTTCATAAATTCACCACCTTGTTGTTGAACTTGCATCTATTTGAATAGGGCATGGCATAGCCCATTAATTCAATTCACATATTAATCGACATCATACCCTTGTTCATCAATAGAATCTTTAATGGTTTCTAGATTAACCATTGCCGGATTATATTGGACTTCCACTTTTCCCGTATCCAATGTAACCTTCACAGAACTCACTCCGTTCAACTCACTTACACTGCCTTCAACTGCTTTCACACAATGCCTGCAAGACATACCTTTTACATTTAAGATCGTTGTTTCCATTCTAAATTCCTCCTATTTTTTCATTAATTTTTGTATGGTAATTAATACTTCATCGAGTACTTCCATATCACCCTGTTGAATTCTTTCTGCTACACATGATTTCATATGTCCTTCTAGCATCAACTTTCCAACAGCATTCAGAGCTGATTGCGTAGCTGCAATCTGGGTTATAATATCATCGCAATATACATCCTTTTCAATCATTCCTTTAATCCCTCTAATCTGCCCTTCAACCCTATTTAAACGACTGATTAAATTTTTTTTCACGTTATCAGAATGATGGCTTTTTCGTTCTTGATCATGATGGCAATGATTACCCATCTCTTCAGTAATCTCTATCTCGCTCATAGTGACCTCCCTCCGATTATCTATCATTAAATATACTATACCCCCCTATAGTATATTCATCAATGTTTATCACTTATGATCGATCTATTCAAAGTTAGACTGGCAATCCATTGTTTTTCTATCCAACCATGATTGCGTTATACTTATGATTATTCACAAATTGCAAAGGAGACATGTACGTTGCTAACAATCTACTTAACTAGACACGGACTTACAGAATGGAATGTCAATCGTATTATGCAAGGCTGGGGAAATGGCGAACTGACCGAAAAAGGTATTAATGATGCAAAAGCTCTTGGAAAGAGGCTTGCTGATGTAAAACTTGATAAAGTGTACAGCAGTACATCAAAACGTGCCTATGAAACAGCTCAATATATTATCGGTGAACGTGAGATTAGCCTGATTAAGGATGATGACTTACGTGAAATGCATTTTGGAGATTGGGACGGGCGCATCAGAGATGAAATTGAGGCGGAATTTCCAGAGGAATTTAAAATTTTTTGGGAAACCCCACATTTATTTGAGACAGAGACAGGTGAAACCTTTAATCAGCTCAAGAAAAGAGCTGTCGATGTGTTCGAAAGAATTATAAACGAAAACCCTTCCGGTACCATCCTTATTGTGACCCATTCTATTTTCCTGCGTGTTCTGCTTACGCATATTAAAAACACACCACTTTCAGACGTCTTTAAAGCGACACCGCCAGGGAATACAAGTTTAACGAAGCTTGAATTTCATGATGGCAAATTGGAGCTTCTATTCGAAAATGATATGCAGCACGTAGAATAAATAATCCAACGAGGCTTTTCCAAACAAGTTTTCGGGAAAGCCTCTTTATGTACATAATCAATGTAAAGATCAGTGAGGATATTTGATCAAGTTGGAAACAAGCCATCAAGAAAAGAACACATTACGGTAAATAAAAGAACGATCTCATTCTTCGATAATCTGCTATAAAGCTAAACCTTCGCCTTCGCTTCATTCTTAAAGTATTCCACTGCATAATCAACTGCCTCGCAAAAGGAAAATAACTTGGAATCAGCACTGCCAATTTTACCTTTAGTAACGGAGTACTGTTGTTCGAATGCAATTCCGATTGTATCAAATTCAGTATCATCATATTCAATATCCGTATACTCCACCCATTTCCGCTCTCCATCTACAAGGATTGGAGTACCTTTTTGAATTACTTCTCTGGTACCAGATCGATATTCTGCCAAATGAAAGCAGGTGTTCGTTTCATAGCTCGTTCCGATAAACAGGACATGAGCATCTAAATCATAGAGTTTTCTTAGTGGAGATCCTTCACCCAATCCATTTTCCAATTGATGATTGGCAAGGATTTCACCATTACGCTTACCCCATGCAGTAAACGAAACATTTGGATGGTTGCTTCTTAAAACACCTGGATATGTACGAAATAGCTCTGCAATTTTTCCCATGCCATATGTAGGTGTAACAGCAGGTTCAAAAGCTGGCATTGTATTTCTCACGGTTTCCCACCATTCCCAAGGGATTGGTGGGTTCAACCATTCAGCTGGGTCTGACAAATCCGCAGATTGAGCCGGCATGATAATGGTTCCTTCTTCTGTAACAGAATCCATCAATGCCTGAATAATGGCAACAGCTCCTCCATTCACCCATCCAACTGATGATAGCGAGGAATGAACAAGGACATTCATACCTCTTTTTAACCCCATTTTGCGCATATCAGTACGTAGCATCTCTCTTGTACGGGGGAATGGTGTATTTTCTATCAACTTAGACATAAATTCACTTCCGATTCTGGCTTTTCTACCATTTTAAAGGAAAAGGTATACTTTGTAACCCCAAGATACTAATAACCCTTGATCATGTGTATATGATGCTTTAGGATTTCCATAGTTGCGGGAGTTTCCAAATAAATTTCGCCATCTGTGTCCGCTTCCAGCACTTCTTCTGTTTCAATTGACAATGATTTCGTCTGCAAATGGAACAGCCTTGTTTCAGCATCATTTAGGTTTACATCAGGAGAATTAAGAGAATACAGATCAAGAAAAGCACCAAATGATGATTCTTTTACTACTAATACATCAAATAGTCCATCATCTATATTAATGGATGGCAGAGGTATTTGATTGGATCCAATGTATCTCCCATTCAGCACCATGATCATCACTGCCTCATCTTCATATTCACCTTGATCAGTCTTCATTTTATAACGAAAAGTCTCCGCCTCTTTCACCGTTCGTAATGCACTAATAAAGTAACTCATTTTCCCCATTAATCTCTTTTGGTTTTCATCAATATTACTTGATGTATGAGTGATTAGGCCAATTCCCCAGAAATTAAGAAAGTAGTGGTCAGCATTAACTTTCCCTACATCTACCGGAACTTGTTGACCATTCATGATTGTCTCTGCCGCTTTTTTTAGATTTTGCGGGATATTGAGCATTCTGCTGAAATCATTGCATGTACCTCCCGGCAAAATAGCTAAAACAGGCCTCTTATCCAGAGCAGCAAGCCCATTGACAGCTTCATGAACCGTTCCATCTCCACCCAGAATAATAACAAGGTCATACCCTTCACCAAGCTCAAAACAGATTTTTTTAGTTTCTCCTGCCTCTTCCGTTTGCACCACTTTTAATTCTTTCGTTTCAGTACTAATTACAGGAAGTACGGCAGCAAGTGCCCGATCTGTTTCCGTCTGACCAGCAGCGCCATTGTAAATAAATAGTACCTTATTAAACATACTCATTATTTTTTCTCCTTATCTTCGGAAAAACTTGTATCTCTTATATTCCCATGAAGCCGATATTTAGAAACATTCAACTCTTAATAAATGGAAAATTTACAGAAAATTCAATATAATAAACTTACAACTAAATTTTGAAAGGATGTTTTCCATGAAAACGGCTGATTTATGTGATGAGTACGCTGACAGGTTAAGGCTATGTAAAACCCCCTTCTATTCTTATGGTAAGAAAAAGGAATTTCAGGGCGAAATACGAACCGTTGAGGTATATGAAGACAATTCATTGGTAAAAGAAAGCTTGGAAACAATTGAGCCTGGAACTATTTTAGTTGTAGATGGCGGAGGCTCTCTGAATTGCGCATTATTGGGTGACCAGTTGGCAGCCATTGCAGCTGAGAGAAAAATAAATGGAATCATTATTAATGGATGTGTCCGGGATTCAGCTGATTTGGCCCATATAGAAATTGGAATAAAAGCCATTGGGACATGCCCATTTAAAAGTAAAAAGAGAGGCGAAGGTACAAAAGGCGGAACCCTATCATTCGGAAACGTAGAATGGTCTCCTGGACAATTTGTGTATGCTGATGATGATGGGATTATTATTTCAGAAAAACCATTGGAATCCAAGCCGGGATAAAATATATCTCGGCTTTTTTGATGAGTCGAAAGTCATTATTTCCGCTTAAAACGAACACTTGTTCTTATTATTGCTAAATGTATGCTATAATGAACTAGCAAAAGTCACTTCCATTAAGCAGACACCAACCAACCGAAATGGAGTGATGTCCCATGTCAATCTTTGAGACATTTATGGTAACATTCAGCTTTGCCACCTTACTTCTGACAGTAATCACGATAAATAATAAAAAATAGACCTCACTGCTCTAAAAAGATAGTGAGGCCTAAAAAAAATCAATACTCGTCTCCGTTAAGGAGTGGCTTTTGCAGAATCATGAATGCCCACCATTCATGATTCTTTCTATTTAAAGAGTATCATAAAGATTGAGCAAAGTCACTCACAGGAGTATCCTGTATATACGTGTATTTTTTCCCACATGTCGCAAAAAAGTTTAAACCGGTTCCTGATGGTGAAGAAATATACAAAGGGATATTTGTCAGGAGGTGAATCTTTACTCCGGACGAGTAAAGAGATTGAATGGAGACGATGGACATAGTTAATATAGTCTTACTTTTATTTTTATTAGCAAGTACGATGTTCTTTGTGGCATCGGAATTTGCCATTGTTAAGGTCCGTGCGACCAGAATAGATCAGCTTGTTGCAGAAGGAAATCGAAAAGCAATAGCAGCCAAGAGGGTCGTAACACATTTAGATGAATATTTATCAGCAACACAACTTGGGATTACGATTACCTCATTAGGAATCGGTTGGCTAGGGGAGCCCACTGTTAAACATCTCATTGATCCCCTATTTGAAAAATTGCATATCCAGGAATCGGTAGCAAGCATCATTTCCTTTGTGATTGCGTTCTCTATTATTACCTTTTTACATGTGGTAGTGGGAGAATTGGCGCCTAAATCCGTTGCGATTCAAAAAGCCGAAACGATTACAATGAATTTCGCACGGCCGCTTATTATGTTTTATAGAGTGATGTTTCCGATTATATGGGCGCTGAACCATTCTGCCCGATTTATCACCAGCCTATTTGGCATAAAACCGGCTAGCGAAGGAGACATTGCCCATTCTGAAGAAGAGTTGCGGATGATTCTGACCGACAGTTATAAAAAGGGAGAAATCAATCAATCTGAGTTTAAATATGTAAACAATATCTTTGAGTTTGATGATCGGATTGCCAGAGAAATTATGGTGCCGCGGACAGAGATTCAAACGTTTCAAAAGGATGATATTTTAGAAGATATTGTTGCTTCCTTAAATAATGAACAATATACGCGCTATCCCGTTACGGATGGAGATAAAGATACGATTATTGGTTTTGTGAATGTTAAGGAATTACTAACAGCCAGTCTTAGAAGCGGTTTGAAAACAGATATGCCTATCCGTGATTATGTTAAACCACTTATCACGGTGATTGAAACGATTCCTATACATGATTTACTTGTGAAAATGCAGAAGGAACGCATACACATAGCCGTGTTACTTGATGAGTACGGCGGTACTTCCGGTATTGTCACAGTTGAAGATATTCTTGAGGAAATCGTTGGGGAAATCCGCGATGAGTTCGATACAGATGAGCTACCAGAGATTCGTAGAATAGGTGACTATCATTATATTCTAGATGCTAAAATGCTATTGTCTGAGATTGAGGATTTGCTTGGAATACACATGGACTATCCGGATGTAGACACATTAGGGGGTTGGTTTTTAACTCATAAAATCGATGCAGCCATTGGGGATACATTGGAAGAGAATGGATTTATCTTTACAGTAGAGGATGCAGAAGATCACCATCTTTTATATATTGAAGTGAAAAAAGCAACCGAATAAATACTAAAAGGAGCATGCACACTGAATGGTTGAAAGGTTGTATGCTTAATGCCAGAATAATAAGGTAGTATTATGAGCCCCTCATTATCGAGGCTTTGATGATTATATTTGGATTTTCCTATGATGTGGCAGCAAAGTATTTAATCGGATCCAGTAAATCAATATGAACATCAATAAAATATTAGGATTCTATAAATCCATCTGAATTTAATAAATTTCAAGAAATGGATTGCAAAAAAAGAAGACGAGAATGGGATAGACCCTGAATTCTCGTCTTTTCTTATTATTCAGTTTCCCCTTCCCACTCAAGCATGCCACCATTCATATTGGTTACATCATATCCTTCAGATTCAAGAAACTGAACAGCTCTGGCGCTTCTTCCTCCTGCATGGCAAACAACTATATATTCTTTTGATTTATCCAACTCATTCATCCGAAATTCAAGCAGGCCTAAAGGAATATTAACCGCGGTTGGAATTTTCCCGTTGCGTACTTCATCTACTTCTCGAACATCAATAATATTTAAAGACTGCCCTTCAGCCAGTTTCGCTTCCACTTCTTGTGGCTCAATTGTTTTCATTGTACTGATTCCGCCTCCTTTAAAATTCCCTATCCCATTACCCCTATAGGTATATCAAATTTTAATAAAAAAAGCCAACCGGAACTCTCAGCGACTTTTGACCAACAAATGCACTGCTTCATTCACTAACTTTTCCTTCTCTACATCCTCCGCATTTTTCACGCACTCTATAAGGTTATTGCTGACGATGACTCCAATTGTCTTGTCTACTGCAGAACGTACCGCAGACAGCTGAGTCACGACTTCTTTGCAATCCTTTCCATCCTCCATCATTTTAAGTATCCCGCGTAATTGACCTTCCATCCTCTTAATACGGTTTTTAACTTTATCATCATATTCCATCTGAAAATCACTCCTTAACTTACTCAAATCTATATCAATGAAAAATTCATTCTTCAGCCTCTTCTTTATACCATTTATCCCCCATTAATTAGTATCAGTATACCTGAAAATCTCAGCGTATTCTACGATGACATACAGGTCCTTCTTCTTACTGTTTACTATTCCAATAAAGTTGTTTTTTAGTATTTTGGTTAATTACTGGCATTTATGGGTATTTAGTTAGAAAGCAAGCTCTATTGACACTGAAAGGAGATTCAACTGGAATGAAAAAAAATATTCTTCCGTTTATCTTTCTACTCCTCCTGCTAGGTTCCTTGACTGCCTGCGCAGAAAAGGAGCAAATGGCCAGCGGGGCAGAATTGATTAATAAAAATCAATTCGTTTTCACCGCTTCCGGGGAATTTAAGCCCTTCAGCTATATGAACGATGATATGACAATGACTGGATTTGATATTGAAGTTGGGGAAGCCATCGCTAAACAATTGGGACTTGAACCTGTTCAAAAACAAATGAAATTTAAAGGAATTGTTGAAGGTGTAAAGACAGGGAGAGCTGATGCTGCAGTGGCCAGCCATACCATTAATGAGGCACGTTCAAAATTCGTCCTCTTTTCCACTCCCTACTACTATTCGGGTCCACAAATTTTTACCCGCCCAGACAGTAACATCAAAACAGTTAAAGATTTAAAAGGAAAAGAAGTTGCAGCCGCCAAAGGATCTACATACGCAGACACTGCGAGCAGATATACATCTAATATTAAAACATACGATAGTGATGTGACTGCACTCAAGGCATTAAGCAATGGCCGACATGATGCTGTCATCACTGATTTTGTCACAGGCAAAACTGCTGCCAAAGAAGGCTTCAAAATTGTTGGACAACAGCTGATTGAACGAAGTGAGCAGGCTATAGTGCTTCCACAGGATAATCCAAAACTTCTTGAAGAGGTCAATAAAGCACTTGAGGAACTACGTAAAAACGGTACTCTATCAAAAATTAGTATGAAGTATTTTGGTGAAGACATTACTCAAAAACCAGATAATAAAGAATGAAAGGGAGCTGTTACGATTGCAAGATTTATCGCATTTTTTTCAAACATTAGTTGATACCCGCGGGGTATTCTTCGATGCACTTCTGTTAACTCTTGAATTGACTGTCGTCTCCATCATAATCGGAATTATAATAGGACTATTTGTAGCTTTACTTAAAATCTCGAAAATTAAATTGCTCGGTTACATATCAGATGCTTATATATATCTTGTTCGCGGAACCCCATTAATTGTCCAAATCTTCATCCTTTATTTTGGGTTCAGCGGCATCTTTCTTATTCCGGATTTCTGGGCAGCATCATTGGCTCTTGCCTTTCATAATGGCGCCTATATTGCTGAGATTTTCCGTGGAACCATTCAATCTATTGATAAAGGACAAATGGAGGCTGGCCGCTCGCTTGGTATGACACGCGGACTCGCCATGCGCCGAATTATTTTCCCTCAAGCCTTACGAAGAGCCCTTCCACCACTAGGTAACCAATTTATTATCGGTCTCAAGGATTCTTCTCTCGCTGCCTTCATCTCATTGAATGAGCTGTTTAATGTGGCGACCACACTCGGATCCAATAATTTTGACGAGATGACCTACTTACTCATCGTTGCCGTCTACTATCTACTATTGGTTGCTGTGTTAACACTGGGTCTTCGAGCACTTGAAAAAAGAATGGCAATTAGCGATTAGTAAGAGGGGGAAACAAAAATGAATGAACTACGAGAAATGATTAAAGTCGAAAATCTGAATAAGTCCTTTGGAGATCTGCATGTATTAAAAGATATTAATTTGACCGTCTACGAAAGTGATGTTGTCTGTTTACTTGGTTCAAGCGGATCTGGTAAAAGTACATTGCTTCGCTGCTTAAATTATCTTGAAAAAAAGGATAGCGGCTCCATCATTATCGAAGGTGAACAAATCGAAACAACGACACATGATATTAATGAAGTACGTCAAAAAATCGGGATGGTCTTTCAGCACTTTAACCTCTTTCCTCACAAGACTGTTCTGGAAAATATAATTGAAGCACCTATTATGGTAAAGAAAATTGCCAAAGATACAGCTAAACAAGAAGCATTAGAGCTATTAACAAAGGTTGGCCTTGATGACAAGGCAGATGTTTACCCAAATAAACTATCCGGTGGACAAAAGCAACGTGTAGCCATCGCCCGTGCCCTGGCGATGAAACCTGATATCATGCTATTCGATGAACCAACCTCCGCCCTGGACCCAGAGCTGGTTGGTGAAGTATTGACCACCATGAAGGAACTCGCCCAGGAAGGAATGACAATGGTCATTGTCACCCACGAAATGGGCTTCGCCCGCGAAGTTGCTGACCAAATCCTCTTTATGCACGAAGGAAACATCCTGGAAAAAGGCACTCCTGAGCAGTTATTTGAAAACCCTAAAGAAGAACGGACACGAGAGTTCTTTGGAAGTCAGTTATAAGATCCCTAACTATGTTGAACCCTCCATTAATGGGAGGGTTTTTTATGTATTCTAGCTTCGTCATGGACTTCATCCACCTTTGATACACCTATACTGGGGTATAGCCGGGGCATAGATGGGTCATAGGTAGGGAAGAGCTCCTTTCCACCGGACTTCACCCACCTTTCATCCACCTTTACCCCGGTATAGCCGGTCCATAGGTACCTCATAGGTCGGGAAGAGCTCCTTTCCACCGGACTTCACCCACCTTTCATCCACCTTTACCCCGGTATAGCTGGACCATAGGTGCCTCATAGCTCGGGCATAGCTCCTTTCACCTGGACTTCATCCACCTTTCACCCACCTTTACCCCCGGTATAGCCAGTCCATAGGTGCCTCATAGCTCGGGGATAGCTCAGCTTCCCCCTACACTTCACCCACCTTTCACCGACCTTCCACATAATATAGGTAACTTTTTAAGACTGCACAAAGGTGGACTAGAAATGTCCATATGACTCTTCCATAAAAAAGGTGCCCAATGAATGAGGCACCTTTTAATATATGACAACCATTATGACTGTTTTTCAATGAATTTTTTATATAATTCTTTTGAATTATTTGGGTATAAAGAATAGGTAGTATCCGTTTCGATTAGTGGATGATTTCGAGGAGAGTGATTGGAGAATGTGGCATAGCTGCTCCACTGATAATCCTGTGGGTTTGTAACCAATCCTGCTGCAACAGGATTTATATGAATATATTTGCTAACATTTAAAAAATCATTTGAGCTATCAACGATTCTGAAATAGTAACTGGCTTGAAATACATGCCCTTGAGATTGATAGGTATAGTTATAATACATGGCATATCTTTGTTGAATGGTTTGCATGATTTTGCTTAAAGGAGAATTGAAGGTTTCTAAGAGAAGGTGAAAGTGATTGTTCATAAGGCAGTACGCATGGAGCTTAAAATCATATTTGCTATGGGCTTCAGCAAGAATAATCATGAATCTATGTTTATCGATCATATTATGAAATATCGGCTCCTTTCTAACCCCTCTATTAGTGATATGGTATATTGAATTTTTATCAAACATATTGTGATTGTCGAGCAATAATAATACCTCCTCTATTTAGTAATATATTAATATTTCGCCTAAGAATAGTCTAATTCCTTTATGAATGTGAAATTTTAAACATATATTAATTCATTTATACTACAATCCAATCAAGCAGATGGTACATCCGGCTTGATCTTAGCTCAACCGTACATTGCTCTTTATACTGCAAATAAATCTATAACTGCAAAAAAAGGTGAAGAAAAACCAATCCGCTTTTCTCCACCTTTTTAAATATCGCCTCTATAATTATTTGAAAATCTTCTCCACTACTCTTTTACTTGCTTCTCCATCATCTAAATCATTAAACTTTTTATTAAATTGTGCATATCTGACTTTGTATTCTTTAAAGTCATCCTCCACAGATTTGATAGCTCTGATTAAATCGTCTTCCTTTTTTATAATAGGCATTGGTAGCTCATCTAAGCTTATATAAAAGTCTCGTAAGTTATTTTGATAATTTTCTAAGTCATACATATAAAAGAGGATAGGCCGGTTTAAATTAGCATAATCGAAAAAGACACTGGAGTAATCAGTTATTAACAAATCACTTATCACATAGAGATGATTTATATCATCATAATTGGAAACATCATAAATGAAGCCTTGATATTTTTCAAAGTCAAACATATTAGACACAAAATAATGAGTTCTAAATAGAATAATGTAATCTGAACTAATCTCTTTTTGAAGTTTTTCGAAGTCCAACTCTAAATTATACGTATAACCTACCCCAGATTTATGTTGATCATCTCTAAATGTCGGAGCATAAAGAATTATTTTTTTGTCATCCGGTAAATTTAGTCTTTCCTTAATGTCTTTTATATCTTTTTCAGTATAGTTAAACAGATAGTCGTTACGTGGATAACCTTCTTCAATAATAATGCCTTCCTTATTTAACCCCTTCAAATTGAACGCTGAAATAAACTTTTCGGAAGCAAAAGGTGAAGGTGATATGAAGTAATCAAATCTGCTAGCATCCTGATCGTTTCGTTTTCTAATATCATCTATATCGTTCAGTACACTTCCACTGACTTCAATGTCATACCTCAGTTTTTTCAGTGGTGTTCCATGCCATGTTTGAACATACACTTGTCCAGGCCTTTTCTCAACATGGATGGGAACCATTGAATTAGATATCCAGTATTTTGATGTTGAGTAATATTTATAATATTCATCCGATCCCCATTTCACCAACTTCGTATTCGAGTTAGTGAAATAAGGTGCCTTATCTTCAGGTTTTTTAAATGCCCAAATAAATGTATAATCCTTGAATTGATCACTATTTATCATATATTCATAGATAGCTTTAGGGGTATCTGTGTAACTTCTGCCCATAAATGATTCAAATATAATATGCTTGTCATTTATCACCATCCTATTATATTTTTTGTATTTGATGGCACGATACTTATTTAATGCAAACCGGAAGATTTTTCGAAATGCACTATTTTTTTTAGATATATCAACCATAAGGGCTTTTACGTTTTTTTTAGTCTTTTTCATCGCAGTCCTCCGCTGTTCTTATATGCTAATAATCCTGACTATTCACCTTATTTTCAGATAGTCTATATTATACATCAGACTAATAGCCACCATTCTCATTATGGGTAATAAATAGCTACGGTGCTATTTTTCAATTTAAACTAAAAGTTTTTCATATAATCTAATTCGCAGATTTTTTCACCTGATTTTGAGCACACAAATCCAGTATATATTTAGCCAATGTGTTTGTCGCTGTTCCTTCCTGATGTGAAATATACTTATCTCTATAATCTCTCACCAGGTTAAGATTATATTCTGTATGTTTAATCGCACGCATTAATTCATTTATATCTCCATATACACAACCTGGCATTTCCTCATATAAATCCATGTTTAACCCATTTTTATCCTTATAGTTCTCATGATCATATACATAAAAATAAAGAGGTTTTACTAATATAGATGCTTCTATGGAAATAGCAGAATAATCGGTTATAACATAATCTGCAACCGTAAGTAACTCAAGTGAGCTAAACTCCGGACAGGTATACACTCGATCATCAAAATATTCACCACTTCTGACAGGGTGTCCCTTAATAATGAGCGAATACTCATCTAAATCCACATTTTTTATGACCGTATCATACGGGATATGCTCACCTTCTCTAAAAGTAGGAGCATACAAAATAACCTTTTTTTGCTTTAAGGATGGATAGGCTGTAATTATTTTCTTTTGAATCTCCGTTTCTTCTGTAATAAGATAATCAATTCTCGGCAGACTGATTACCTTTATTTTATCAGCAGTTGTTTGAAAGGCTTCGCAATATTTTGGAATCATTGCATTTGATCCACATATTACCACATCGTAATTTTTATGCATATCCATTGCTTTGGCCAAATCTCCACTTCTGCCAAATGATTTATTAAGGGTTTGGAAACCAAACTTCTTAATTGCACCTAAGGAGTGCCAAATCTGTACAATTTCCAAATTTTCTCTATGCTTCAGCACACTGACAGGAATGCAATATGAATCAATAATACCTATTTCCGAAGTAGCTAAATAATACATTTGTTTATATAAGTGAAAGTAATAATTCACTTTCGCTTTTAATCCTTTATCTAATTTTTGGCACAAAAATACAACCTGATAATCTGGATTTTCCTTACGTATCTCTTCCTTTAACATGAGAAAATCAATACCAGGTTGGTTTGATTGCCTGCTTATAAATACTATTCGGTTCTTCATATTAGTTGTTAATTTAATGAAAAAATAGATAATCCTTAGATGTACTTTAAATAACTTAATAATAAAGATTTTCATATGTCTCCCCTCAGATCAAGGTACTCCCTTAGAAAATAATAAGGACTTATTAGGTGAATTCTTTCATTCTATTTTCCTTTTCAATATATAAAAAGCTACCAAAGAACTTAATGGATTGTCAACATTGGACAAATTATCAATGGGCCCAGTGAATTTTAAACCTACAAAGAAAAACCGACCCACCCTCAGGTGAAATCGGTTTTCTGGTTTCATTTTTTATGCATTTTAAATTCAAGGAAGAGTTCATTATAATGCGCGAGCATCTTTTTGCCGAGATTATCGTAGACCTCAAGTCGGTCTGTTAGCTCAGCAGGTGGATAGAAGCGTTCATCCCCTGAAACTTCTTCTCCTAAAATTTCTAACGCTGCATTATTTGGTGTGGAATAGCCAACATAGTCTGCGTTTTGAGCAGCATTTTCAGGATCGAGCATGAAGTTAATGAATTGGTGTGCTCCGTCCACATTTTTGGATGTCTTCGGAATGACCATATTATCAAACCAGAGATTAGAGCCTTCTTCCGGTACTACATAATCAATGTTTTCATTATCCCACATAATATCAGCTGCATCACCGGACCAAACCAGTCCGACTGCTGCCTCCTCCTGAGCGAGAAGCATTTTGATCTCATCACCCACGATTGCTTTAATATTCGGAGTTAATGTATCCAGTTTATCCTTAGCTTCCTGCAGATGCTCTTCATTCGTATCATTTAATGAATAGTGAAGGCTATTCAATCCCATCCCAATGACTTCACGAGCACCATCAACAAGCAAGATTTTATTTTCTAATTCTTCATCCCATAAATCATTCCAGCTTTTGAATTCTTTATTCGGAAGGAGCTTTGTATTATAAGCTATTCCGACTGTTCCCCAAAAATATGGAATAGAATACTTATTTCCCTTATCAAAGGAAAGGTCGAGGAAACGAGAATCAATGTGCTTTAAATTTGGTATTTTATCGTGATCGATTTCAATCAACAGGTCTTCTTCCTTCATTTTGCTGATTGCATATTCTGAAGGAACGGCTACATCATAGGACGTACCGCCCTGCTCGATTTTCGTCATCATCGCTTCGTTTGAATCAAAGGTTTGGTATATGACTTTAATGCCTGTTTCCTCTTCAAATTTTTCAATTAAATCCGTATCGATATAATCTCCCCAGTTGTAAACCGTTAAGGTATTATCTCCGGCATATCCTTCATGTGCATTTAATCGATTGATCAAATATAAAAGGCCGAATGATACAACCAAAATCAGAATCAGGGTACGGGTTAGCTTGCTCATTCCTTAACCCCCATTCGCGGTTTGGTGCTTCTTTGTGTAATAAAGTAATATCCAATAACCAATAAAATTGTAAATAAGAATAGCAAGGTTGATAATGCATTAATCGTTAACGATATACCTTGACGAGCCATGGAGTAGATTTCTACGGATAGTGTGGAGAATCCATTCCCTGTCACGAAGAAGGTTACCGCAAAATCATCCAGTGAATAGGTCAATGCCATAAAGAACCCAGCAAAAATACCAGATGTGATGTAAGGCAGGATAACCTTTGTCAACACATTCCACTGGCTCGCCCCCAAGTCACGTGCCGCATCAATTAATGTCGGGCTCATTTCCTGAAGTTTAGGCAATACCATAATCACGACAATCGGAACACTGAAAGCGATATGGGATAAAAGGACAGACATAAAGCCAAGTTTAATCCCAATAATGGTGAACATAATTAAGAAGGAAGCACCAATAATGACATCAGGGCTTACAATCAAAACATTGTTCAAGGAAAGTAATGTATTTTTCGTCCTTCTCTTGCGTACCTCATGTATCGCCAGTGCTCCAAATACACCAATCACTGTAGAAATTGTAGCTGATAGCAGCGCAATAACCAATGTATTCAACACAATAATAAGCAATCGTGTATCGGCAAACACTTCTTTATACCATTGCAGCGTAAAACCATCAAAGCCATGCATTTTTCCGCCGCTGTTAAATGAATAGAACATCAGATAGAAAATTGGTGCATAAAGGATGGCAAACACTAAGATTAAATATAGATTTGATAACTTAAATTTCTTTTTCATTGTCCATCCCTCACTTTCTTCTGCCTGTCAGAATCATGATTAATGCCATTGCGATAATTAGGAATACCGCTATCGTAGCTCCCATTCCCCAATCTTGCGTAACGAGAAAATGCTGTTCAATTGCTGTTCCCAATGTAATCACTCGGTTTCCTGCAATCAAACGAGTAATCATAAACAGTGACAGGGCTGGGATAAAGACAGCCTGTGCACCGGATTTAACTCCGTCGAGCGTCAGAGGGAAAATGACACGGCGGAAAGTCATCCATTTGGATGCCCCGAGATCGCTGGCTGCATCTACATAGGATTGGTTCATTTCCTCTAGCGCATTGTAAATTGGCAATAGCATAAACGGTATAAATATATAAGTAGAAACAAAGATGAAACTAAAATCAGTAAATAGAATTTGCTTTGTTCCTATTCCAAGAACCTCTAAAAAGGCGTTGGCAGCACCATATGTGCCAAAAATACCAATAAAGGCATATGCTTTCAAAAGTAGATTAATCCAGGTTGGTAAGATAATTAATAAGAGCCATAATTGCTTATGCTTTGTTTTCGTTAATAAGAATGCTGTTGGGTATGCAATTAATAAAGAAATAACTGTAACTAAGAAAGCATACCAAAACGAACTTAATGTCATTTTCAAATAGACTGGTGTAAAGAATTTGCTGTAATTATCCAACGTGAATTGGCCGTCAATCCCAATAAAGGAGTAATAGACAACCAGGATAATCGGGAATACAACAAATAATGCAATCCAAATAGAGTATGGGATTAGATAGAGAGTTTTCGCTTTATTCTTCATGGCCGGCCTCATTATATGCTTCTAAGCGTTTATCGAATTCTTCTTCCGTTTCCCCCGGCAGCATGACATGAATGGCTTCTTCATCAAAACTCAACCCAATTTCTTCCCCAACAACCGCTTTTTTCGTGGAGTGTACTAACCACTCATTACCCGCTTCATCAAAACAGCAAATTTCATAGTGAACGCCACGGAATAATTGGGAATCAACGCGTACCTGCATTTTTCCTTGTTCAAGTGTAGTAATCTCTAAATCCTCAGGGCGGATTACCACTTCTACAGTCTCATTTTCTCTGAAACCACCGTCTACGCAGTCAAAACGTTTATCCGCAAATTCTACTACATAGTCGGCAATCATTTTACCAGGTACTATATTAGATTCTCCGATAAAGTCTGCGACGAATCGGTTAACAGGCTCATCATAGATATCAGTTGGCGTACCGCTTTGCTGAATTCTGCCTTTGTTTAAAACAAAAATCTCATCACTCATCGCCAATGCTTCTTCTTGGTCATGTGTAACAAAGATGAAGGTAATACCAAGGCGGCGTTGAAGCTCACGCAATTCATATTGCATTTCAGTACGAAGCTTTAAATCGAGCGCTGATAAAGGTTCATCAAGTAAGATTACTTCCGGTTCGTTTACAATCGCACGGGCAATGGCTACACGTTGGCGCTGCCCACCGGACATTTCTTTAATTTCACGGTTTTCATACCCCGCCAGGTTAACAAAGCGTAATGCTTCTGTTACTTTCTTGGCAATGTCTGCATTTTTCATTTTCTTAATGCGTAAACCAAATGCAACATTTTCAAATACATTTAGATGTGGAAATAGGGCGTAATCCTGAAATACTGTATTTACCTGGCGCTCATTGGCCGGGACATTATTTATTAATTTACCGTTAAAGTAGATCTTTCCTTCAGAGGGCTGCATAAATCCGGCAATTAAGCGGAGAATCGTAGTTTTTCCACAACCTGATGGTCCTAAGAGTGTATAGAATTTCCCTCTTTCAATTTCAAAGCTAACATCATTTAATACTGCTGGATCGTCATCATATTGCTTCGTGACGTTCTCAAAACGAATAATTGTATGATCATTCATGTTCATTACTCCTTCTTGTGGATATTAATTATAGATAAGAATCCGTCGCTACAAGCAATAATTCTGAAATCCCGTCGAAATCATTAATGATCTGATGTTCTTCGGTTGCGTTAAAATAAATTGCTTCTCCTGCCTTGGCAAAGTATGTCCTTCTGCCGAGTGTTATCATGATTCTCCCTTTTAATACATAGCCAAATGTCTCTGAAAGTGAGGGCTCAAATTTTTTGAACTCTCCCTTTTCCTGCAATGTAAGCAGTATGGGTTCCATTTCTTTTTCATTTGATTCTGGAACAAGCCATTGGATTTGATAACCCCGATCTTCATCTATAAAATCTGTTGTATCATTTTTTCCGTATACTACTTTTTGTTCACGTTCTTCCTCATCAAAAAATTGCTTTGGGGTACAGCCGAGAACCTCGAGTATGTCGAAGAATGTTTCGATAGATGGTGAACTAAGACCTCTTTCAAGTTGTGAAATATACCCTTTACTTAAATCTGTTCTTTCACCAAGTTCTTCTTGAGTCAGACCTTTTTTTAATCTTAAATTTTTAATTTTGCTTCCAATCTCCATTAACATGGTATGACCTCAATTTCGTTTATTATAAGTAAACTCTAACTAGAGAAAGTTTATTATTATCAAACTTAATGTTTACTATCAAACTCAAATTATTATACAACATTTTTAGGAAACATCAACAAAAATATATAGCAAAGTAAGATTTTTAAATTTTATAAAAAATAGGCGCCTATCATTTCAGGCACCTATACGTCATTTTATTTAATTAGCAGCAATAGATTTGAATAGCATCGTGTAAATATCGGGCAAGCCCTGGCTTTGTTTTATCGATATGATCAGTAAAACGTTGGTCAGAAATATACATTTCGCCAAGCCCTTTAAATATTTCCGGTGTGCAGTCATAAAAATACTTAGAGATATGCATTCGCCATTCATGTATTATTTGTTGAACCTCACTATCAGCAGGGTCACGGTCCATTAATTCAGCTAAAGACTGATAAATTCGTTGTCTTTCTATTTCAATTGTCTTCCAATCATCTGCTTGATAGCCATTTGTTTTTTGCTGGGATTGGCGAAACGTCTCCGTGTCTGCATACTTTTCTTTAACTTCTTTTTCATACTTTAGCAGGTGCTCTTCAACTCTACTCATATCAAATGGCTCAAACATATCCTGCTTTGACATTTCCCTTCCTCCTTTAATTGCCTGGGCGGTCTGATCGATGGATTGAATAATCTTCTTCAGCCGCTTCTGCTTTTCCTCCAGAACCTTTTTATGTTTCATCAAGGAATCCAAGTGATCAAATTGGGGATCATCCAGAATAGCTTTGATCTTATTTAGCGGTAAATCCATTTCTTTAAAAAATAATATTTGCTGAAGGCGTGCTAAATTTCCCTCATTATATAAACGATATCCATTCTCCTCAATATGAGCTGGTTTTAACAGATCAATTTCATCATAATAATGTAAAGTTCTAACACTGACTCCAGCAAGCTCAGAGACTTCCTTTATCTTATACACCTCTCTCACCCCTCCTTTCCTATATCGTAAATGATGACGTAACGTTAGAGTCAAAGCATTTTAGATATTTTAATGAGATGAGCGATAGTCACTATTCATTCGTATTGAGTTTATTCCCTTCCAGCAAGGGAATGTGAATAGATAGGGATATAACCATTTTTAATGAGGAGGTTTTTTTATGAATAAAGACATGTACCAAGTCTGTATAGATGCCTGTATTGAATGTATAGATGCTTGTAATGTATGTTTCGATGCTTGCTTAGAAGAGGATCATATGAAGATGATGGCAGATTGTATCCGCCTGGATCGAGAATGCGCGGACATTTGTGCATTGGCAGTTAAATCAATGCAATCTAACAGTCCTTTTGCGAAGGAAATCTGTAATCTTTGTGCAGTAATTTGTAAAGCTTGCGGTGAGGAATGTCAAAAACACGATCATGACCATTGTCAAAAATGTGCCGCGGCTTGCTTTAAATGTGCTGATGCTTGTTTCAGCATGACTGCCTAAATCAATATGGTAGCAGTTTATTTTCTTATATTTAGCAAAAGGCCGCAACAGATATTACTAACCTGTTGCGGTCCCTTTTTATTTTCCAAAAAGTAATTGAAGAATTCGTTCCCCGGCTCTTCTATTTTCTCCTTTGTAAGGATAACAATGAATATGAATCGCAGGATTAAAATTAAGTTCGATGATTCCATAATTTTCTTCACAAACATCTATAGTAGGATTATCAATCATCATATCAACTCCACAGATGGTAGCACCAGCAGCTTTTGCAGCTTGCATGGCCAATTCCTTATAGCTCTCTGAAATAGAATCTGTAAAATCCAGACTATCCCCGCCAGTGCTGATATTAGAATTCTCTCTTAAATAAACAAGTTCTCCTTCCGCAGGGATATAATCGAAATCCTTTCCCTGTCCCTTTAGGAAAAGTGCTTCACTTTCCCCTAACTGAATCTTCTCCAAGGGTGTTTTATAGCCCTTTCCCCGTAAAGGATCTTTATTTTTCGCTGTAACCAATTCGGCAACACTTGATTGTCCATCACCTTTCACATTGGCTGGGACACGATGAAGGATACCTGTCACTTCATCCCCCATTACAAGAAACCGATATTCCTTACCGCTCAGGAATTCCTCTACTAATACGGTACGATCATGAAGAAAGGCCATCTCTAATGCTTTTTCATAGTCCTCTTTTAAAAATGAATCTTTGAAAATCGTAATTCCCAAACCAAAATTAGTTGATTTCGGTTTGATCACAATTTGCTTGGCCTTGTATTTCTCATAGTCCATAACTGCTTTCTCTAAAGATTGATAGGCCCCTCCATTTGGTACTCTAATCCCAGCCTTTCGAAGGACCTCCTTCGTAACAAGCTTATTCTCCATAACTAAAACGGTACTGTATGAATCGAGCGATGTTTTGGTCGCCTGCTTTACATACTCTGTTTTCTTCCCATTTGTTAAAGCAATAAAATTTTCATCTCGATCAACAATCTCGATTCCTATTCCTCTTTTAATGGCATCTTTAATTAAAATTTGCGTTGAAAGCTCCATATCCTCATATCCCAATAAGGTGAATGAATGTTTTTCACTTTCGTGTAAATAATCAAAAGAATGTTTCATATGAAACAATTCGTAGGATGAGTGCTTAATACCTTCCTTTATTCTTGCTGCATATGAAAGTTTAGGATCAATAAGCATATTTTCAACTTCGTCCAGTATACGGATGTATTTATCAGCTAGAGATAATTCTCTTGCCATCTCCTTCATCCCAGCTATGATGGATAAATAATTTGAATTGCCCTTTTCCTCTTCTTCAAGCAGAAGCATATACAAGATGAATAAGTGAATGAAATAGAGAATCTCTTTACTTGTACCGATTTTAAACAGAGGGTTCAAATCTAACAATCGAATCTCAATATACTTAATCCCTTTATCTAAAAGACCTTGCAGGGGATCTTCGCCAGCACCTGCCTTCAAGCGGAGCGTATGATAATATTCTTTTGCACTCAACAACTCATGTTTCTGAATCAAAGTACGAATATCCTTAACATATTCTTCAACTGATCGATAGGAAACCTGGTAGTCCTTTCGATTTTTATAACCGCATACACTGTTTCTAACTGAATAGACTTGAGGAAGATAATAACTTCCTTGATTTAATTGCACTGCCTTTAAGACGCAGTCTTGGTTATAAGTATCATGAAACACTGGACTCGCCCCAGTCACATCAACCAATAAATCTCTATAGCGGTTAAAATTCCGACTGATTTTTAAATATATATCATTTTTAAACTCTTTATATGTTTTATGGCTGGATTGTTCATTATACAACACGTGCAACAGCTCATCAGAGAACGAGAAATTGTAATGGATACCGCTTATCAATTGCTTCTTTCGTCCGTATTTCTGTGCAAGTTCATATCGGTACTCTGTCTCCTGATAGTTTTCCAGCTTGGCGATTGGAATCATCCATTCATCGGGAAGAATAGGAGGATTACTGCCTGACCATAAGTATTCTCCTTGTTTTGATAGCTCCAAACTCACAATATCATGTATATTTTCCAGAAACTCAAACGCCTCATCAATCGTTGGGAACACCGGAGTCACCATCTCTATCTGAGACTCAGAAAAGTCGGTTGTAATGTACGGGTGCTTTGCTCTGTCACCGAATGAAGATGGGTGCGGCGTTAAAGCTAATGTCCCATTTTTATGAACTCTATTATTTTCTTTTTCAAGGCCAAAATTTCCCCTAAACAATGTTTCCGATAGGTGTTTTTCTTTCATGAGCGTTAGAAGTCTATGGTCTATATTTGTCATGTATGTACTCTCCTTACCAACCGTTCTTATGCGTGTATTCTTGCTGTCTTATTTTTTATTTTTCGCAATGTAAACATAAACCAAATTACCAATACAACACCCTTCAAAAGACTGCTGATTGCGATACTCATCCATACCCCATTTAATCCAAATGGACCGGAAAGAAGGATGGCCATCGGAATTCTGAGCACTGTAAAGGTGATACTAAAAATAGGCGGAATATAGGTTTTCCCCAACCCATTAAATGCTCCGACTGTTAAAAGCTCCATACACATAAATACCTGCGAGTATCCAAGGATTCTCATATAGTCTGCTCCGAGTTTTATACTGCCAGACTCACTGATAAAAATAGAAAAAAGCTGCTCTGGCAACAGGATAAATAGTAGTGACGTAAGTAAACCGAACCCTATGGTCATAGCCAAAGCTATTTTATAGCCTGCATGGATTCGGTCCATTTTGTTTGCACCATAGTTTTGTCCGATAAAGGCAGCTATCGCACCTTGCAGCCCCCCAATAGTCATATAGGATATCGACTCAATTTGGATACCAACTTTTTGAACAGCAATTGCCTCTGCTCCCCATTGCACAATAATCTTTGCAATAATGATGGATATGCCGATGAATACAACTCTTTGGACTGTAATTGGAATCCCCATTTTAATTACTTCTATCATCTTACGTCCATTCCAATTTGTATGGCTCCCTAATGATATGAATCGTTTAGAATTAAACCAGAAAAGAAGCGTAACAATAATGTTTGCTGTTAATGTTGCAAGCGCAGCTCCCACAACCCCCATTCCAGGTATAAATCCGATCCCAAAAATTAAAAAAGGATCCAAGATCATGTTAACGAGAAAACCTATAGTGTAGATGCGAAATGGCGTTTTACTGTTTCCCATACTATTTAAAACCATACTGTACAGTAAATTTATAATAGAAAATATAACGCCAATCATTGAGATGACTAAAAATTGCACAGCCATTCTCTCCACCTGAGAATCGCCCAGCTCAAAGAAGCCAATAAATGAATCTTTATAGATAAATACAACAAGCGTATATAAAATAGCCAGGATCAGTGACATGATAAACCCGTTTTTTATGTATTCCGTCGCTTCCTCTTTTTGGTTCGCCCCCATACAATGAGCGATTTTGACTCCGCTCCCAATCGAGACCATTGTTGCAAGTGCCAGCGCCAAATTAACGAAGAAACTTGCCGTACCTATAGCAGCAACTGGACCGCTGCCAAGCTTGCCAACCCAAATCATATCGACCATTCCATATGTGGTTTGAATAAAATTTGTTGCTATTATAGGAACGGAAAGCTTCAGAAGAGATGAGGAGATTGCATTTTCAGTTAAGTTATAAGCACCCTTCACCTTGTTCCCCCCTATCTAGTTTACTGCTTACGTAAAAAGCTGATAATTGACTCCAGCCTTTCCTCGCATAATCGATAAATTGTATATTTCCCCTCTCTTCTTCCTTTAATAACTCCGCCCTTTTCCATAATTTTAAGATGGTGGCTGACCGTGGAATTAGGAAGCGAAAGAGCTGTAACAATTTCACATTTACATAAATCTTCAATTATTAATAATGACAGAATCTCCAGGCGAGTAGAATCACCAAGTGCCTTAAACATTTCTGCTAGCTCCAGTAATGATTGTTCATTATGAACGGCTGGCAGCTGTTGTTTACCTTCTTCGCATATACAGCGCATTCGATGATCCGTTTTCATTTCCCAAGACAATCATATTCCCCTCCTCTTCACATAACTATAAAACTAGTTTTATAGTTATATTATACTTCATTATTTTAATAATAGAAATTTTTAAGTTACACTTGTTAAAGATCTGGTAGATTGGAGGAGATAGAATGAATTGTAAAATAAATCGGAATGCCGCCAAAGAATTAAAAAAATTATTGAGTACAGAGGAAGCCGACGGGAAAATGATTCGTGTAGTGATTTCCCATATGCATGGCGACCATGCTCACTATGATATTGAATTGAGTACACCAACTGAGCATGACGAAATTGTTAAGACTGATAAGGATATTGATGTCTTACTTGATAAGCGAGAAGAATTCCTGGATGGAGTGTGGATTAAGTACTTCCATCTCCCTGAACCAGGTTTTGAAATAACAAACCCTCATAAAGGCGGACATGGACACCATCATTAAAATATTTATTGTAGAGGCAGCCGTTCAATCGGTTGCCTTTTTACGTATAATTGGCAGTTAATTGGTTCATATTAACAGATGAGTTCTTCAAATTTAATATAAGGAGTCGACTGATTAATGGGTATTTTAAGTGGAAATCCGCAAAAAGAACCAATGCATTATGGTGAGGTATTTGCTGTATGGTCACAATTAATGGGTGCACAAGCCATGATACCGGGCTTTCAAACCCTCAAAAACCATACTGGTGATGATGATTTAAAAGATTTATTAGATGACATGATCGCCAATGCTAGGTCAGATGTAAAACAAATGCAGGAATTATTAAAGCATAATGGTATTGCACTGCCGCCTGCACCACCTGAAAAACCGGAAAGCCAAATCGAGGCTATTCCTCCTGGTGCACGGTTTACAGATCAAGAGGTTTCTGGACTTGTATCGGCTGATATTGCCGCTGGACTTGTTGCCTGTGCTCAGGCAATGGCTCAATGTATTCGTGAAGACATCGGCTTAATGTTTGGACAATTCCATATGAAAAAGGCACAATTCGGGGCCGCATTATTAAAAATAAACAAAGAAAAAGGCTGGTTAGTTCCGCCACCTCTTCATGTTGTAACAACAACTGACTAATAAATTCATTAAGAAAGAAGAGAAGCATACATGTATTATTACAAAGAAGAGCTAATCAATATTATTAAACCAGATAAACCAGACCCTGCTGCTGCTAAAGTCTTACAGGAGACCTTAGGCGGTCAATTTGGCGAAATGCGC
Organism: Pradoshia sp. Z5_111; assembly: GCF_058267535.1. Lineage (NCBI taxonomy): Bacteria > Bacillati > Bacillota > Bacilli > Caryophanales > Bacillaceae > Pradoshia > Pradoshia sp. Z5_111. The sequence continues at coordinate 51,174 of NZ_JBZCPQ010000012.1, forward strand.
ACAATGATGCAATTTTTCTTTCAGAGCAACAATTTCAGGGGTAAAGACACTCAGTATAAGGATTTGCTTCGAGGGATCTTTTTAGAAGAAATCAGTCATGTCGAGCTTGTTCAGAACACAATTAATCAACTATTAAATGATTCTGGTCTTTCTTCACAGCCTGGTGATGGCGGCTCAGATCGAGCTCCTTTAGATGAAGCAATTAAACATGCCAATCCACACCATTATATTATGGGAGCTCAGTCATCTCTTCCAGTAGATGCAGGCGGCAATCCATGGAATGGCTCATGGGTTTATGACCATGGTAATTTAATTGCTAATCTGCTGAATAATTTGATGCTTGAATCAACTGGTGTACTTCAGAAAACAAGAATATATGAAATGAGCAATAATCAAACGTTTCGTGAGACTCTCGGGTTTTTAATTGTCCGGGATAATGCTCATCAAAATGCTTTTGCCAAAGCACTTGAAACCTTGGGTGTGGATTGGGGAAAAATTTTCCCTGTTCCAAATTATGATATAAATAAATATCCTGAATGCAAAAAGTTTGTGGATATGGGCTTCCATAATGCTCAGTTTAACTTCCGACTAGATCCAACTAGAATTGCCGAAGTTTTCCAGGGACAAACACCAAGCAGAAACGGTGGAACATTGTCAGTCACTCCTCCACCGCAAGGATTCCCTGTTCCACAATTACCGGAAATGCCAAACGAACACGCTCCAGGGATAAGCGATTTAAATAGATAAAAGGAATGCAGCTTCCAAATGGAAGCTGTATTTTTTTAATCAATTGATTAATTTAAAATTCTAAATATTTTGTTTACATATTGATTAATCTTTGGATAGAATGAACATTATAGTGCCAACATACCGGGATAAAAGGGGGATAGATTGACATGCTTAAGAAGTGGGTTATGGGAGTTTTCATAATTTCCCTATTCTGCAGTTTAATAGGATGCAGAGGCCAATTGAGACAGGATGTTTTAATTATGGGATCAATAAAGGAATATAGTGATAGAAGTGTTATTTTGTCACTTTCAAGTACACTTCATGAAAATTCTATTCTCCATGTGACCTTAAAAGAAAACGGCAGTGACCAAATCACATGGGAAGGTGAAACAAAAGTCAAAGAAGACGGCTACATAAAATATGAATTCAAACGCCCTAAGATTTCAGAGCAGTATAAACTTGAAGTCCTCTTTGTACCTGAAAAGCAACCCGCTTCTGTAAAAGAGATATATGGAGAATCTGGAGAGTATATCAGAGAAGACAGTCTGGGATACAGGTCTTATACATATGACGGAAAAAAAGTGGATGGGATCGTTATGTATGGAATTTTGACAACCTTTGATAAAGAAACAGATGGCAAAAGCCAACACAAGTCATGGGAGTTGGTCTCAGATTTTGCCAATATAGAAAGCATGTTGGAGTAGGTGAATATACATATGAAACAGTTTAAAAAAATTTCTGCCCATTTATTAGATTTTATATTAACCATTCTGGCTATAAACCTTATTATTCTTTTCTTTAGTTCTTTATGGGTATGGAATAATGCAGATCCATCCATTAGCTGGTGGAAGGCTTTCTCAAACCAGGCCAAAGATATTTATGAGGCATTTTTATTTATCGATCAAATTCAAATCATGGTAGACTATAGTTTCTCTCAAGGAATACCGAAATTTTCACTGTTCTGGGTCAGTCTCAAAGACCCGTTTATTTACTCACTTCTTATTTTAGGAGGCACTTTACTAGCAACATTTATTGCCGCTCTATTATTTGAAGTATTCCATTACTTTTCACCAAGAATCCTGCAGAATTTTTTTCGTGAAATTGCCTTCTTTATTCAGTCTATTCCAGATGTCATCATGATCTTCGCGATTCAATTATTTTCAATATGGATTTTCAAAAAAACAGGCTTGCTCATTCTGGATCCCGTTGCTTTAGGAGAGGATCATGTCTACCTTCTGCCTATTATCGCCCTATCTATCTTGCCGATTTTTATGCTATTCCAAATGATTGATTTATCTGTCAGTGAAGAGCAAGAAAAGATGTATGTGCAATATGCTTATGCAAAAGGATTATCCAAAAGAGAGGTATTTTTCAAACATATCCTTCGTAACACGACAATCACTATTTTTTCAAATCTGCAATATCTACTGTGGTTCATCATCTCAAGCCTGCTCATTCTGGAGCGCTTATTAAATATGGATGGACTATTCTCCTTTATAAACGGGCTGGACATCAAGTTTATAGCTGTAGGATTGACCTTCTTATTTATCCCCTTCTATTTATTGGATATATGGGGGAAAACGATTGTAAAACGAGTTATGGGCGGTGAACACGGATGATAAAAAAATTACTTAAAAATCCTTCTTTTATGATTGGTTTTCTATTTTTATTCATCCTTATTGTAACCAGCCTTCTCTATCCCGCTTGGATTAAACCGCATCTCGAGCCTCCGCCTGAGCTTATTTATGAACATGGAAAACTTGTTGATCAACCGGCTTATCCACCAAGCTTAACGCATCCCTTCGGTGTAGACAGACTTGGTCAGGATACATTTTGGAACGTAATTGAAGGAGCTAAATATACATTATTCATTGCTGTATTAATTGGACTTTTGCGGATGTTTTTAGGAATGGGAAGTGGAATCTTATATGGATTGTATCATCAGCGTTTCAACTGGGTAATAGAACCTTTGACTCGAGCATTTCGTTTTATTCCAACCATATTGATTGCCATGATGTTTTTTATATCTGAAAGTGGAATAGATGTGATTTTACAGCAATGCTTAATGCTTTCATTGATTACCTTTCTTCCTTTAACCTCCGTAATAGGAGATGAACTTCGGTATTACTTAAAAAATGAATTCATTGATGCATCCCGTCTGTTGGGAGGATCTAAATGGTGGATTGTAAAGGTCCATATTAGGCATCATTTAAGACCAAGGATGATTGTCATTTTTCTTCAGCAAATCGCCCAATCATTAGTACTGCTAGTTCAGCTAGGCGCTTTTATGTGCGTGATTGGGGGTTATGAAACAATAGACCTTAGTGCTCCCATGAGTGATCCTTATAATGTTGCCACCTCTCTTTCACATGAATGGTCCGGGATGATCGGTCTCTCCTATCATGAACTGCGTTACAATAAATGGATTGTCCTTGGCCCATCACTTGGTTTTATACTTAGCTTGTTTTCTCTGAACCTCATACTGAGAGGAATTCAAAGCGTGCTGGCAGACCGCTCTCTTATCCACAAAACAAAGGAGCAGGCTCATCCGGTAAAAATCGAGCAAGATGGCTTCCAACTGGTAAACCCCATCAATTAATATAGATGTAAAGGCCCCCTTTTTCATATAGCTGAAAAAGGGGTTTTCTATTATCTTTATAAAATAAAAAGGGAAAATAAATACATTAAGATCATGCTGATGAGGATACATAAATTTGAGACCGTACCTATCATCATTGTCGTTCGATATTTAAATTCATGGGCATACGGTATAACAGCGAGGCCAATTGGCAGGACTAAACCGAGTAGTATCGTGTATTTAAACATATCATCAACTGGAAGAACAAAATATAATGAAATACCGACCAGCAATGCAAAGCCATATCGGAATAATAAGTATTTTATAATTGGACGAATATACTGTTTTTCAAATGAAAATTTCAAATATATTCCGAGCAGCAATAAGGCCAGAGGCATATTCGCTTTAGATATGATTGTTGCTACTTCTAAAAGCACCGATGGAAGCTGGATATGACCAAAATTTAGAGCACTCATAACAATGTATGTCATTAAAGGAATGGACTTACCAAATTTCATAAGGATGGCGCGCCCCTCCAGCTTCATTCCATTTTCAGAAAAATAACTTCCTACTATATAGGCCAATCCAAATACAATAAAAGAATTACCAACATCAAACATACCAAAATACAGTAATCCCTCTGTGCCCCAAAAGGCTTCAACAAGCGGAAAGGCGAACAATCCAACATTATATCCTGAAGCAAGCATCATAAAAGTTCCTTTAATCTCACGTGTCTCATTCCTGAACACAAAAAGGGCCACTATTGTAGAAAGGATCCCGTAAAGAATAACAATAAGAGTGATTCCCAATAAAGATACCGTTATAGTGGAAGTTTGCAGGGATACAATGACCAGGGATGGCAAGGTGATGTTAAAGATGATTCTCGAAATTACCTCTCCATCAGATTCCTTTAGAATTCCAGTCCTTTTTAGAAGGTAACCGAGCGCAATAATGATGACAATATATAAAAATTCCTGATTCAACGAGTTCCCTCCTTTACACTATTATCTAATTCTATCACTGCTATTCTTACAAAAAAGAATGCCCCTCAATTCCACCCTTTTCCACGAAATAAAACTCTTTTCCATACAGCGGTTTCACTAAATAGTATGTACATTAGCTTATCTCGTAGGTATGAATAATTTATTCCAAGTACACTTATTGCAAGTGATATTCGAAAAAGATATTTATCATCTTTTTGAAACATTTTTTATCCATATCTAAAAGGGGCAGTCAACAGGACCGCTCCTTTTACATTGAAAATGAGAAAATACTAAATTCCAGCCCTCCTGATCCTCAGCGTTTCTGATGACCGGCTTAAACCCGAGTTTAAGATAAATATGGATAGCAATCAGACTCGTTGTCTGGGTTTTCAAATAGGCTTCATCATGGAAAGAGCTCAGAATTTCGAGTGCCTTTATTACAAGGGGTTTACCTAATTTCCGTCCCTGATATTCATAATTTCAACCCAATGTAGCCTGCCAGTTTGTTTACCGTTAAAATCGCCAAACCAGGCAGCAGCGGTTCCCACCGTTTTCCTTCGTCTGTCTCAAGAATGATTACCCTTTTTTTCGTCTCTATCCTATATGGCATAAATTCAGACTCAAAACGATTCAGAGCTGATTTCATATTGGTAAACTCCTTTGTAGCCGTATTGATTTCAGCCCAATATTATTCATCACCTTCTCTGAACAGCCGAAAATGAAAGCCGCTTGGTAAGATAGTTTCTGGTATATCTCTTAATGTAGCACTCATATAAAGTGGAATATTTTTCATGAAAAATCAACTCCTCTCTGCAACAGATTACAACCAGGATAATATTTAATTAATTATCCTAAACATGATTAGCTCAACTGTGTAAAATAGAATTGGATAGTAACTCGTATATTTATTACAGGAGGTCTTGATTACATATGTTACAGGCTATCAAAGGACGTTTAGTCGTTTCATGCCAAGCACTCGAAGATGAACCACTGCACAGCCCAATGATTATGGGGAAAATGGCGCTTGCTGCCATGCAGGGGGGTGCTGGCGGAATACGCGCCAACTCACATGATGACATCATTGCAATCAAACAGGAGGTCCCCTTACCTGTTATAGGAATTGTGAAGCGTGAATATCCTGATTCACCTGTCTATATCACTCCGACGCTTCGAGAGGTAAGCGAGATTGTATCTGCCGGGGCAGATATGATCGCGATGGATGCAACTTATCGTCCCAGACCATCTAATGTGGAACTTGAATTTTTTGTCCAATCTCTTCGCCTGCACTTCCCTAATCAATTACTTATGGCTGACATCTCCACTTTGGGCGAAGCCATTGAAGCAGAACGAATTGGATTTGATTGTATATCAACCACATTAGTTGGTTATACACCTTATTCAAAGGGAAAATTCATTTATAATGATGACTTCAAATTATTGCGTGATCTTGTATCAACCGTCAAAATCCCGGTCATTGCAGAAGGAAATATTCTAACTCCTGAAATGGCTAAGCGCTGTTTGGAGATTGGTGCCCATTCTGTTGTTGTAGGCGGTGCAATAACAAGACCTCAGCAAATCACAAAGCGATTCACAGAAAAAATGAAAGCGTAAGAGGAATTCCCCTTACGCTTATCTTTATGGATGTGACACAATCAAGGAAAGATTCCCCTCAAGTTCAAAATTACCAGTACCCGATGGAAGAATAAAGTGAGCACCTTTTTCTAACGGATAAGTCCCCTCATTCATTCTAAGAGTCCCTTCTCCATCAATGACACTAAAAAGCATAAAGGGCTGATTCTGGTCAAATGGAGATAATCCACTAATATCCCATTTATAAACTGAGAAAAACTCCGTTTCCACAAATGTAGTCAATTCTGCCCCTGGTAATACTGTCTTGGAAACCTGCACTTCTGCATCCTGATACGGCACCACGCTCACATCAATTGATTTTTCAATATGCAGCTCACGTTTTTGTCCGTTTTGGTCTGTGCGGTCATAGTCATAGACTCGGTAGGTTGTATCTGAGCTCTGCTGGGTTTCAAGTACAAGCGTCCCTTCACATAATGCATGGACCGTTCCACTTGGAACATAGAAGAAATCTCCTGGCTTTATGGAAACGCGACGCAGTAAATGATTCCACTCGCCCTTCTCAATCATGGAAGCAAACTCTTCTTTGGATTGCGCGGTGTGCCCGTAAATCATTTCAGCCCCATCCTTACAATCAATGATATACCAGCATTCTGTTTTGCCAAGTTCACCATTTTCATGAATGTTTGCATATTCATCATTCGGATGAACCTGCACGGATAAATCTGCATTGGCATCTAATATTTTTGTTAATAGAGGGAACACATTCCCTTCCATCTCACCAAATAAATGGCGTTCCTCATTCCACAATTCAATTAAAGTCTTGCCTGCATAAGGGCCATTTCCAATAATGGACGGACCATTCTTATGTCCGGATATCGCCCAGCATTCACCTGTATGTTCAGATGGAATCTCATAGCCAAATTTAGTTTTCAGCTCTGTTCCGCCCCAAATTCTCTCCTGAAAGACAGGTTTTAAAAACAGAGGTTCTGTCATTGATGTAATACCTCCAATACGAGATTAATATGTATATTATTTACTATAATTCAAGAGAGAACCCCTGTCTAATCTCTTTCAGAAGATCTTTATAAAAAATTACTGGTTAAAAAAGAAAAGCTGAACCAGTACGATTCAGCCTACCTGCTGTTTCTCTCCTTATGACACTCTTCCTATGATTCATTTTATTTTACGACTCCGCACGCCAACCGATCACCGGCATCGCCTGTTGGCTGAGTTTTTCCGTCATCTGGATTTTCATGTATAATCAAGGCGGTTCCATCAGAATCAACTAAAGCAGCATCGGCCCCTTTAGATAGTGATACATTTTCTGCATTTACCGTCACATTAACGGACCCATCCTCACCTACTTCCAGATTAGGAAGGTCGCCGGCATGCGGACCATCCTCGTGCTCCATGCCATGCTTCGCATCAGTTGGATTAAAATGACTGCCTGCAGTCTCAAAACTAGGAGCCTCACACTTTCCAGTTTCATGAAAATGGAATCCATGCAGTCCAGGTGGCAGTCCATCTGCTTTCAGTTCTATTACTACTCCCTTTGCTACCTCGCTAAGCTCTGCTGTTCCAATATTCTCTTCTTTATTATTGTATATATCTATCACTTTACTCTCTACCTTATCCGAGCCACTATTCTTTGTATCATTCGTTGTTTGCTCGGCTTCGTCTTTATTGCAGGCTACCAATAAAATTAGTATGAACAGTACGAAGAACATCCCTTTTTTCTTTAACATAGATCGCTTCCTCCTTTTGTATCTCCATACCATCTATTCCCAAAAATAAACAATTATTTTAAAAAATGTGTCCTAAGTCCTGAAAACAACTGCTAAATAATCATGTTGTATATATTTTTAAAGTCCACCCATTCTTTTTAATTTACCAGTCCCAAATATACTATCTTAATTGCTCAGTTTCTCAAATTTCCTCTTTTCTGAACATTTGTGTTAAAATGTGTTTATTGTGCCATTAATAGCCTTAGCTGTTAAATTTGCCTCTCCGTGGTAATACCTCTATTGTTTTGTTAATTCTGTCTTAAAGGATTTAGTTAGTCTATTTAACATAGCTAACTACTCATATTTCTTGCTCTCTCTTTCTATCCGCACTCTGTACCTGTAGTATTCCTCTTTAAGATAGATAGAAAGTAAGAATTTCAACACGAAACGCTTTTATCCTAAAAAACATCCAAAGAAGGGAGCTAACTATATGAAAACATCTAAACTTAAATTTTCATTAGCTACTCAAATTTTAATCGGCTTAGTATTAGGAATTATTGTTGGTGCAATTTTTTATGAGAACACTACTGCACAAACGTACCTACAGCCGCTTGGAGATATTTTCCTTAATTTAATTAAAATGATTGTCGTACCTATCATTATCTCGAGTATTATTGTTGCTATAGCTGGCGTTGGAGACATAAAAGCAGTCGGAAAACTTGGTGGTAAATCGTTACTATACTTTGTATGTGTAACTATGGTAGCCATTGTTGTTGGACTAGTATCCGCAAATATTTTCCAGCCTGGAAAAGGTGTAAACATGGAAAATTTGGAGCAAACGGATATATCCAGCTATGTTGGGTCTGCTGAAGCTAAGGAAGACCAATCTATTATTGATATGATCGTTCATATTGTCCCAGCCAACCCATTCGAGGCCTTTGTGACAACAGATATGCTTGCTATTATCTTCTTCTCTGTCCTTTTTGGACTTGGTGTTGCTGCTGTAGGTGATAAAGCAAAGCCTGTTTATAACTTCTTTGATGGCGTAGCCCAGATTATGTTTTATATAACTAATCTCATCATGAAATTTGCACCGATTGGTGTATTTGGATTAATCGGTGTAACAATTTCTAAATTTGGATTAGAGTCTCTTATTCCATTAGGAAAATTAGTGATAACGGTCTATGGAACGATGATTTTCTTTGTAATCATTATTTTAGGATTAATTGCCAAAGCAGTCGGATATAGCATTTTCCGATTATTTAAAGTGTTAAAAGCTGAACTGATCCTTGCTTTCTCTACAGCAAGCTCTGAAGCCGTATTACCTAGAATCATGGATAAGATGGAACAAGAGGGCTGTCCAAAGCATATTGCTACCTTTGTTATTCCAACCGGTTATTCCTTTAACCTGGATGGTTCTACTCTTTATCAGGCCTTGGCAGCATTATTTATTGCACAAATGTATAATATTGATTTATCTATAATGGAACAAGTAACTCTAATGCTTGTGTTAATGATTACCTCTAAAGGTATAGCAGGCGTACCGGGAGTTTCCTTCGTTGTCTTATTAGCTACCCTAGGTACTGTAGGTATTCCAGTTGAAGGTTTAGCGTTCATCGCCGGTATTGACCGTATCCTTGATATGGGCAGAACTGTTGTAAACGTACTGGGTAATGCTCTTGCATCCGTAGTAATCTCCAAATCAGAAAAAGCATTCTCCCCTCCTGCTGAATCACAGCAAGAAGCAATTTAATAGAATAAGTTAAAGCAGCCTGGATTAGTAAACGGTCCAGGCTGTTTTATGGAGCTCATAAACTGAAACTGTTGTTAAAATTGATATAGACAGAATAGATAAGTCGGCACATCCAAAGAAAGTGGATTGCGTCCACGATAAATGAGTGTACCTCCCCTGCAAATGGCGGAAGCAAAACTTCATGTTTATAAGTCTACTGGATTAAAATACCCTCCCACATATATCCCTATACTTCTCTATATAAAAATGAATAGGAATTTACTCATCCATTGTCTTTTCTTTCTATTAACAGTGATATTGACCTATAAAATATAGTTAACAGGTGACAACCTCTAAGTATTCCTCCAAAATAACCAAATTTTCGACAAACCTATCCTTTACAGTTCTGCTAACTAAGTAAATATAATATACTTGTAGATGGTTAATGATTACAAAACTAGAAAGGGTTGGGGATATTTGAAAAGAATAAGTCAGTTGATTGTCATGATGCTAGTACTCTCACTTTTGGTTCAGCTACCTGGGGAAACGAAAGCTGCTTCGAAAACGATTGTCAATCCAAATAAGACGTATACATACACACAAATGGGGAAAGACATTACAGCCTTAAAGAAAGCTTACCCGGATTTGGTACAAGTAAAGACAATTGGTACATCTGAATACGGCAGAAAAATATATGCTGTAGGTCTTGGAAAGGGAAGTGCCAATGTTTTTATCAATGGTTCCCATCATGCTCGTGAATGGCTGACGACCAGCTTAAATATGTACATGATTGAAAAATATGCAGCAGCCTATAAGGGCAATAAAAAAATCAGCGGATACAACGCAAAAAGTCTTCTTAATTCCTCCACTATTTGGTTTGTACCAATGGTGAATCCTGATGGAGTAACTCTCCAACAACAAGGTTTAAAGGCATTTCCTAAGAGCACTCATAAAGCAATTATCAAAATGAACAATGGAAACAAAAACTTTAAACGATGGAAAGCAAATGCTAAAGGGATTGATCTAAATAGACAATATAAGGCAGATTGGGGTAAAATCAAAAACTCTCCGAAATCTCCCAGCTACAAGAACTATAAAGGGAAAGCTCCTGAATCAGCGAAGGAAGTAAAGGCTATTGTTAAATTTGTGAATCAAATTAATCCAGAAATGACTGTTGCCTATCATAGCAGCGGGCGTATTCTGTATTGGAATTATAAACAAAGTAAAACAAATTATAATAGAGATCATGTATACGCTAAGAAGATTGGCAAAATGACAGGCTACTCATTAGTATATCCAGGCAAAAATCCTTCAGGTGGCGGATTTTCAGATTGGTTTATCAGCACTAAAAAAAGGCCTAGCTTTACACCTGAGATTGGGAAACCTGCAGGTGAAACAAACCTACCCGTGTCACAGTTTTCTCAGATTTGGAAAGAAAATCAAGGAGTCGGCCTATACGTTGCACAGGAGAGTATAAAACTAAAAGATGCGCGGGATAAAAAGTCGGCAGCCACATTAAAAAAAGACTCAGCTGCTAAATTAAAAACAGCTAAGAAACTCGAAAAATACTATTATATTGATATTAAAAGTATGTCTAACCTAAAAATAACAAGCGCTCATCAGAAGCTCTATAATTCAGTGACAAAGGATATTACGACTCTACAATCTAAAGTGAATAAACTGCCAAGCAAGCATACGAAATCAATTAAGGCAGATATCACCGCCATGAAAACATATACAACACGTTCATTGACGTTTATGAATGCGGTGAAGTACGGACCTACTCTGCAGAAAGATGAAAAAACAGTTGTTCAAGTAATGGATAGCGGCACATTGAGTTCAAAGTTACCTGATTCGCATAAGAAATTGAATCAAACTATTGCACAAATGCAGAAAAAAGTGACTCCGCTTTATAGCAAAGGTGTCCGCAATCTGTTTACCCAAAAATATATTACACCTGCCAAACGTACATTTGACAACAACAAATATGAAGTGGAACGCTATAACTTACTCGTCTTAATAGAAAATCAGGTGAAGAAAAAAGAGTATACAGCAGCACAAACGAATTTAAACAAGTTACCGGCACTTGAGAAAAAATCCAAGGATCTAAAGAAAAAGGATCCGAGTAAGTACCCAACTTATAAGAAATGGGAAGATAACTTTAAAGCTAAAGTAACCGACTTACAGAAAAAAGTAACAGCAGGCCTAGAAGCAGAGAATGCTGCTAAAAAAGCTGCAGAGCAGAAAAGAGCAGAGCAAGAGCTAAGAGAGAAGCAAAAAACTAGAGAGCGAGAAAAGGCAGAGCAAGAGTTAAGAGAGAAGCAAAAAATTGAAGAGCAGAAAAAAGATGAGCAAGCGTTAAGAGACAAACAAAAAACTACAGAGCAAGATAAAGCTGCGCATGAGTTTAAGACGAAACAAGCTGATCAATTAAACAACGAAAAGAACAGATCATCTTTTGACAAACAGAAGCCTGTCCAACAGAACTTCTAAACCCAACTCACCACACAATGGTGACACTCCAAGTCAAATCGCAAACAACTAATAATAAAAAAAACAGGTAGCTGTCTGAACAAAGCTCCCAGTTGTTAAGCAATTGGAGATGTGTTCATCTTCTACCTGTTTTTTATTTAGTGGTTTATCAAACAGTCTCTTTCCCAAATTGGATTCTATGCAGGTTTGCAAATATCCCATTTTGATTCAGCAACTCTTCATATGACCCATCTTCAGCTATCCCATCCTCAGTTACAACAATCAGACGGTCGGCATTACGAATAGTTGCAAGGCGATGTGCGATTACTAACGTAGTACGGTTCGCCGCCAATTCATTTAACGATTGCTGAATGATTCTTTCTGTTTCCGTATCTAAAGCAGATGTAGCCTCATCTAAAATAAGGATTGGCGGATTTTTCAAAAACATACGTGCAATTGCAAGTCTCTGTTTCTGCCCTCCGGATAACTTCAGCCCCCGCTCACCAATCTGTGTATGGTATCCATCCGGCAGCTGTTCAATCATTTTTTCCAAATGAGCTTTTCGGGCCGCTTCCTTAATTTCCTCAAATGAGGCATCCAGCTTCCCATAAGCAATATTTTCGCGAATGGTTCCTGTAAATAAAAAGACATCCTGCTGTACAATCCCAATATGTTTACGGAGTGACTCAGTTGTCATATCGCGAATGTCCATTCCATCTATTTCAATGGACCCGGCATCCACGTCATAAAAACGCGGGATAAGTGAGCATATCGTGGTTTTTCCGGCACCGGATGGACCAACAAATGCAGTTGTTTCTCCTGCCTTAAGATCAAAATTGACATCGTGTAAGACTGGTTTGGATTCATCATAGCTGAAATCAACATGACGGAAGGAAATATCCCCCTTCAAGCCGCTTACTGAGATCGCATTTTCTTTATTTTGTATATCTGGCTCCTGTTCAATAAGCTCACGGAAACGCTTGAAGCCTGCCATTCCTTTTGGATATAGCTCAAGCAATGCACTGATTTTATCAACAGGCTTAATTAATACATTCGTATATAAGACGAAGCTTATCAACTCTCCATAAGATAATGTACCTTTAAAGCTGAGCCAGGCTCCTACTACAAGAACCAACAATGTCAGCATCCTTGTTATCATATAAATAGAAGAATGTGTCCACGACATCACCTTGTATGCAACAAGCTTGGCAGAACGGAATAATCCGTTATTCAATTCAAAGCGATCCATTTCAAATGCTTCATTTGTAAACGATTGAACAACGCGCACACCCGCTACACTGTCTTCCACTCGGGCATTTACATCAGCAATACTTCCGTACATATTCTTCCATGCTGCGTTCATTTTCATATTGCTGAAGGTCACCAGCCATATTAAAAATGGAATTAAAATAACCGCAACGATCGCTAAGGTTGGATTAATATTAAACATGATGGCAAAGGCACCGAAGAATGTCATAATTGCGATGAAAAGATCCTCAGGTCCATGGTGGGCAAATTCGCCAATATCAAATAAATCATTTGTCACTCGGCTCATTATGTGGCCGGTTTTTGTGTTATCAAAAAATCGAAATGATTGCCGCTGAACATGATTAAAGAGCTCCTGTCGCATGTCTGTTTCAATATTTATTCCCAGCTTATGCCCCAAATAGTTCACAATAAATTGCAGGAATGTACTCAGTAAATAAACAGCTAATAATAAAATGCTGACCGTCACGACCATGCTCCAATTTCCCGTCGGCAGCAATTCATCAACAAACCATTGAACAGCCATCGGAAAAGCCAACTCCAGCAACGCAACTATAATAGCACTAGTAAAGTCAATCACAAATAGCCGCTTATGCGGTTTATAGTATGAAAAAAATTTCCCCAGCATCCCTTTATTCCTCTCTTTTCTAGTCTCAACTCATCCATTATATCAATATCTCTCAAATATAAATGCGATTTCTGTATAAAAGGAATAGATTTACTTATTCTTCAAGCAATTCGAGCCTCCTCTATCTCTCAATCTTTTAAACGCACTTTTAATAAAATGATAATTATTAATAAAGGTGTAACTAAAATTTAAGTTTTTAAAAAAAATACGGGCTAAATTGTAGAATCTAAAGCTTACAAATACTTTTCAGTTTTCAAAAGTGGCTCTACTTTTCTGTACTATTTACAATTGGGTTACATTTTAATTAAAGACATAATTTAGTGTTTTTCCTATAGACATGTTGGAAATATATAGACTGTAACTACAAAACAATTAAAACAATTGCAAAGGAGCGATTTATTATGGCAGACAAAATGTCTAGAGAAGAAGCAGGACGTAAAGGCGGAGAAGCTACATCTAAGAAGCAAGATAAAGAATTCTTCCAAGAAATCGGCAAAAAAGGCGGAGAAGCTACTTCGAAAAACCATGATAAAGAATTCTACCAAGAAATTGGACAAAAAGGCGGAGAAGCTACTTCCGAAAATCATGATAAAGAATTCTTCCAAGAAATTGGACAAAAAGGTGGAGAATCCACTTCTGATAATCATGATAAAGAGTTCTATCAAGAAATCGGTAAAAAAGGTGGAGAAGCTACTTCCGATAACCACGATAAAGAGTTCTACCGCGAGATTGGCAAAAAAGGCGGAGAAGCACGCAATAACGATTAATATGAATGCTTAAAAAAGCAAAAAGGTGACGTGATTCACTCTCACGTCACCTTCTTTATGCTTATCGAATTGTTTTTAATAAATTATTCATTTCTGCAACTTGCCTCTGTTGTGTAACAATCATTTTTTGTACGAATGTCCTTAATTCAGGATTTTGAGTATAGCTTAATATATTTTTGCCCATTTCAATAGCAGCCTCATGATGTGGAATCATCTCAATCAGGAAGTCTCTATTGACATTTCCCGTTGGTTTGGCAGCCTCCAATTGAGTAATCATAGAAGTATAAATGTTATTATAGGTTTTTAGGTAAGCAGCTTCTGCCTGCTTATTTACTTGGGGATTATTTTTAAGCTTATCTTTCAGTTCCTCCATTTGTTTTATACCATTTAACTGTTCCTTAATGATCGTATCTGCCAGTCTTTTTAACTGATTATTGGCACCTTCATATTTCAATAAATTCTCTGCCATAGAAACAGCTGCTTCATGATGCGGAATCATTTCATACAAAAAATCGAGCGAGGGATCTCCTGTTTTAGGAGCCTCGGACATGCCTTCCTTCATCACCTGCAAAATACTCCTATAATTATCATAATAATCCTTTTCCTCAGGACCAATTTCTGCATAAACCTGTGAGCTGAACATACATAGGAATCCCAATAGTACTGCCATACTTTTTTTTCTCATGAAGAATCCTCCTAAGTTGCTTGGTTTTTCTTATTATGTAAAAAAAGTATAGTCCCTATGCATTTCAATTACATAAACGTTCTAAAGTTCTCTCTTCTCAGCCTGAAGCTTTTAAAATTTTCATCTCATATGCAAATTAAAATTGATCAATCTCACCTATGATATCCTTTAATACATCTATCGACTTAAGTATATCTCCTTCATAATCCATGCCGTGGTGCACCTTTGGATAAAGCTTTGTTTTCATACTTAGATGATGGTCTAATTGTTTGAATCTATCCTCTACATATTGATGATCATGGTCGCCAATAATGCATAATCCTTTGACAGAACTGTCTTTCATAGCACTCCATACATCATCTCTTTTTAGTAAAGGTGTCAGCCAAATAGCTTTTGCATCCTTGAATTGAGATTTCTTCAGCTCATTGCTCATCGCGATCGTACCAAGTGATTTTCCAATCAAGTAGATTTTTTCATACTCTCTTTCCTTCAGAGCGTGATCAATCATTGCTCCGGAATCATAGATAACCGCTTCAACTAGCTGTTCGTAGGTGAAATGATCATAAAAAGAATCTCCATATGGGTACTCTAATTGCAATACATCCATCCCTTTGTTTAAATATAACCCTGTGGCAAAATGAAAAAGAGGTCCATGAACCGTATATCCCAACCCAGGAAACATAATGGCCAGGCTACGTGAATCTTTATTTGTACTGAAAATGGAATAACGAATTCGCTTTTCTTTATATCCTGAAACCTCGTTACTATTAACCTCTGTCATAACAATCTCCTCCCAATTAAAAATTAAGTAGATTAACAATAACATTTTTTACCAATTATATGTATTTAAATATTAATAGTTTTTCAAGTTTCCTTCTGCTCTAAAGCCTCTTCAAGGAAGAACATAAAAATAACCACAATTATTTCCACTATAAAAGGAACTGTAATGCGATCCATAAATTCGTCTACTGTATAAATAGTCAGCCAACTAAAGATACAGTTAAACAGAAACTTCACAGCGAATAATTGGTAGGTCCCAGATATATAGAGTTTTGATAATTTAACAAGCACCATTGAAAACAAATCCAACACCAAACCAAGCAAAAAGAGAAACACAACAAATAGGAAGAGAGTAAATCGAGAGTCATACTCTCCCCCAAACAATCTAAAAAAGCCCGCAAAACTAAAGTAAGTAACACCCAACACAAACGACAAAGGAATGAGTACAATTAGGCAGATAATCACCACAGTTGTAATCTTTTCTTTTATCCCCATCTCCCGAAAAGGTTTATCTTCATTCGAACTCATGAATTACATTCCTACTTTCAAGTACAATATGTCCTGAGTCTATTATAAGCTTCATCTTGTTAGGGAGGCACCGTCTTTATATAAATCTTGGAAAAAAACAAGTATGTATGATGGCTGATTTAATAGAAAATATCATTTTAACTAATGATAAGAAAGAATTTTAGCGAACTCAAAAAGTCTTCCTTTATTAAATAGAGGAAGACTTTCAAACCGGAGTTGATTTTAATACTTAATACAGAGTGCGTCTTTAGTATATTTTTAATTTATAGTACTGTGAAATATCTAGCTCTAAGGCTTAATCAGCTGATACTAGAAGTCTCTCTCTAATATGGTTAGCAGATATATAACCAAACACCGTTGTAGGTCCTAAGGTCGATCCGGGACCTGGATACACACGTCCCATAACGGATGCTGAGCAATTTCCGGTTGCATACAATCCTTCTATCGGTAATCCATTACGAAGGGCTTGCCCATGTTCATCAGCTACAATTCCGCCTTTTGTCCCTAAATCGCCAGGGTAAATTTTACAGGCATAGTATGGTGGTTTTTCAATTGCGCCCAAGTTGGGGTTTTTATAGGTTGGATCACCGTAATAATTATCATATACTGAGTTTCCACGCCCAAAATCATCATCTAATCCTTTTTTTGTAAAATCATTAAATCTGGCAACCGTATTTTTTAACCCAGCTAAGTCAATTTTGCATTTCTCCGCCAATTCTTCAATAGAGTTCGCTTTTATTAAGAATCCGCTCTCAATTGCACTTTTAGGAGTCCTTCTCGGGAGCATGTTGCCAAACAAATACTTATTTCGATGCCTGCTCTCCATAATAAGCCATGAGTGAATCGCCCTTCCATTCTTTTCTTGCCTTTCAAGGATTGCATGACCTGCATCCGTATATGATTGGGACTCATTAAAATAACGTTCTCCCGTTTGATCCACTATTATACAATGTGGCATTGAACGTTCATGCACAAGGAATTTTCGGGCACCGCTTGCATCAATCGCTGTCGGACCCCACCAGGCATCATCCAATAAAGCAGTATCTAGGTTATGCTTTTCTGCGATTAACAGCATATCACCTGTGTTATCCGGACTTGCAGATGTCCAGTCTGTTCCTACATGATGATATTTTTTGCGCAGCTCCAGATTTCGTTCAAATCCTCCACCCGCCAAAATTACTGACCGACACTTGATAAAATATGGTTTCCCCTCTTTTTCTGCCTCGACCCCTACAATTTTATCTTCCTCCATGATTAAGTCCTTTAAGGGTGTCGATAACATCAATGGGACATGATATTTCTTTGCAATTATGAGTAAACGACTGACCAATCCGCCTCCTATCGATATAGCGTGTTCACCTTTGATCTTATGCTTAAATCCATTCAGGAACATACCGACAACCGTGTTAAAATCTTTTGCATTTGTAAAGGCCTTTGGCAAAGAGGCAACTTTTCCGGAATAAATGGGCATTGGGGCCTCAAGCTCACCTGTCCGTAAAGTCTCTTCATTTTCTGCTAAAAGCCTAGCATCAACAATTTCCGCCTCAATGGAGCGACCTATTTTACCACCAGGTCTTTCAGGATAATAATCTGGATACAGCGAACCCGCCACCCACTTCATCCCTAAATCCTCTAAAAACTTTACCATTTTGTGACCATTTTTCACATAAGCCTCTTTTCGCTCATACGTAGATGCTGGTCCTGTGTCCTCTATTATTTCTTGCATATAAGTAAGTGCTTCTTCCTCACTATCCTGTAAGCCAGCATTTTTCGAAACATGATTATTCGGAATCCACAAACCTCCACCAGATAAAGCTGATGAACCACCCCATACAGCCCCTTTTTCAATAATAGCTGTGCGGAGACCGCCATGCACAGATGTAATTGCTGCTACCAATCCTCCCGCACCACTACCTACTACTATGACGTCATATTCTTCATCCCAGTTCATTTGCATTCCTCCATATTGTCCAAGTTTTATATTTATATGAAAGATACAGCAATAAAAGTACGTCTTTCTTCTATCTACCGGCAAATGATTTTGAAGGTTAAAATATGTATGCAACCAAAAAACAGCTGCCGAATCTATCGACAACTGCGCATGGTAAGACACTCTAAATCTAATCTTTAAGTTAACAACGGAAATCCTATTATTTTTTTAAGCTTAAGTTCTACAGCAAAGGACCCCCTCTTTTAAAAGAGGGGGAGATTATACTTATCATTATCATTACGCTGCAACTCGTGATTCCTTTGCTGGAGCAAAGAGCAACCCAATATTAGTTAAACCTGCAATACCTACTAACGCATAGACGATTCGAGAAAGAATGGCATCCTGTCCTC
Organism: Pradoshia sp. Z5_111; assembly: GCF_058267535.1. Classification (NCBI taxonomy): domain Bacteria; kingdom Bacillati; phylum Bacillota; class Bacilli; order Caryophanales; family Bacillaceae; genus Pradoshia; species Pradoshia sp. Z5_111. The sequence goes on from NZ_JBZCPQ010000012.1 coordinate 69,976, forward strand.
CAAATAAAGTTGCTACAAGATCAAATTGAAAGAAACCTACCAGCCCCCAATTTATAGCTCCAATGATCGTTAATACAAGTGCTATTTTCTGAAGAATACTCAATTTTCATTTCCCCTTTGTAAGTTTTATTGTAATCATTTACTATATTCACGTAATCACGGATACTTAAACCAAAATGTATAAATAAAATATAAGTTTTGTATAATTTTATTAAAGGATAGAATTCTATTATGAGAGTGATTGTTTTATATGAGAAAAAAGATACTACCTCTTCAACAAAATTAAATCATTACCGTTTAGTAATATTTAAAATGTACAGAATCATTAGTCTATCAAGCTTATATTTGTATTGTCCTCTGTATTTTTCGTAAATTAGGAAGTATGAATATACACAAATAGACTGTACCCAGAAGCCAGATATACTTGCTCTTGTGTACAGCCCATGTGGTCTTGACCTTTAGAAATAGCCTGGTAAGGATGAGTTGACTAATTGTGCATCTAAAATTTCCTCTATCAAATTCAAAAAACCCAGCTCCCTTCAAACGAAGAGTGCTGGGTTTTAAATCATTTATACTATATTAATTCCTTACTCAACCGTAACCGATTTTGCTAGATTACGAGGTTTATCCACATCACAGCCACGGTGAAGGGATGCATAGTAAGCAATTAGTTGTAATGGTATTACAGAGATAAGAGGTGTTAACATTGGGTTAACTTCCGGAAGTACGTATGCGTCCCCTTCTTGATCAAGTCCCTTCATGGAGATGATGCAAGGGTTAGCGCCACGTGCTACCACTTCTTTTACGTTACCACGGATGCTTAAGTTTACAGCTTCCTGTGTTGCCAGAGCAATAACAGGTGTTCCTTCTTCAATCAAGGCAATTGTACCGTGTTTTAGTTCACCGCCGGCAAAGCCTTCCGCTTGAATATAGGAAATTTCTTTTAGCTTCAACGCACCCTCAAGGCCAACGAAATAATCAACAGAACGTCCGATAAAGAAACAATTACGTGTAACAGCAAGATATTCGCGTGCAATCATTTCGAATTTATCTTTGTCATCACATAGAGCTTCCATAGCGTTCGCAATGATTCCCAATTCTTTCACTACATCAAAATCTGCTAATTGATTTTTTTCTTTCGCCACAACAGCTGCCAGAATTGTTAATACAGCCATTTGTGCTGTGTATGCTTTAGTAGATGCAACAGCAATTTCAGGACCGGCATGTAATAATAGCGTAAAGTCAGCTTCACGAGACAATGTTGATCCAGGTACATTGGTAATCGTTAAGGCCTTGTGACCCATCTCTTTTACTTGTACAAGTACGGCACGGCTATCTGCTGTTTCCCCACTTTGGGAAATGAAAATGAATAATGGTTTTTCGGATAAAAGAGGCATATTGTAGCCAAATTCAGAAGCCACATGAACTTCTACCGGTACTTTCGCCATTTTTTCAAACATTTGTTTCCCAACAAGGCCAGCATGATAGCTTGTTCCACAAGCAACAATGTACAGACGATCCGCTTCATTTATCGCATTAATAATCGCATCGTCTATTTTTAGCTCACCCGCTTCATTCTGATAAGCTTGAATGATTTTACGAGTTACTAAAGGCTGCTCATCAATTTCTTTTAGCATATAGTGCGGATACGTTCCTTTTTCAATATCACTTGCATCCAGCTGTGCTGTGTAAGGTTCACGAGTAACCACTGTACCGTCCAATTGTTTAATGGTGATTTGATCTTTTGTAACAAGAACAATTTCTTTATCCATTAGTTCAACAAACTGGTCTGTTACTTGCAGCATAGCCATCGCATCACTTGCGATTACATTGAAATCAGCACCTACACCTACTAATAATGGACTTTTATTTTTAGCTACATAAATGATTTCTTCATCTTGTGCATCCAGTAAGCCAATTGCATAAGAACCATGCAATAGACCCAGAGCCTTTGCAAAAGCTGCTTCTACGTTAAGTCCTTCTTCAACGAATTTGCTGATAAGCTGAACGATTACCTCAGTATCCGTATCACTCACTAAATCAGTATCTTGAAGGTACTCCCTCTTTAATAATTCATAGTTCTCAATTACACCGTTATGAACGATTGTAAAACGTCCATTCGAACTTTGATGAGGGTGAGCATTTCTTATGCTTGGTACTCCATGAGTTGCCCAGCGAGTGTGTCCAATTCCTTTAGAAGATCGTACAGATGGATCTACGCTTTCACGTAAATCAGCTATTCTTCCTTTTTCTTTGAACACATGTACACCGTTCTCATTCATAACTGCGATACCAGCTGAATCATATCCTCTATATTCAAGCTTTTCTAAGCCTTTTAGTAAAATTTCTTTAGCATCTTGATGTCCAATATATCCTACGATTCCACACATACTTGTTTATCCTCCTATAAAAAAGATGAAGGGACAAGAATGCCCAGGGGGGCAATCTTGCCCCCTTATCTCTGTATAATTTTTAATTGATTTATGCATCTCTTTTTATTCTGTCCAGTTTGTCACCAAACTGATTTAGTAAAAAGAGGGTCAGTTGTGCATGCAACCGGAAGGCATCCGCCGAAAAATCGATAACCTCCACCTCGTCAACTGGGTTACTCCAGTCCTGGCGCTTTACTATCTAAATAACATCTACCCTCCTCATCTATTTTGAACTCAATTTTCAGCATACACTATTTGCTCTCATTTCGTCAATATTTACAAAAATATACATTTAAGTCTCATAATTCAGCTATACATATATAAAATATGCATAAGAGGAAGAACTGTTCCCCTTATGCATTAATTGTAAATGATTATTATTCTAAGCCCATCTCTGCCCTTACAACATCGGCAATTCTCTCAACGCATTGATCACATTGCTCCTGTGTAGGTGCCTCAGCCATTACGCGAACGAGTGGTTCAGTTCCAGACGGTCTAACAAGAATTCTCCCGTTTCCGCTCATTTCCTCTTCCACTTGCTCAATAATTGCCTTTACTTTTTCATTATCTGTTACATGATGCTTATCTGTTACACGGATATTGACAAGTTTTTGTGGATAAACTTTCATTTCGCCTGCAAGTTCCGAAAGTGGCTTACCTGTCAGCTTCATTATATTAATGAGCTGTACACCTGTCAGCAATCCGTCTCCTGTTGTATTGTAATCAAGGAAAATAATATGGCCTGATTGCTCTCCGCCAAGATTATATCCACCTTTTTTCATTTCTTCTACAACATACCGATCTCCAACTGCTGTCTGCGCACTTAAGATTTGGTTTACATCTAATTCTTTATAAAATCCCATATTACTCATAACTGTTGATACAACGGTATTATGCTTAAGGCGATTATGTTCTTTCATGTATTTTGCACAAATGAACATAATTTGATCTCCATCAACGATATTACCTTTCTCATCGACAGCTATTAATCGATCTCCATCTCCATCAAAAGCCAGACCAACATCCGCTCCTTTTTCGAGAACAAATTCAGCCAGCTTATCCGGATGTGTGGATCCGACTCCTTCATTAATATTAAGACCATTTGGTGAAGCACCCATAGTCGAAACATCAGCATCCAGATCAGCAAACAAGTGTGTTGCTAAAGAAGAAGTAGCTCCGTGTGCACAATCCAGGGCCACATGGATATTTGTAAAATCCTCATCCGCGGTTTGTTTTAAGTATTGAATATATTTTTGCCCACCTTCGAGGTAATCATTGATTCTTCCAATGTTTTCTCCGATTGGTCTTGGGAGTTTATCTTCTTCCATATCCAATAATGCTTCAATCTCTTCTTCCTGATCATCTGAAAGCTTAAACCCATCAGAGCCGAAGAATTTAATGCCATTATCCGCTACAGGGTTATGGGAGGCAGAAATCATTACACCTGCTTCTGCGCCTAAAGCTTTTGTTAAATAAGCAACTCCAGGTGTTGAAACGATACCCAAACGCATGACCTCCGCTCCAATTGAGAGCAGACCAGCTACAAGAGCACTTTCCAGCATGAATCCGGATATTCTTGTATCACGGCCAATTATTACCTTTGGACGGTTATCATTATGTTTCGTTAACACATATCCTCCAAATCGGCCTAGCTTAAAAGCAAGCTCCGGTGTCAGTTCGCTATTTGCTACACCCCTCACACCATCTGTACCGAAATATTTACCCATTAAAAATCTCTCCTTCTACTAATACACTTCATATTTTATTGCCTATATATACCTAACTGTCTTATGAAAGAGTGTAGGTTATTATCCATCTGAACTCTTTTCTGAGATTTCCACTGTAATTGACTTACTATTGTTAGGCAGTTCCCAATGTACCTCATCTGGTGCATTCACCTTTAAGGGTACTGTATGGCTTCCTTCATTTAAATCTTTTACCTCGATAAATATATCAAAATCACTGGATTTCAGGGATTTAATCTTTGATGCCTCGCCTTCAATGGCCAGGTCCACCATCCCATTTGAAGGATTAAGAATTTTCGCCTCATATTTCTCATTGTCTAGTCCCTTTATTTCAATAGGTATATTCGAGATTGTTTGAGTATTTTCCTTCTTTATCTTAACTGTCACTTTAACCGTATCTATAGAAGATCCAACTACTCCATCAGGCAAACTGACTGGAATTTCAATTACAGTATCCTCATCAATATTACTGACATCAACAGGTACCGTTATCTCCTTTATATCTTTAAGAATGGATTCTCCTCCATAGATGGTAGCTGTCTCCGAATCAATTTTAATACTTTCAATTGTAACTCCTTCGGGCGGTGCTCCTGTAGCTTTAGCAGATAGGCTGACCTCTTTTGAAGGACTGTTTACATTTATCGAGATATCAACTGTACTAGGTTCAATATTCACATCTAACAAGTTCATATTGCTGTCAAATGCCTGTACTGTTGCTTCAGTTAGAATATCATTCGTTACATGTGAGTCCGTTTTAACAGTTGCTTTTACAACAGAAACCTTATCGACATGGCTCTTGGCACCCGTTATTTCTACTTCTGTTGGACTTAGATATGGCGGATCTGATGTATATCCTTCTGCTAATAGTGTTTTATCAAATTCAGCCTCGACTTTGAAGTTCTCTGTTACCTTCTCCTCTACCACTGCTGTTGCATTGGCCTGTGTCAGTGTATAGTTAATTTTATCCGATAAATTCTTTACCTTGATTGGTACCTTTTGAGAACCAATTTTAGGATCGGATAGGTCTACATAGATCTCAAAGTCCATTGTAGATTTAGCAGTTATAACTATACTTTTAGGACCCTCAAGTGTAATATCAACGGCTTCTGGTACCCCGCTGACAATTAAATTATCGGTATCATAGTAGACCTCAACAGGCACATTTTTAATTGTAGTTGTTTCTGTGCTTGAGGGTGTATTATAAGGATTACTCGAATTATTGATAGGGTCACTATTGACAGAAAAATACATAAATATAGCAACCATAAAAGCTCCGATTTTCATAAACCAACTACTAGAAGTAACCTTATCCATCTTTTCTCGACCTCCAATTCCAAAGAGTCGAAGATGTCGGTTTATTCTTTATGGACAATTCATTTTCAAGCATATTTTGCAGTTCATCTAACGAAAGATTCCGATAAAGCTCTCCGTTTTTCGTTAATGAGATACTCCCCGTTTCTTCTGAAACAACGATTGTTAAGCTATCAGTAACTTCACTGATTCCCAGTGCTGCTCTGTGCCTTGTTCCCAACTCTTTTGAAACAAATGGGCTTTCAGACAATGGAAGATAACATGCTGCAGCTGCAACTGTACCATTTTGCAGGATTACAGCTCCATCGTGCAGTGGCGTATTTGGGATAAAAATATTAATTAATAACTCTGATGACACTCTCGAATCAAGGCGTATACCTGTCTCAATATAATCATTAAGACCTGTTTCTCTTTCTATCGAAAGAAGGGCACCAATTCGACGTTTAGCCATATAAGTAGTTGATTTAATAATGGCTTCTATCATTTGCTCCTGCACATTTTCTTCCTGAAAGTTTGTCCTAGTAAATAAGCGACCCCTTCCCAGTTGTTCAAGTGCCCGTCTTAGCTCAGGCTGGAATATAATGATGACGGCTAAAACGCCCCAAGTCATTACATTGTCTAGTAAATAGCTTAATGTATTCAAGCCAATGATTTCACTGGCAAAGCGGCCAACCACAATTAAAAGGATTCCGCGTAATAGCTGAACAGCTTTTGTGCCTTTAATAATTTGCAATAATTTATAAAAAACAAACCAAACGATAAATATGTCGGTTATGCTGATAATATAATCTAATAAAGAAAAGTTGTTTAGAAACGGCATGTCATTTCCTCCAGTCATGTCCTTTCCCATGAACGGTGTATATACCGCTATGTTGTATAACCCCACTATTATAACATACTGTTCCACAAACTCTAAGAATTCAGTCCCAAATTCATTCATAGAAAAAGAAAAAGGCCATCCGCGGTGGATCGCCTTAAATAGGTCTATTTCTATCTATAGATTAAAAAACTCTTGATGCTATATCCTTAGTATGAAACCAAATCCATTCAAACAGTTGATCAATCTCTTCTATATTTCCAGTCACTTCACCGGCTCCTGCTAAATAATTATCTCCATTGATAACCGTTACATTCCCATTAACTTTGCCCTCAACTTTTATATCTCCATTTTTAACAACAAGGTCCCCTTTGACCGTCTTTCCTTCCGGAACAATCACAGTTTGTCCTTCGACGACCAGGTTAGGGTCTTTAGAGAATGAGAACTGTTCATCCTCTCCCCAATAGGAAAATAAGCTACTGCCCATCAATAGAATAAAGAGCGAAGCGGCAATTAACACTGGATTGCGCTGCAGCCATTTTTCAAACCTTCGCCTTTTCGATTGTTTAGGTAGATTTCTCATTACATTTGCGGTAAATCCGCTAGGTGCTGTAATATGGTTACTTTGAAGAAAGGCAACTGTTTTACTCAACTCGTGAAAGGTTTTCTTACACTCATCACATTCTGCTATATGCGAAAGAAGCACATTGGAATGTTCTTCATTAATGTCATCGTCGAGATAATCATGCATATAATCTGCGATGTTTTCTGGGCATTGTTTCATTTTAATCCACCTCATTTATATAGATCGCATCGATTTTCTCAGTGCATCTCTTCCCCTATGAATTCGTGTTTTCACGGTTCCTACCGGTAAATTAAGGATTTCACTAATTTCTTTCAGAGATAGCTCATCCACATATTTTAATACAATAACTGAGCGGTATTTTTCAGGCAGATTCTGAATTTCCTTTTGCATTTTTTCTTTAAGCTCTAAACTCTCCAGTTCATCCTCAGGTAACTTTGTATCCGATGGAATCTGTGAATACATATCAAGCCCCTCTGTACCTGCTACTTCTGCATCGAGATAATAATCCGGCTTCTTTTTACGTATACGGTCTATACATAAATTTGTAGCAATCCGGTATAACCAGGTGGAGAACTTTCGGTTCATCTGGAAAGTGTGTATATTCATATATGCCCGTAAAAAAGCTTCCTGTGCCACATCCTCTGCTTCATGGCGGTCACCCAGCATGCGATAGCACAATTGAAATACTCTGTCTTTATAAAACTGAACGATGTCTTCATATGCCTGTTGTTTACCACCCAGCACTTCCTGTATTCTTTCTTTAATAAGTCCTTCCAAATTGTCCATCCTCCGCATTGGCGGCCTTCAGCATTTATACGCACTGGCCTTGAGAAAAGTTTCAATAAAAAATAATTTTTGTTTTTTACATTGACACACTGTTTAATCTTTATAAATATGGGTAATAAAGGTAACAAAACATCTTGCAGATAGGAGTGAAGACTTGGAACTACATATACTTATGAAGGATATTGAACAATGCCGCCAAAGAATGATACTACTTGCCTCTTCAACTTCAATGCTTGACTCTGATGTCATCAAAGCAAGTACTGAACTGGACTCATTAATCAATCTCTATCAAACTCACACAAGATATGTAAAGCAGTAATCCTAAAAGGTTGCTGCTTTTCTTTATGGAATGCTGATCTCTGTATCCACTGACGGCTAACAAAATCCCTATTGGTATTAGTTTCACTCATTATATTTAGACCCAGAATGAATAGGCCCTATTCATTGCCTCATCCATTCCGGATAAGGGTCAACTTTTACTGTACTAAGTATACAGCCAGGAGACAGTCATATAAATTTTCTCCTGTGCCCTTCACTATTTATCATTCAATGTCGTTTTTCTTTACGTTTGACCCCATGCCTTATTCTTGAATTAACCTACCTCTCAAACAAACCGTAGATTCTTTATAAAACATCTATATATAATCGACAGGATTAATTGATATATATCATAACCAGATTAACTTCTTCAAACGTACTGGCATTACTTAAAGAGCACCTTTTCCCCTATCGATCAGGCAATGTCATTCACCGAACCTTTATGCTAATACTCTTTAATCTATAGATCGCTTATATAATGGTTATAAAAGTACACACTTAACTTCTATCATACCTTATTAACTTAGTTCAGTCTCGCAAATCGTTTCTCAGGAGTAAAGAGCCTATTTAGGATCAACGAAACGCTAGCTGAATAGTTTAATTCCTTCTTTTAATGCGTATCAATTCTTCTTATCATAGGAATTTATGGTTTTTTATAATAAAAAAAACCTTAAAATGCAATGCATTTAAGGTTTGAATAGTCGTATAAAACTTTGGAGCGGAAGACGGGATTCGAACCCGCGACCCCCACCTTGGCAAGGTGATGTTCTACCACTGAACTACTTCCGCAAAATGAGCCATGAAGGACTCGAACCTTCGACCCTCTGATTAAAAGTCAGATGCTCTACCGACTGAGCTAATGGCTCTTATGGCTGGGCTAGCAGGATTCGAACCTACGAATGACGGAGTCAAAGTCCGTTGCCTTACCGCTTGGCTATAGCCCAAAAAGAAAAAAAGGGACAATATCTTGTCCATTACTTAACGCATATTAAAATAATGGTGGAGGGGGGCAGATTCGAACTGCCGAACCCGAAGGAGCGGATTTACAGTCCGCCGCGTTTAGCCACTTCGC
>NZ_JBZCPQ010000013.1:0-70258 GCF_058267535.1 Pradoshia sp. Z5_111
TTCACTCATATTTAAGGTATTTAAAGGATGGCCATAATACTTATCGATAATTTCTTCCACATCAGATCGCAGTTTATCATAATTGATATCATCAGGTGTGAAGCCCAGCTTAAGAATTGCACGCATGACACTGTCTGTATTACCTCGTTTTAAGGCAATAATCAATGTCGCAAATGCATACTTTATCCGTGTATCAAGGTGACCAATATTACCGAAATCAATCAAAACAATTCGATTTCCAGGTTGAATCAGAACATTGCCTGGATGAGGATCAGCATGGAACAGGCCGCTGATTAAGATTTGATTCATCATTGCATCTGTAAAGCGCTCACTGATTAGTTGCCTGTCAAACCCAAGTTCATCCAGTGTTTCAATATCATTTATTTTAATACCTTCTACGTATTCCATCGTTAATACTCGCTTAGTAGAGTAGTCCCAATAAATAGTGGGTATCTTAATTATGTCATTATCGATAAATTGATTGGCTATTTTTTCAGAGTTTCTCCCCTCAATTCCATAATCTAGTTCCTGATGTAAGGATTGAGAAAATTCATCCACTATATCACTTATGCCATATTCTCTAGCCCAGCTGAATCGTTTTTCTGCCAATCTAGCAATACTGTGCAAGATTTCAAGATCCGTCTCAATATTACTTTGGATATTAGGTCGTTGTACTTTTACAGCGACCGCTTCCCCTGTATAAAGAACAGCCTTATGTACTTGGCCAATAGAAGCCGCAGCCAACGGTTCTTCCGTAAAGTCGGAGAACAGTTCATCAATGGTTGCTTCCAGACTCGTTTCAATAATCTTTTTAACTTCTGCAGGGGAGAAGGCAGGCACATGATCCTGCAGCTTTTCCAATTCCAGAATAACGGAAGGAGGAATGATATCAGGTCTTGTACTCAGCATCTGCCCAAGCTTTACAAAAGTCGGACCCAACTCCTCAAGAATGGCACGAATCCGCTCTGCGGCAGGCCGATTTTTAACCTCCTTGCCTTCAAACGTCCACTGCCCTCCAAGCGGCAGCATATCGGATAATCCCAGCTCTTTGGCAATGGATCCAAATCCATTATGAATCATTGCACGGATGATATCCTGGTACCGACTAAAGTGACGTATTCTCTTTTTAAGCATCACTCTTCCCCCCTAACCTGCTCAATCACATACCTGTGTCGTTATTGATTCTTCGCCTCTAACAAAGCAATTCGATTTTCCAATCGTTCAATGTCTTCTTTTGTGGCAAGATCCATTTCTGCCAGACGTTGCTTAACCTTTAAATTAATTTGTTGTTCAAATTCTGCTCGGGCTTCATTTCCCTTTTTCACTAGATCATCTACCACTGATTTGGATTCTGCCTGAGTTACTTCACCCTTTTTCACCAATTCATCCACTAATTTTTCAATTTGTTCCTTGCTTGTTACAGCTGCTCCAATTCCCATAGAAAACGTTTTATTTATAATGTCCCTAATCATGCTCACTTCTCCTCCTTGAATTTATGATTAATAGAATAAAGCAAAGTATTTCCCAATATTACCTTTCCACCACTTAATCAAAACAAACCTATAAATTGTGTATTTTTTTTGAATTAATAAACATCTCTGCTTATAAAAAATAGAAGACTGCCCTGACGGCAGCCTTCTATTAAAAAATCATTCAGTTTCTCTTTCTGTACTAAATACAATTCCATTTTCTTTGCGGGAGTACTCTGTGATTTCCAGTACCCCTCTACTAATCTCAATTAGCTTTTGATAATCTGACTGTTTATCATGATTGATAATATCGATAAAGTTATCAATTTCATACGCCATATCATTCTCTTTTTGAGGAATAGAAAAGGGTTCGCACACTTTTGTTTCTCTATCAATATACTCAAGCTTTTGAATGGTTCCTGATCCAGGGAAGATAATATTTCCCGTCTCCCCATGAATTTCATTTGATCCATAGGAATTGACTATTTTCGAGCAAACAATTGTACATACAAAATCAGAATACTTGAGGATTAGTGTTCCTCCTCCATCAACGCCACTATCTAGCATAACTGGAGTATAGCTGGTCGAGATAGGTTTTCCAAAAAGGGCGAAGGCCATGGATAGAGGATAAACACCCAGATCCACCAAAGCACCCCCTGAATAATCAGCTGAGAATATATTAGGAATCTCCCCCTCCAGCAATTGATCATATCTTGAAGAATATTTCATATATTGTAAGTTTACATTACGAATTCTTCCCACACGTTTTATATTATCCTGCAGTAACTTGAAGTTGGGTGTATGAAGGGTTCGGATGGCTTCAAAAAGATAGACGTTATTCCTTTTAGCGATTTGATAGGCCTGATCCAACTCTGCCACATTAGAGAAAAACGGTTTTTCACATATGACATGTTTACCGTTTTCTAACATTAAAACCGCTTGTTCAAAATGACATGAGTTTGGAGAAGCGATATAGACAATATCGATTTCCTTACATTTAGCTAGTTCCTCCAGCTGATTAAAAACAAGATCGACCTCATGTTTATTCGCAAAACGAGACGCCTTATCCAAATTTCTTGAATAAATCGCCTTTAGATAAAGACCATCACTTTCTAAAACTGCATCTATAAATTGTTCTGTAATGCTGCTAGTACCAATTGTTGCTAGATTCATAAGTAACCTCTCCCTCGCCTACCAAATTAAAAGCTATAATTTCAAAAGTGCCAATTTATTCTTACTAGTACCCCAATAAAGGAGCATGCTTACCTATATAAGAATTTTTTTATAATTACGAACGCTATATAAATCATATCAAAAAATGACTGCAGACATTACATTACAATTAGATGTTTTTAACTAAGGATTAAAGATATTCATTTGGAATCACCTTTAAAGGATAGGTTTATTACGAACACGAAATGAGATAAGGATTTAAGCAAAAAAAAGAAGGCAAAATATGCCTCCTGTTTTACTAATCCTCATCTTTCGCATCCCAATCTTCAGGAATCGGTTCAGATAACCATTCCTGGAAAAGCTTTTTATATTCCTGCAGCTGCTCTTGATAATTGGAAAATTGATCATTGTTAATCAAATATTGCTCCCCGTCAAATATAGCCCGGATTTTCTTTTGCTTGATAAGTGTTTCAAGATAGGATTCCGGCAATGATAAGTATTCTGCTGTTTCTTTCACGGAAAGGTACACCAATCATCCACCTCTTCTCCCAAAAATATTGTTTACTAAGTCTATCATATTTTTTAATGTTCTTCATTCAGTTGAAGATTTAGAGTTACATATCTTTCATATCTGGTACTGTTATCTCTTATAGAAGTCATTAATTCTATCCAGAATTTAATGTAACCATACATTGTTTTTCATCACGAACCTATTTTTTAAAATGATATATTTTTTAAATTTATTGATAAATTACACGAACGTAAAGGAAGCGTAAAGTTATAGTTAAATATGACTGTTTAGTATTTACTTTAAACTTCTTGTCCATAATAATGATAATCGAAAATACTTTTTTTAAAATAATGTTGAGGTGTAAATAGTGGATATAAGTATTCAAGAAATGCTATTTGAGTTTCTCGGCGGATTGGGTATCTTCCTATTCGGTATTAAATTTATGGGAGATGGACTCCAAAAATCTGCAGGTGACCGCCTAAGAGATCTATTGGATAAATATACAACCAATCCTATTATGGGGATTTTGGTCGGTATCCTGGTTACTGTTTTAATACAAAGTAGTTCAGGTACAACGGTTATTACAGTTGGATTAGTAAGTGCCGGTTTTATGAAACTTCGCCAGGCAATCGGTGTTATTATGGGGGCAAATATCGGTACAACCATCACGGCCTTCATTATCGGTATTGATGTCGGTGAATATGCATTGCCAATTATCTTTGTCGGTGCAGTGCTATTATTCTTCTTTAAAAACCAAAAGATCCACAACTTCGGTCAAATTCTATTCGGGTTCGGATTTTTATTCTTCGGCTTAGAGCTTATGAGCAGTGGAATGAAGCCGCTTCGCTCCTTCGAATGGTTTCATGATTTAACAGTAAGCTTAAGTGATTATTCTATTCTTGGTGTTTTGGTAGGAACAGTCTTTACATTATTAGTACAAAGTTCCAGCGCTACAATCGGTATCCTTCAGGGATTATTTGGTGAAGGACTTGTTGATCTGCAAGGTGCTCTGCCGGTACTATTCGGAGATAATATCGGTACAACCATTACGGCCCTGCTTGCATCCATTGGTGCATCGGTTGCAGCCAGACGTGCTGCTTGTGTACACATACTCTTCAATGTGTTCGGTACTATCATTTTTATGATTCTGCTCGTTCCATTTACGGCTCTTATTAGTTGGTTCCAAAAAACACTTGGACTAAATCCGGAAATGACCATCGCCTTTGCACATGGAACATTCAACATTACAAACACACTGATCATGATTCCATTCATAGGTGCATATGCGTGGATCGTTACTAAACTCATTCCAGGAAAGGATACTGTGATTGAGTATAAACCGGAGCATTTAGATGAGAGAATCATCGACCAATCTCCTTCTATTGCACTTGGACAGGCGAAAAAGGAAACTTTGCGAATGGGCGAGTTTGCTATTAAAGGATTGGAAGAAACGTATAACTACCTGTTAACGAATGAAACTGCTTCATTAAATACAGGTAATCAAATTGAGGAAGCTCTCAATAACTTGGATCACAAAATAACAGATTATCTCGTTAAAGTCTCTACAAGTTCACTGTCTGCTAACGAATCTGACGAACATAATATTCTAATGCATACCATTACAGATATCGAACGCATTGGTGACCATTTCGAAAATATTCTGGAATTTGCAGAGTATAAAAATACAAATAAAGCAACATTTACAGATGAGGCTACAGAAGGCATGTCTGAAATGTTCACACTAACTATAGAAGCGGTCAAAGAAGCGATGGTGGCAATAGAGAATCAAGATAAAGAAAGTGCATATAAGGTGCTTGAATTGGAACGTAAAATCGATAAGATGGAGCGCCAATTAAGAAAGCAACATGTCATCCGTTTAAATAATGGATCCTGTTCTGCGCAAGCAAGCCTTGTTTACGTTGATATTTTAAGTAATCTTGAACGCATCGGTGATCATGCTAAAAACATTGCCGAAACGATTATCGGCGAACAAGAATAAACAGTAAATAGACTCTCCACGGAGGGTCTATTTTTTTATTCCTTTCATTATTTCACTATCATAAAATGCCCTAAACACACTCTCTACCCATAAATTATTTTAAGATTTACACATATTTATCATCCTCAAAATCCTCCTGTTTTCATTATTTATAAATCAAAAATTACAACGGTAACTATTGATGAATGAAGTATTTTACTATCAATATAGTGTAAATAGCATTCTTTTTACTATGAAAGCGCTTTTTTTGAGCAAAAAGTTTTGTGAATTTATACACAAGGAGTATGCTTAAAGTAGAGGATTTATGGTTATATAAATATAACTAATTTAATTTTTCGCTATAACAAACAGAAATGGGGTATTTGCTATGTCAGACACAATGAAACAACAATCAGAGACACAAGCCTCTCCGGTTGCTTCACAAGAAGAATTGTTAAAACAATTATCAAAACCAGAAGTTCAGGAATCATTAGTTACTCTATTAAATCAATTACCACAATTAACTGAAGTTGTAACAGCATTGAACAAATCATATGAATTCGCTCAATCCGTCGCTACTGATAAAGTATTAGTAAATGATTTTGCCAGTACAGCGAAGGAATTTGCAGAGCCTGTTACGAAAACAGCCAAACATATAGCTGTCAATGCTATGGAAGCAAAAGAAAGAGCTGAACAAAGCAAAGAAGTGATCAGTGTATTCGGTTTGATGAAAATGCTAAAAGATCCTCAAATCCAAAAGGTTCTTCGTTTTGCCAGCGCTTATCTTCAAGTAAGCAACGAACGTTCCAAATAAAAGCTTATTCATTTATACAAAAAGCACTTATTATATGATTTTCGAAATATACTGGATTAAAAATATTACAAACAAGGGTGGAACATATCATGGCACAAGAAATTGTTATTTTAGGAGCAGGGTATGGCGGTCTTCTTTCAGCATTATCAGCACGTCAGCATTTAACTCCTGAAGAAGCTACTATTACAGTTGTTAACCAATATCCGACACATCAAATTATTACTGAACTGCATCGCTTGGCAGCAGGCAATATTAGCGAAGGCAGAATTGCTATGCCGTTAGATCGTTTGTTTAAAGGAAAAGATATTAATCTAATCATCTCTAAAGTTGAATCTATATCAGCAGATGAAAGAAAGGTAACCCTTTCAAGCGGAAAAATCTTAACCTATGATAAATTAGTCGTTGGATTAGGCAGCCAAACTGCTTATTTTGGCATCCCTGGTCTTGAAGAAAATAGTATGGTCTTAAAATCAGCAGAGGATGCTAATAAAATTAACAAGCATATCGAAGATCGAATTAAAGAATATGCACAAACTAAAAATCCAGCAGATGCAACCATTGTTATCGGCGGCGGTGGACTAACCGGTGTTGAATTAGTTGGAGAAATTGCAGATACAACTCCTAAAGTAGCTAAAAAATACATGGTTGATCCTTCTGAGCTGAAATTTATCCTAGTTGAAGCAGGTCCAAAAATTTTACCTATGCTTCCTGATCATTTAATTGAGCGTTCTATGACAAGCTTAGAGAATCGCGGAGTTCAATTCTTGACTGGACTTCCTGTCACAGGTGTAAACGGAAATGTAATCGAGTTAAAAGATGGCCAACAAATTATCTCCAATACATTTGTATGGACTGGCGGCGTACAAGGCCTTCCTGTTGTTGGTGAGTCCGGTTTAGCTGTAGATCGTAACCGTGCTACTGTTAATGAATATCTGCAATCTACTTCACATCCTGATGTTTACATTGCTGGTGACAGTGCAGTTGTCTTCCCTGCTCCAGGAGCAAGACCATACCCTCCAACTGCACAAATGGCTTGGCAAATGGGCGAATTGATTGGTTATAATATTGCAGCAGCCATAAAGGGCACTCTTCCTGAAGTATTTGCTCCAGTAAACTCAGGAACATTAGCCAGTCTTGGACGTAAAGATGGCGTAGCCATTATTGGCGGGAACTCAACACCATTAAAAGGCTTACCGGCTACAATGATGAAAGAAGCTAGTAATATCCGTTATCTGTCACATATTAAAGGTTTATTCAGCATCGTTAATTAATACAATAAAAACTCCTGTCCGCCAAAAAGCAGACAGGAGTTTTTTTGGCTTCATACCGCTTCAACCACCTCGATTCTCTGCTAGCAATCTATTTTCTAATACATGGGGAAAAGTCGAATAATAAGAAAAGATTGCGATCCGCTATACTCTTTCTACTTATTTCTTAAAAATTCTTCTATTACTTGATTAAATTTAGCACTATATTCCCAAAACATTAAATGGCCACCAAGAACTTCTACTTTAGATTTAGGAGATACCTTTTGTGTAAACACCCTGGCTGTATCTGCCCAATGCTCTGCCACAATCGTCAAGGTCGGCCGCGATTCACTCGTGAGCCTTGCTTCCTCACGATAATCCGAAAACATTCCAGAAGCGAATAAGTTGGCGGCTATATAATAGGGGGTTTTCAAAGATTGCTCTACTATCCAATTCAACTCTTCATCTGTAAGCTTTCTCTGTACCATCACCTGATTTGCATAATCAGTTATAAATAACCTTTGCCCTTCCGGATTGCGTAAATAAGTATTATAGGCCAGCCCTATATCATCCAATGAGCCTTCAACCCAGTCGCTTATATGGTCCGTCGATAATGGTTTTGGGGACATATCCACAAAGATAAACGCTTTGCTATTGTCCATTCCAAATTGTCTTATATACTCCCAGATTGTCAGACAGCCGAATGACCATCCTGCCAGTGTAACAGCCTTCAACTCCAATTTCTCTAGAATTATGGCCAAGTCTGCACCATGAGTGATATATTCATTTCCGTGCAAGGCGGTTGTTGACCGTCCATGACTTCTTGGGTCAATTACAATGACACGGTTGGTTTTTGAAAAATACTCAACTTGTTTTGAAAATACTTCTGTTGTAAAAGTCCAGCCTGGAATAAAAATGATCGGTTCCCCTGATCCAACATCCTGAACAAACAGCTCCACACCGTGATCCACTTCAATATATTTACCGCCTTTGGCTAGCATATTCACTCCTCCCAGAGTTTCCATTTCTTTTAAAATGGAGATATTGACTTATATTCGTAAAAACTTAGTTCCTCTCATGTATTGCCGAAAGGATACTTCCATATGAGCAATTGACTATTAAAACGGAATAACTTCTATATTTGCATTTACAAATTCTATATGCAAAATTATAGAATTTAATGAATATATCTTTACGTTTAATTTTCCAATGTATGATAAAGGCATAATTAAATATGAGGTAAAACATGGGGGCAAAAGAGAATTTATATGGAGAAATAAAAGCATCATTACTGCTTTAGGACTGCTTCGATGGAGAAATTCTGTCAAGCATCAGGGATTTCCGAGAAATTCGTTGCCAAACTAGCATTAAAATCGTACCCGGCAGATCAACAGCCTTCATTATTAAAGACAATATTCATATTTGCAGATTAAGTGGAAGCTACCTGACTATAATAAAAAGCCTTGAACCTGTTCAGAACACAAGTTCAAGGCTTTTACTTTGTTTATTTCAGTACACCATATTTAACAAAGTGAAATTGACGCTCCATGTCTTTTCTTTTTTGACTCACAGTCGAAAGATCATTTAACGCCAGGATAATTTGATTGAATGTAATAGTTCTCAAAATCGCAATAACTTGAAATAATTCCTCTTTATTTTCAACCTTTAGTAAATGAGTGTCAGTAACTAGATTCAGCAACTTCTCGTGTTGCTCTTCCATTTCACGCACATCCGTAAAGCTCATTAAATGTTCAGCCAGCTTAATATCCGTCCGCGTAAACACATTGACCAAAAACTTGGAATGAGCAGGATCCATCGCTTTCTTAGTAATATAATCAAATAGCATAAAGTGAAGTGAAAAGAGGCTTACCCGATCGTTAATCTTGCTGTTGATCTGATTATGGAGATCACTTTTATACTCATTTAATAAATACAGAAACAGATCTTCTTTATTTTCAAAGTAACGATAGAAGCTTCCCCGAGGAATTTGCGCTTCTTTAATAATTCGATTAATAGATGCATCATAGAAGGAATATTGGCTGAATTCCTCCTTAGCAGCCTGAATAATCCTGATACGCTTTTCCGCTGGTAAATTCACAAATGTTTGACTTGGCATATACTATCCTACTCTCTGCGTAAAGAGTCGACCGGATCCAATTTAGCTGCTTTATTGGCAGGCATAAGTCCTGAAAGCATGCTGATAATGATACTGGCAGCAACACCGAAAGCAATATATGCTGAGGTTATTTGTACAATTTCAAAATCAATCAATTTTGTTGAAAGGCTGTTAGCCACAACTGTTAATAAAGAGGCAGCCAGAACACCGATGATTCCACTGGATAGTCCAATCAGGAATGCTTCAGACACAAAAATTCTTCTAATATCCATGCGTCTTGCACCGATCGCTTTTAGAACCCCGATTTCCTTTGTACGCTCAACAACACTAATATGGAGAACAACCAAAATCATGATTGCTGAAACAAATAGTGAAATTCCTGAAATCCCTGTTAAGACATATGTCAAAACATCCAGCATTTCGTTCATCATGGCTGTCATTGTTTCCTGGGATGAACCACTGTAGCCCATATCCTTGATTTTTGCTTTTATATCTTCCGTAAACTCTTCATTATCTGCCACTAAATAGATACTTGTCGGTTCTAGTGTCTGACCGTTATCCTTGGCAAGCAGTACAAGGTCATCATAATTGACATAGATTAAATCCATTGCCGCAAATTGACTGCCTAACGATATAATCCCGCTAACTTTATAGGTTTTTTCATATAATTCTTCATTAAGCATTAGCGTTACGTTAACATCTTTACCGATCATATCTCCACCTAATTTTTCAGCGGTACCTTCCGCAAGAAGAATTTCTTGTTTTCCAGGTAAAGAGCCTTCTTTAATACTCGTTTCGGTTAAATTAGAGGAGACGGTTGAAATCATCATTAAATCAACCTTTTTATCCTCATATTTAACTGCGTTGGAACCAAATGATATTAGATTGAAACCTTTTTCTACTGAAGAGACGTTCTCGATTTTGGATAATTTCTCTATATCCTTTTCCTCAAATGGTGTTTGTTCACCCATCATCGATAGCATCATGGCCTGATTTTCATCTACATTTGTTGGTAGTTCTTGTTCCTCAGAAGGCATATTTACTTCTACGACAAGCGGATTCACCATACTGTTCATAGAGTCATTCATATAGGTCTTCACACCATTTCCTAATGAAAGGAAAAAGATGACACTCATGATTCCTATGCTTGCTCCTAATGAAACCCAAACATTTCTACCAAGCTTCTCTTTCATATTCAGAAATGCAAGTTTCACGGCCGCCACAAAGCTAAGGTTTTCACCAACCTTCTTTTCCACTTGATTGGATTGAGGTTCCATTTGTTCTAGAGGTTCTCCTCTGTCATCACGGATAATTTCCCCATCTGCAATTTGGATTACCCTTGAGGAATGGTTCGCTACTCGCTCAGAGTGAGTAACCATAATAACCAGCTTACCTTGCTTAGCAATATCTTTTATGATCGCCAATACTTGTTCCGTTGTTTCAGAATCAAGTGCTCCGGTTGGTTCATCGGCAATGATGATTTCAGGATCATTAATTAATGCACGCGCAATCGCAACCCTTTGCTTTTGACCGCCGGATAATTGATTTGGCTTTTTATAAATATGATTTTTCAAACCAACCTGAGTTAGAATTTCCTCCGCTCTTTTAATGCGTTCCTCTTTCCCTACATTCGATAAAGTCATCGCAATCGTGACATTATCGAGGACAGACAAATGCGGAATCAGATTAAAGCTTTGAAAAATAAAGCCTATTTTATTTTTTCGATATTCATCCATTTCTTTTTCATTAAACTCACCAATATTCTTCCCTTCAAACTGAACGGAACCGGTAAAATCAGAATCCAACCCGCCAATCAGATTCATTAGAGTGGATTTACCACTTCCTGATTCACCAATGATGGAGACCAATTCTCCCTTCTCAAAGGAAACATTAACATCTTTAAGAGCAGGGAAGTATTGACCATCTGCAATCGGGTATTGTTTGTTCACATGCTGCAATTCAAGTACTTTCATATATGTTTTATGACACCCTTTACTTGTTAGTCTCTTGATGTAATTAGTCTGGTCAGTTTTATGACAGTTTATCAAGTAAGACTACTATAAGTGACAACCTGTCACCTGTCAATTAATTATATTAAAATAATATTTATCGATTTAATATAATGAATTAAATCTGTTTATGTAAAATTTTATTATTCAAATATATATTATTCAAAACAAAAAGCAGCTTGCCCCTCTACAGAAGAGAAACAAACTGCCAACTCATAATCAATTATTACTATTTATTAGAATGCTGAAGTCCAACCACCATCAACTACTAAAACTGTACCATTTACAAAGCTGGAATCCTCAGAAGCAAGGAATAAGGCAGCTGCAGCGATTTCTTCCGGTTGTCCCACTCTAGGAATCGCAGCTTGTGCTAATCTAGAACGGCCCATTCCAAATTCATTAACATTTCCCATGGATGCAGAAATATTGGTTTCAACCGCACCTGGTGCGATTGCATTACAGCGAATGCCTTCTTTTGCATACATAAAGGCTGTGTTCTTAGTAAGACCAACCACCGCATGCTTGGAAGCGCCATAGGCAGCACCTGCATGAGCACCGTTTAATCCACCAGTAGAAGCAATATTAATAATGATGCCTTGGCCTTTTTCCTGGAATAATGGAACGACCTTACGCATGGAACGCATAACACCTTTAGTATTTATATCAAAAATTAAATCCCATCTTTCATCTTGTATATCCGCAACAGGTTCGAAACCATCCATAATGCCTGCATTGTTAACAAGGATATCTAACGTACCAAATTCACTAACAGCTGTATCAATCATTCCCTCGATATCTTCAAGCTTTGCTACGTTCACTTGCAATGCTTTCGCTGTACCGCCATTGTTTGTAATCCCTTCGACTACTTTTTCGGCACCCTCAAGGTTAAGATCTGTCACAAGGACTTTAGCTCCTTCTTTTGCATAAAGCTCTGCAATCGCTTTCCCCATTCCGGATGCTGCACCTGTTACTACCGCTACTTTTCCCTCTAATTTCATTTTGAACTACCTCCTCATTAAAGTGTAGGTTCTGTTTATCCATACGGATTTTAAAATTTATACTTGGATTTTGTCTGTGACACTTCGTATTAATCCAGCATAAAAGCGAGACATACCCTAGTCCTCAGATCCATTTCAAGTAAACTTGCTTAGCCAACATAATGGACTTTAACATAGCCTAATTTTGCCTAGACATAAAAGAAAGTAAGTTTACCCAAAAAAAATGATATTCTTGCTTCATGAATATTTTAACTTATATTTAAATTTAAATAAAACTAAAACTCCTGATTTACTAGATCAAAAGTTGGACACAATGTGACAATTAGTAGTTAAAGAGAAAAAAGAGTGAACGTAAATTAAGATTTTGTCGAACTAAATTTCCATCGACCACTTTTTCTGTTCAGCTTCCTTCATCTGTTTTTCTGTTTGCTCGGGATAAACCGTACGGAATTTATGATGTTCTGCCGGGATAATTTCTATCATTTTTTCAATCATATCCTCTGGATCCATTTGATTTTCCAATCCCTCTTCCATCGCTTTCATATCTTCTTTACGGGTAAAGTGTTCTTCCTCATTATACCATTTCCACTTTTCCTCTACGGCCCGATCATTGAAGCCCGTATCAAATGAACCAGGGTTAATAGTAGCCACCTGTACGCCAAACTCTTTTAATTCATCTTTTAAGGTCAAAGCCATTGCTTCAATGGCATGCTTCGTGGCTGCATATGGACCTGCATAAGGAGTTGTCATAATACCTGCCATCGAACTTAAGAAAACAATTTTCCCTTTCCCCTTTTCAACCAGCTTTCTTGCTGCTATTTGAGCTGTTTCAAGTGTAGCGAATACGTTCACCTCGAAGATAGCCCGGAACCGCTCCATTGGTATCTCACCCAGGGGTCCTCCTTCATTAATCGCGGCATTTGCTACAAAAATATCAAAATCATATTTTTCAATTTCTCTTAAATCAATAGGATTGGTAATATCAAGCTTAAAAACATTCATATTTATGTCTAAGTCTTTTGTTTCCCGCATAAGCGCTGTTTTCTGGGAAGTAGTTTCAGTCGTTGCGATCACACGATGACCTTTCTTTGCCAGTCCAATGGCCGCACCTTTACCAAGTCCGCTCCCTGCTCCTGTTATAAAAATGGTTTTTTCCATTTAGTAATTCCTCCTTCTCAATTCTCTTTCGCCTCTTTTCCTTCTTCCCGATGGTTTTTGACATAAACATTCCTAAAACTGACTGATAGAAATATATATTAGAATCTCTTAAAATTTAAAGTAAAATTAACAAACAAGTGGAAATAAAAGGTGGATTCTAATTTATAATAGATATGTGAAAAATTAAAGGGATTTCTCAACTGGGAGGGAAATGAAGCATGTTAAAAAAGGGCTTAGCTATCATAGTTGCGCTATTCGTCCTACTTTCAGCTTTACCAATGGGAAAAGACGTTCAAGCAGCAGCGACATCAAAAACCAAATATGTTACGGCCAGTACACTAAATGTACGAAGTGGCCCGGGTACTACATACAAAGTAGTTACAACTGTTAAAAAGAATACCTCTGTTAAAGTTACTCAAACGAAAGGTTCATGGGAAAAAGTAACTGTAAACGGCAAAACCGGTTGGGTGTCCAGTAAGTATTTAACAACCAAGAAGCCAGCTGTTAAAACCACTACAAAAACGATGTACGTGTCAGCCAGTACGTTAAATATCCGCAGTGGTGCCGGAACTAAATACAAAGTAATCGCCACTATCAAAAAGAACAGCTCAGTTAAAGTAACCCAAACGAAAGGCTCCTGGAGCAAGGTAATCACCGGCAGTAAAACCGGTTGGGCTTCAAGCAAGTATTTAACTTCCAAAAAGCCGG
Source organism: Pradoshia sp. Z5_111 (assembly GCF_058267535.1). Taxonomy (NCBI): domain Bacteria; kingdom Bacillati; phylum Bacillota; class Bacilli; order Caryophanales; family Bacillaceae; genus Pradoshia; species Pradoshia sp. Z5_111. The sequence goes on from NZ_JBZCPQ010000013.1 coordinate 14,182, forward strand.
CAGCTCCGAAAAATTTAGCTGAAGGCTTAAAGACAGTTGGGAGCAACAAGCAACTCATTCTTGTAACTTCAAATGGATATAATACACCCAATGCTGAAATCCGTACATTCGAAAGGAACTCCAAAGGAAAATGGGTTCCTGTATTAACGACCAAAGGCTATATTGGTAAGTACGGGTTTGCGAAGGAAAAGGATATGAAAGAGGGAGGCAAAAAGTCTCCGATTGGGAAGTATACAATCGGTACAGCTTTTGGCCGGAAAGCCAATCCAGGAACAAAGCTGAATTATCGTAAAATCACTGCGGATGACGTATGGGTCGATGATCCGAAATCGAAACTTTATAATACTTGGCAGTCCAAAAAGAAAACCAAGGGCCAATGGAAAAGCGCAGAGAATATGAATATTTCAGCCTATACATATGGCTTTGTCATCAACTACAATACAAAGCGAACTCCTTATAAAGGAAGTGCAATCTTCTTCCACATTGGTGATAGCTATACTTTAGGCTGCACCGCCACTTCTGAAACAAATATGAAAAAGATTTTGAAATGGTTGGACCCTAAAAAGAAGCCAGTCATTATTCAGACCCCAATTAATGAACTTAATAAGTACTAATAAAACAACCCTGCATTGGTAAGTCTAGTGCAGGGTTGTTCTACTATTTATAAAATAAAGATAGGGTAACCTACATAATACAGTGAGTTGCCCTTATTTATAATTAAGAGATGTTTAGTTATAGATCATTTCTTTTGTACAAAGTCTAAGAGTTTCTGAAGTTGATCTATCAATTTCTTTGAAAAGATCTGGATTTTCCATCAAAGATAAGCCATAAGATGGAATCATTTCTTTTATTTTAGGTTCCCACTCCTTCATATTTTGAGGGAAACATTTATCCAATACTTTAAGCATAACGTGAACGGCAGTAGAGGCTCCAGGAGAGGCTCCGAGCAATGCAGCAACCGAACCATCTTCAGCACTGACTACTTCTGTACCAAATTGAAGTGTTCCTTTGCCTTCTTCTGTATCTTTGATTACTTGCACACGTTGGCCTGCCACTACTGTATGCCAATCATCGCTGTTGGCGTTCGGAATAAATTCACGTAATTCCTCCATACGCTTCTCATTCGATAGCATGACTTGCTGAACCAAATATTTAGTCAATGCCATTTCTTTAACTCCTGCCGCCAGCATCGTAATTACATTGTTCGGTTTTACAGACCCAAACAAATCTAAGTTGGAACCAGTTTTTAAGAATTTGGGTGAAAAACCGGCAAATGGCCCAAATAATAACGTTTTCTTATTATCGATATACCGTGTATCTAGATGAGGAACAGACATTGGCGGTGCACCAACCTTAGCCTTTCCGTATACTTTCGCATGATGCTTCTCAGCGATTTCGGGATTATTACAAACCATAAACAGTCCGCTTACAGGGAAACCTCCGATATGCTTGGACTCCGGAATACCTGTTTTTTGAAGTAAAGGAAGACTTCCGCCTCCACCACCGATAAAGACGAAATGCGCCGTATGGTATTCAAGTTTACCATTTTCCAAATCATGCACCTTCACCTGCCATAAGTCATCAGTGGTACGTTTAATATCTTCTACACTATGCCTATAATTGACTTCTACTCCGCTACTATATAAATGTTCAAACAGCATGCGTGTTAACGCACCGAAGTTAACATCGGTTCCTGAATCAATTTTTGTTGCTGCAATCGGTTCATCCGATGAGCGTCCCTCCATTATTAGAGGAATCCATTCTTCCAGTTTATCTGGATTCTCTGTAAATTCCATTCCTTCAAATAAAGGATTTTTAGAAAGCGCTTTAAAACGTTTTTTCAGGAAAGTTATATTATCCTCTCCCTGCACTAAACTCATATGAGGAATTGGCATGATAAAATCCTGTGGATTTTGAATCAAATTGCTGTTAATCAAGTATGACCAAAACTGCTTTGATTGCTGGAACTGCTCATTAATATTGATAGCCTTACTAATATCTATAGATCCATCAGCTTTTTCAGATGTATAGTTAAGCTCACACAGTGCAGAATGCCCCGTCCCTGCATTATTCCATTCATTTGAGCTTTCTTCCCCTGCACTTGCAAGTTTTTCAAATACTTTGATGTTCCATTCAGGTGCTAACTCTTTAAGTATTGACCCCAATGTCGCGCTCATAATCCCGGCACCAATTAAGATAACGTCTGTTTTCTTCTGCATGTTGCTCATTATAACCATCCTCATCCCCTAATTTGTAAAAAAGAGCAAGCTCTCCTATTAAAAAAAGCAAAAAGAAAGGCTCTGCTTAGGAAACCCTTACATCTCATTTTTTACCATATCTCATACCATTATAATGATTCTTGGACTTAAATATCTACTATTTACAGATAATTATAAACTATTTGGCGATTTTATTGAAGATGGAAGCTTTTATTCAAAGGGAGGCAGACAAAACACCTTTTACCCTCATTCAGATTGGTTAAGGGTTTTGCCCTTTATAATGAGATCAGAATCCTTCTTTAGTCCTACCTAGGAAATCTTTTCTTTTCTAACTCCAACAATCTACCCCTTAATTCCGGATCATGTGCATATATGTACAGGCCATGTATGCCCCTCTTCATCAGTATGTTAAGTGAATTCAAAATAATTCTTTCCATAATTTCTTCACTGTTTTCATATTCATTCCTTCCCCTAAAGGCCTCTGTATCCTTATAGTTTTCAGGAATGATTATTAACATATCTGTTTCCTTATCATAGCCGATTGATGGGCCTAGAATAACTCCAACATAATTTAAGTCAAAGCCCTGAATTGTGTAAATGGATCCTACTTCCTTTATGGTATTTGCTTCTTCTGCCCATGTATGATTTCCATAATCATTATTCCATGGAAGTTTAAAACCATCCTCTTCCACGTAATAGGTTAGTCCATCTTTCTTATGTATATAATCGAAGGTGGACACAATTCTCGCCAAACCAAATTTGTTATTCTGCTCTTGGATTACTTTATACATTTCTGCTGCCGATTTGAAAATCCGAAAATCATATGCATATTCAATCGGCATCGGAGTAATTTTCTTCTCTACAAAATTATTAATCCAATTGACCATATTATCAGAGGCACGCATTCGAAATTGATTCGTCAAAACATATTTTCCTGTATTACAGCCCTTTGTAATTGAATAAAGCTTTTCTTCGTCCCAGTAGCTTTTCATTTTCAAAACCTGCTTGTCATCATAGACAATAATAGCGACCTTGCTATGTCTAATGATCTCTTCTAATTGATTTTCTTCGTTGAAATTATTGTAGCTATCAGGTTTTGTTAACAATAAATGAGCTTCATCTACTAAAACGATATCAGCCTTTTTCCTCAATTTCTTTCGCTTGTTGATAAATGTTGTTGGCTTTTCAAAATTCTTTTTAGAAAGTACTTTAACATTCCCAGCTATTTTTCTATAGGTCTTTAACATCTCAGAATGATTAACTAATAAATAGTTTTCAGTTTTGGATAGATCGTTATCCTTTTCCTTGGAGAGTTCTTGAATTTTATTAAAAACCGAACTTAAGACAACACTCTTTCCGACACCCGCTTCCCCTTTAATAAGAAAAACAAACGGTTTTTCATCCATAATATGTTCTTTGCAAACCTTTATGATTTCCTGCTGAAGCTCTAACTGTTCTGTCGTCATTTCCTTAAAGGGTGATAACTTAAAAATATCTTTATTCTCAATTGCTTGTGCGGAATGATCGACAATTTTTCTATTTAAAAGCTCAGTCCAAATTTCATCAAAAACTTGTTCATCATAGTACTGTTTTTCATAATAATTATGCATTACATTCTTTGCAGTTTGACTCTTGTTCTGCAGCTTATAACGTTCATCCGCCAAGAAATAATTGATTAGCTTCGTTTCAATATTATATGTAGCCGAGCGATTAAATTTATTATGGATAATCAAGGACATCTTATTTAATGATTTTCGTTCATGATTATTCAGATGGTCCCTCATCCGATTTTTAACTGACACTGTTTCGCCTATATAGACGGTAGTTTCATTGTTCAGAAAATAAACGACAGGATAATCAATATAATAGCCGCTCAGGCGATTTATTGATGCCTTGTTAAAAGGCAGTGTCTCAATTTCTACTGTACTTGTACTCATACCGCACCTCCACATTACACATGATTGTAAGCTGAATATGATTATTTCTTTGCCGGAGCAGGGTATTTTATGGCGTTCTTCTTCAGTTTCTTGAGTGCTTCCACTTCCAGATCGATATCTAATTTATCCGCTAACTGCAAGAGATAGATAAATACATCGGCCATTTCTTCTTTTATATTGTCGATTGAATCAGCCACTGCCTCTTCGCTATCTCTCCACTGAAAATTCTCCAATAGTTCATTCGCTTCCAATGAAATCGAAATTGCTAAATCTTTCTCATTATGATATTGTCCCCAATTCCGCTCATCCCTGAACTCTAAAACCTTTTGCATCACTTTTTCCATTATAAAACCACCTAGTTTTTATTCTATATACTCTACTTTATCATTTTTATCAGAAAATATTAAAAGGACCTACCTATTATTGATCCGCAAAAAGTTGAATGAGCTCAGAGGATTGATTGGTAATTTGGCTTTATCATATATCCGGATCGTCATCTTATTTACTCAAACGAGTAGAGCGCTGAAAACTAATATTATTGCTTTTTCTTTATAAAATACAACTATCAAAAAAACCCTAACTCTAAAATGAGAAGGGCTGATCATTTTAATAATTCTGTATAAATAACGGTCATCTAAAAGCTGATTGCTTACTTACTTCCCATAAATAATTTTCGCCAGACCATAGTGACTCATATTTTCAATCAGATTGGCAATCTCAGAAGGTGATTCTTTGTAATCATTTTGAATCCATTCATTCAGAATACCTATTGTTCCAGCAGTTATAAAGGTTGATAAATACCCAACCTGCTCCTGCGGTACATTTTTACCGTATCGATTCCACTTTTCCACACATTTCTGATGGGCAATATCCAGAACATCATCCAAGAAATCTTTTCCGTTCTTCAAAGTAAAGAGAACTCTGCTCAGTTCCTTATTCCTTAGAATTACCTCGAGAATTTCACTTGTAAATCCCGAAATCGTGTAGTCGTCCTTTGAAATAGAGATAGCTGCCTTCAGTTCAGCTACATACTGACTCTTTAGCTTCTCCATCAAATCATATACATCCTCATAGTACCGATAAAAGGTAGCCCGATTGATTTCAGACTGTGTACATAGCTCGGTTACGGTAATTTTATTGATAGGCTTCTTCTCTAACAATTCGATAAATGTGTCTTTAATTACTTTTTTGGTATATCTTATTCTGCGATCTTCCATCCATTCTGACTCCTATTCTTAAACAAATCGTCCCATTCTGTTTAATAACTTTCATTCTGATTAAAATTGATGATTGATGCTTCCGGGGCATCATTATACAATGATAACAAATTTTATACAACACAGTGTTTAATAACTAACGGAGGTTTTCATGAAGAATATATCAATTATTACCGATGGAAGTTGCGATATCCCTTCAGAGGTAATCGAAAAATATGGAATAAAATTAATCCCTCTTCATTTTCAGTTTGAGGATCAAGTAGAGTACGGTTCCGAACGTAAGATGGAACTTGAGGAGTTTTATAAAAGATTAGCAAACGGTGAGGTTGCCAAGACAAGTGCCAGCTCTCCTTCAGCCGCAATTCAAGTATTAAAAGAAGAATTGGAAAAAGGAAATGATATCATTTGCGTAACTCTTTCCAGTGCATTAAGTTGCACGTTTAATAATATTAGATTGGCAAGTCTAGAATTACTAGATTCATATCCGGAAAGTCGCATCACCGTAATCGATTCCTTAACTGGTTCTATGGCTATGGGAATGTTAGTGGTCAAAGCTTGCATGATGAGAGATGAGAAGTATTCCTACGATCAAATTGTCGAATACCTGGAAGAAAACAAACAATCCTTCCACGTAGAATTTTACGTGAATGACTTACAATACCTAGCCAGAGGTGGCAGACTTAATCCGGCTATTGCGAAGATTGGAGGACTAATCGGAATCAAGCCAATCCTTTCCGTTACAGATAATGGAGTCATTGAATCTGTCTGCAAAGCTCGCAAAACATCCGGTGCAACCAAACAAATCAAAGAGAGATTCCTAGCTTCAAATGTTGAGAGAGAAATGATTTGTATTTTACACTCTAATAATCTGGATCATGCATTATCCTTAAAAGCTGATCTTGAGTTAGAACAATCCTTCGCGCGAGTATTCATCACCGAAATCGGCCCATCCATTGGCAGCCATACCGGTCCAGGGTGTCTAGGACTTGCTTATATAAAACAATAACCGAGAAGAAGGGATATCTCCCTTCTGTTCTTTCTTTTATAGTACTTTCCCACTCTAAGAGGGTTTGTATGAATATTCGATAGTTATCGATAAGGAGAACATACTTACGATGTGTATAAATGTAGAAAATCAGATAGAACGAAAAAAACGTAGGTGGCCCAAAATTGTCGGTTTTTCCTTTCTTGGACTACCCCTTATCCTTGTAGCCATTTTAGTTGCAGCTAATATGTATGCAAAGCGTTCATTACCGCAAATTTCTGGAGAAATAAAACTCGAGGGATTACGAGATAAAGTCACTGTTGTGCGTGATGAAGAAGGCGTACCTCATATCACAGCTGAAAATGATCATGATTTATATATGGCTCAGGGCTATATAACTGCTCAGGACCGTTTGTTCCAAATGGATTTAAGCAGAAGACAAGCTTCCGGACAATTAAGCGAGGTTGTCGGAGAAAGTATGGTGGATCAGGATAAATTCTTTCGTACTTTTGGCTTGAGACGTGCTGCTGAAGCTTCTTATAACGGCTATTCAGATGAAATGAAAGAATACATGCAATGCTATGCGGATGGGGTAAATATGTTTATGAAGGAAGCCATCTCTGAAAATAAACTGCCTGTCGAGTTCACATTGTTAGGCTATGAACCGTCAGAATGGACGATCATCGATTCCTTAACCATTGTCAAATACATGGCCTATGATTTAGGCGGACACTGGAAAGGCCAAGCCTTCCGCAGTTATTTATTAAGTGAATTTACTGAAGAAGAAGCCTTAGATTTGTTTCCATCCTATTCCGAAGATGCACCAACCGTAATTGATGAAGGTGCGATCGATTGGGAGAAAAGCTTTGCAAATGCCCATATCCCAGATGAGTTCAACGGCAGTAACAACTGGGTTATAAGCGGAGAGAAAAGTGAAAGCGGGTCGGCACTTTTGGCAGATGATCCGCATTTAGGATTAATGACTCCAGCTATCTGGTACCAATCAACGTTAAAATCAAATGAGCAAAATATTAGCGGTGTGACATTTGCAGGAATTCCAGGTATTATCATCGGACACAATGAAGAAGTTGCCTGGGGAATTACCAATGTAGGACCGGATGTACAAGATTTATATATTGAAAAACTTAATCCAGATAATCCAAATCAATATTTATATAATGATGAATGGATAGATGCAGAGATCATTAAAGAGACCATCAAGGTAAAAGGACAAAAGTCTATTAATTATGAAGTTATGGTTACTCGTCATGGTCCTGTTATTTCTGAGTTTGCTCATGATAATAAGAGTGATACAGTACTTTCATTAAAGTGGACAGGTTTAGACGCAACGCAGGATTTAGAAGCAATCCCAGCGATGAATAAAGCGAGTAACTGGGAAGAATTCGATACAGCGATAGAAAGATTCAAAGCACCGGCATCCAATTTTGTATTCGCTGCAAAAGAAGGGACAATCGCCTACAAAGCATCCGGGAATATTCCTATTCGAAAAAATGGCGAAAGTTTAGTGCCAGTTCCAGGCTGGAATGATGATTATGAATGGGAAAAATATATTCCGCATAATGAATTGCCGACAATCATCAACCCTGAAGAAGGTTTTATTGCTACCGCTAATAATAAAATTGTCGATGATTCCTATCCATATCATATTTCTCATGTATGGGCACAACCCTATCGTCAGCAACGTATTTTAGAAATATTGAACTCTAAAGATACCTTTACAGTTGAAGATATGAAAGAACTTCAACTGGATATTAAAAATCTACAGGCAGAAGAGTTTGTCCCTATTTTCCTTGAACAATTATCTAAACAAACATTAAATGAGCAAGAGCAAGAAGCGGTTACACTACTAAAAGAGTGGGAATTTGAGGATGACCAGGCAGAGACTGCTCCATTGCTGTTCCAAACGATGTTACTAGAAATCTCGAACGTTTTATTCGGAGAGAAAATTTCTGATGAAATGATGGAGCTTTTTGAAGGAAAAGCACAGGTTATAGACGAATTAATTCGCCGTGCCAATGAAGGAAATGAAGGTCCTTGGATTAAGAACAATGGCGGTTTATCAGAAGTCATTTATGATGCCCTGAAACAAACAATCGAAACATTATCTGAACGTTATGGAGACAAGATGAGTGAGTGGAAATGGGGAGATGAGCATCAATTGCAGTTTTCTCATCCATTATCCAGTGTGAGTCCACTTCAGTATATTTTCAATAGTAAACAAGCTATCCCTGTCGGCGGAAGTGCCGTGACCGTTCAAGCGGCACGACGAAATGATGAAACCGGTTTGGTCAATCATGGAGCTTCTTGGCGTTATGTCATAGACACAAGTGATATGACTAAAGCTCATCATATTGTTGCGCCAGGACAGTCCGGACACTTTAAAAGTGAATGGTATAATAATCAATTCGAAGACTGGGTGACAGGAGATTATCACATCACTTCACTCAATGAGTCAGTTAATGAAGATCAGACATTGATATTAACACCTCAATAATAAGAGACGAAAAAGAGACTTCAACATATAGTTGCAGTCTCTCTTTCATGAAGAAAGTTTTCTACTCTGATCTGCTATTCCGACAGTAATAAAAAATTAAAAGAACATCCTTAATCTTTGGCTAGTACATCATTAGTTCATTTAGAATAGTTGGCTATAAATTAAAAAAGTATCCTTATATGTTGGACACTTTTCTTACTGCACATCAAAATAATGTAAGTACGGACTACCTTCCTCTAAAAATTGCTTCCACTTTCTTTTTGGTTCTATTATATGTTGATAGGCAATTTGAGAAGCATATTCCATGTCTTGATTTTCAATTAGTTGGATAATGTCTTGATGTTGTTTAATCGCCTCTTCAAAGCTATTGTTCATTTCAGAAAGTAACCTTATACGATTATAATGTGTACTTAGACGCATAATCCCCTCCCAAATGTGCTCTTTCTTATTCTCTCTAAAAATTAAAGCGTGAAATTGTTTATCCAATTGATGAAACTTCTGTACATATTCTTTTTCACAAATAAGTTCTTCTTGTTGAGCTACGATTCGTTTCAACTCTTTTAAACTCTTCTTTGAAAATTTCCGACAAGATAATTTCAAAATTTCCTTTTCTAATGTAAAGCGCATGAACGCTGCTTCCTCAATTAACTGATAATTAATCTTGGATACATATGTACCTATTTGTGGTAAAACATCTACTAGGTGCTCCTCCTTCAATTTTGCCATTACTTCTCGGATCGGTGTTCTCGAAATATGCAAAGATGCAGCTAAATCTGCTTCTTTAATGGATTGGCCAGGTTGCAGTTGCAATGACATAATAGCGTTCTTAACCAGGCGATATGAATACTCTTTCGTATTTTCTCCAATTGCTCTCGGTGTCACAACTAACATGATTGGACCCTCCTTAACTATCAGCGCTTAACAAGCTTATTATCAATTTATATACAAAGAAGATAACTAATGAATCATCAGCTATCTTCTTTTAATGACTACTATTTATCTATAGAGATTATTGATTTCTTCTAGCATTCAATTCAATAACCATATCATCTGTACGTTTCTTATTTAGCGGGTATAAAAATACTAAGATAAGGAAGATTAACCCGAAGACAATGGCTGGCACTAAAGTAGCTAACATGTGGATACCATCAAGAGCGCCTTGAGTTTGTACACTATTGGCAGCATTGTATCCAACAAGACCTATGGCAAAACCACCGATTCCACCGGCAATTGCTTGACCAACTTTACGCGCGAATGAATAGATAGAGTAAACGGTTCCATCTTCACGTAAGCCAGTCAATAATTCATGGTAATCGATAACATCTGTTACGAATGCCCAAACGACAACATTAAAGAAAGCTAATCCAATCATACCAAGTGTAGCAATACCAATGAACTGTATAGCACTTAAATCTTTCATAAAGAATAAAACCAAGTAAACTACTGTTGCCATTAACATCCCTACAGATGATAATTCCTTCTTACCGAACTTTGCAACTAGTGGTTTCACAAATGGCATTACTACAAATGTACCGGCTGTCTGAACAACTCCCATAAGGCTTAATGCAGCTGCATTTGTGAAATAGTCTTTGAACAAATAAACGTTAACTGCCCCCATAAGCATTGTATTCATCATAAGTAATAATGAAGCTGTCAAAATCCAAAGTAATGGTTTGTTTTTAACTAATCCTTTAACCGTAGCTTTCATATTACCTGTTTCTTTTGTTCCCTCTGGTGCTGTAATACGTTCAGTTGATAGTTTATAGCAAGTCATATAGCAACAGATTGAAAGAACACCGAAAATACATGCCGCCATAAACATACGGTTCGCATCGATTTGGTTATCTACGAACACGATTAATGGAGCAACTGCGTTAATAATCAAACTAGCTGACATTGCACCAGCTGTTCTCCAAGTGGATAAAGTTGTACGTTCATCTGGGTTATCTGTAATAACAGATGCCATTGATCCATACGGAATATTTACTGTACTGTATAATGTTCCCCAAACAATGTATGTAACAAAAGCCCAAGCCATATAAAAGCCATCGCTCATTCCTGGAATGGTTACAAACATCAAGACTCCTGAAAAAACAAGTGGGAAAGACATTCTCAAAATCCATGGTTTAAATTTTCCGTTTTTAGTTGCTGGTCTTGTGTCAATAAAACGCCCCCACGTTACATCAGCAACGGCATCCCACAGACGTGCCACCATGAACAGTACCCCTACAGTAGCTGCACTGATATGGAATATATCTGTGTAGAAAACCATTAAATAAGCACTTACTAATAGAAAGAAGAAATCGTTTCCAAAATCGCCCATCAAATAACCAATTTTGTCCCTCATACCAAAAGGACGATGTGTTACAGTTGATTCTTGTAGATCAGAAATCGTTTTTACTTGTGGTTCACCCATTTCACTTCTCCTCCAGCACTCTAATAATAGTTTTAAATGTAATGGATCTAGATTTATCCACTTGGACACTAATTTGCAAACGGTTTCAAATTTGATCTAAAATCAGTTGAGCTTAATTTATGTTTTCAAATAAGTATTTCTAGCTCTTCTATAAGTTCTAATTACACGCAAACCAATATTACATATTAATAATGCACAATACTTCACATAAACTTGCTCAACATTTCACAAATTAATCGCCAATAAAATAAACTCTATTATCATCCATACTAGTATGCTAGCATGTTTTAAATTGCATGCCAACCCCTTTTTTAAACTTTTTACACATTTCAAATCTTTTTGTTAAATTTAAGAATATATACACTTCGTAAAATGAACTTAATCATACAAAAATTACTATAGGACTTAACCTTTTAACTATTGATTTCTATCATTCCCCTTTAAACAATCAATTTATATAATCTACAACTCATTTGCTTTTAATTTTTGAAGCTAGTAGTTTATATTCACATAAAAAATCCCTTAAACTCATCGTTTAAGGGAGCGAATAAATATAAACTAACTTTCCTTCAAATCATCGGGATAATTTAATAGATTCCCACCGCATCAAAACCAGATTGTACGGCTGCCTCTTCCTCGCTGCCTTCACCATACAAATCAATAGCAGACTGCACAATTGCGTTCCGCGCATCGCTAAAATCTGAATTAGAGGTTAAATAAACCGTTAAAGCTCGATAGTAGATTTCCCCCAATTTCTCTCTTCCAAGTTCTTGACCAATCAGGTATGCGGCATGGTTTGTAATAGAGGAATTAACATGAACACCACCGCCATCTACGGAAGTCGGCATATGGTAGAACTCATCCATATGGTCTGGATAGACACCTCCATTTGTGCTATATTCTCTTCTTTGCTCGTTGCTGACAATTACACTGTTAGGATTACTTAAACTGCGCAATACCGTCACCCCTTCAGCTTTAGCAGCTGGTGCCATAATATCCTCTCCCATTTCCCAGTCACCATCATCAACTAGTACACCAAATACGTCAGCAAAAGACTCGTTTAGTGCACCTGATTGATTCCGGTAAACCAGATTAGCTGAGTGAGAAATTACACCATGGGTCATTTCATGAGCAGCTACATCAAGTCCTGCTGCCAGAGAAATCATAAACTCTCCATCTCCATCACCGTAGGTCATCCAACGTCCGTTCCAGGAAGCATTATTATAATTGGTGCCATAGTGGACTTTAGATATAATCGCCATTCCCTCTCCATCTAGAGAATTACGGCCATGCTCGTTTAGAAAATACTCGTATACTTTTTCGGAATTATAGTGCGCATCGACAGCTGCACGATCGTAGTCTTTGATAAATGAAGCTGAATTCCCTACATATAGCGTATCATTACTGGAAGTGTTATCGTTTTTGGCATCGTATGTTTCAATTCCTTCTAAATTGGAATGAGCGTAATCTGCTAACGAAAACTTAGTACCAGAATTCTTTTCTTTAACTCGGGTAATATGTAGTTCTCTGCGTTCTCCATGTACACCGATTCCTGTACCCTTTTGCGTTTTTCTTTCAGCGGCATGCATGAGAGCGTTATACTGATCAATTATCTCACCTGTTTGTGCATCTACAAAGACAAACCAGTTTCCAGGTTCCATACCCATAAAGTTAACATTTACTTTATAGGCTGTATGGTTTTCTTCTTTAAAAGGATAGACGACCAATTCAGCAGTAGGTTCATATGTCAGCTCTTCAGGGGCTTTAACAGAGGATAAGGCTGCTTTTACTGCGCTATCAACACTTAAGGAGACGGCTGTATTCACTTTTGATTCACTAAGTGTCTGATTCATTCTTCCATTAACAGATTCAACTTCATCATCCTTATTAAAGTGAACAATAATGTCTGACCCTTCAACCTTTACTCCATTTACCGTTTGATTAAAGCGGATATGTGTCATACCCAGTTGATCTTTTTGTACATCTTTTACCTTCAAATTTTTCTCTGGATTACTGATTCCAGTCTTCCCTTGCCTATTCTTCAAATAATCCAAAGCATTGGAAGGAGTACTAGAAGAATATTTTTCAGCAAACCGCTCCTTCACGAATAAAGGAACGCTAGCCCTCTCATTCCACTCCTTACTAACTGCTTTCGAATTAACTGGCTGCGCAAATACACCCCCAGCCGGAATCGATCCTACTAATATAGCGGATGTTAGAAGTACTGGTACTATCAATTTTTTCTTCAATATATTCCCTCCACTAAACTCTATTTTATTCATTATAAAGCGGAGGAAGAATAATATCATGAATAATTTGAATTATTAAAATATTTAAATCGATAGATAGTTAATCCTACAATACTAGAAACAGCAATCAATTATTTTAAAGGAAAAAACCCTTAGACATGCGGAAATCACGCAGTTCCAAGGGTTATTTTAAGATTAGGATTACTTCATAACATACCATACAGATATGAAATCCGTTCTACTATAGAGAAGTAGCAACAATTTTCTCATTCGAATGCTTCTTACTTTTCGTCCATCCCATTAAGCTCTTCAAATTTATCGATCAATGCACGCGCTTCATCTGAGGACTTCGTATTCATCAATTCATTTCTTAATTCACCAGCCCCATGGAATCCACGGACATAGATCTTAAAGAAACGATGAAGATGTGTATACTTACGAGCTACTACGTCTAAATATTTATCATGGAGATCTAAATGGAGCCTCAAGAGATCCAGCAATTCCTTACTGCTATGTTCTTTTGGCTCATGCTCAAAGGCAAATGGATTTTTAAAAATACCACGCCCAATCATAATTCCATCTACACCGTATTGTTCAGCCAGTTTCAATCCCATTTCACGGTCAAGGATATCCCCATTGATTGTTAAAAGTGTATCAGGCGCTACCTGATCGCGAAGTTTCTTAATCTCTGGAATGAGCTCCCAGTGAGCATCTACTTTACTCATTTCATCTCGTGTACGCAGATGAATAGAAAGATTAGCAATGTCTTGCTTCAATATATGTTTCAGCCAATCACGCCATTCGTCTATATCAGAGAAACCAAGCCGTGTTTTCACACTTACCGGCAATCCCCCTGCTTTTGCTGCTTGTATTAAATCGGCTGCAACTTCGGGACGGCAGATCAGGCCACTTCCCTTCCCGTTGTCAGCTACATTGGGTACGGGACATCCCATATTGATATCTATGCCTTTAAACCCTAACTCCGCCATACCAATACTCATTTTTTGGAAGTTTTCAGGCCTGTCCCCCCATATATGGGCTACCAACGGTTGTTCATCCTCTGTATAGGCCAAACGTCCACGTACACTCTCTTTTCCCTGAGGGTGACAATAGCTTTCAGAATTTGTAAACTCTGTAAAAAACACATCAGGTCTCCCAGCTTCACTCACGACATGGCGAAAAACAACATCCGTCACATCTTCCATGGGTGCCAGTACAAAAAAAGGTCGTGGTAAATCACGCCAAAAATTTTCTTTCATATTCGAATTCCAATCCTCTCATTAAAATGGGATATCATATTAAAATCTATCCCAAAACTAAACAGAAATAATCTTCTTTTACACTTATAGCATGCTTAGGCACTTTTTATCAAACTATAGAAATTTTGAACATATTATTCCTTATTATGAACAAAAAGTACAAAGAAAACCAGGAAAATTAGGCCCAGTCTTGGTCACTGCCAAAGTACATTATCCTTGTTCATACCCATTACTGCATATTCCCAAAGAATTTTACTAAGATATTAAATTGCTGATCTGAATAATTTCTATTAAGCGAACCAAGATATTATTGGAATAGAACAGAAGAAATCAAATAGACGACATTTCACCTGATTGTATTCCTCATCAGTCTCAGCTTATAGATGTTATAATTATTTTTATATAATATATCATGAACTATATAGAGGAAAAGAAGGAGGGAACTCAATGACGGAAAAGAGGATAGATTCATCTAAGCTTAAAAAGATACCTGATGTCGAAAAGGCAAATGAAGAGTGTGCACTATATACGTCAAATAAATGGGTAGGAAATGCTATCCTGCATCGAGCAATTCTCTTCGCAACAAAGGCACATCAGGGACAGACTCGTAAAGGAACGGATATTCCGTATATTTCTCATCCATTCGAGGTTGCCCAGATTTTAACCTCTGCCGGTTGTAATACTGCGTTGATTATCGCCGGCCTGCTTCATGACGTTCTGGAAGATACAGACGAGACTTCCGAAGCAATTGAAAGTGAATTTGGTCCTCTGGTTTTGTCCCTTATTCAGTCAAACAGCGAGGACAAATCACGCAGCTGGGAAGAGCGAAAGCAGCATACCATCGACTACATGACAGAGTCAGCTAGCTTTGAAGAGCTCTTACTTGCCTGCGCGGACAAACTATCCAATCTGCGCAGTATTAAAGCAGACTATATTGAATGCGGAGACGAACTCTGGACCAGGTTCAACCGTGGAAAAGAGCAGCAGAGCTGGTATTACAGTAAGCTAATTGATGCATTTGCGCCCCTGCATGAATATGATATGTATTGGGAGATTTCCAATCTGTATACGGATATTTTCGTAACCTATTATCGTGACTTTAACGAAGGTGCAGAGATTATTTATCAGACCAATGGTCAGGAGACTTATTTCTATCATGAGGACAATTGCCAATGGATACCCATTATGCTCGATGAATGGGAAAAAATTCAGCCGGCACTGACTGCCATTTCGAAAAGGGAAGCTCTTGAGATGGAAAATAGACTCCGTGAAGACTATCCGTCTCCTATGTGCATGTTACGCCATCAACGCGACCCGAATATGATCGTCTTATACGCTAAAAAGCTATTGCGTGAAGGTCATAGTCCGAGACTATTCGCTGATCTGTGGAACAATATGGGCGGCGGAATTCCAGCCCATACTTTGCGCGCGATAGAATGTGCATTTCTGGCTCTCTACGAGCTAAAAGATCAATAAAGATATGTGATCACATACAGCTGTGTTTGCCAATAAAAGTGAACAGCCCCCAATACCAACATAGTGTGCGGTATTGGGGGCTGCCCCTATCATAAAGTTTTATTTTAAATTCTTAATCCCAGTTTCTAATATTTCCATTTGCAGCAGTGTCTGTTCATCTGTAATAGTTTTATCTTTACCATTCACAATGGCTTCATATAAATCATCATACACTAACCCATAATCACCATTTATCGATTTCACTTTTTCTTCATGGATGGTGCCTTCTTCATCAACATACGTCAGTACACCATAATGTTCTAGCGTATCTACTCCAAAATCCTTGTTATCCGGCATGTAAAATAATTTTAGGTGTTCTTCCTGGCGATCCTTCGTAGCTTTCACAAAGCATCCCTTTTTGCCATAAACTACGAAGCTAGGTCTTTCTTTAATTCTAAAATAACTGGATTTTACAGTAACCTTTAATTCACCATAATATAGATCCAAATCAAAATAATCATTCATTCTGCCTTGCCCCAATAATTGCCTAACATCATAGTGGATGTGATCTGGCTTGCCGAAATAGCTGATAACCTGATCCAGTGTATGACAAGCATGCCCGTATAAAAATGACATAGCAGGATCGAAGGTAGTTGTGGATTCTGGTACTTCGGGGCGGAAATAGTCAAAATGCATTTCCACTTCCAGTAGGTCTCCTAGCTTCCCTTCTTCGATAACCTTTTGAACAGTTAAAAAGTCACTATCAAAGCGTCTGTTTTGGTACGCTTGAACAATTAGTCCCTTCTCACGGGCAATTGCAAATATCTCTTTTGCCTGCTCGGATGTTTCCATAAAAGGCTTTTCAACCAAACAGTGTTTATTATGTTCTAATACCAATTTGGCGTATTCATAATGACTATCATGTTTTGTACAAACTACAATAAGTTGTATGTCTTTATCATTTAATAGTTGATCTAAGTCAGATATATAATTGACCCCTGGAATCCGATCCCAGCTTTCATGTTTAGGATTCCTTTGATAAATTGTCTTTACCTTTATATTCTTTCTTTGCAGGACGAACGGTAAATGGTATCTGTTCGTGCTTTTCCCATTTCCAATATAGCCAATTGTAAGCATGGCAGCCTCCTAAAATATAAATTTATACTTAATATCTTCTATTAAGCAATAGTTTAATTCAAAATGGTTTCCATTGATATGTATATAGTAGTAATGATCAAGTTTCTGGCGGTATATAAAGAGCACCCCCTGAAAATGATTCGCTCAATTTCAGGAGGTGCTTCCCTATTTGTTTAACAGTCTTATAATCTATCTTTGTATAAGTCTGAACAAGCTTTATAAATTTATTTTTACATGATGCCTAATACATGGAAGACAACACCAACGACGAACAATCCAAGGATCATTACGATTGGTGATACTTTCTTCCTAAGCAGCCACATACAAAGAAGTGTTAATAGCAATCCAGATAAGCCTGGGATTAAACTATCTAAATTTTGTTGTAGAGTTGTTACTTTAACATCACTTAATGAGAGACCAGCAGCTTGTTGTTCCAACGCTGTTTTAATTCCCTCTGCTCCTGCAGGTAACTTATCCCAATCAATATAAGCACCTTCATCAAGCTGAACGGAAGATACAGTTGGCGTAAACTTAACTGATACCCAACGGTTTACTAATGCACCGAGGATAAACATCCCGAGTATCGAGGCACCTTTAGTAATGTCTCGAAGCAATCCGCCAGATAAGTCGTCTGTAATTTTAGATCCTGCTTTGTAACCAAATTCCTGTGTATACCAAGTGAATCCCATACGAATAAGATTCCATAAAACGAAGTAAAGAATTGGACCAAGTATATTACCAGTCATAGCAAGAGAAGCTGCTAACGCACCAAGGATAGGCTTAACCGTGAACCAGAAAACTGGATCCCCGATACCTGCTAAAGGTCCCATCATACCGACTTTAACACCTTGAATAGCTACATCGTCAACCGGTGCACCATTTGCACGTTCTTCTTCAAGCGCTAAAGTTACCCCGAGTATAGGTGAAGCTACATATGGATGAGTATTAAAGAACTCTAAGTGACGTTTTAGTGCAGCAGAGCGGTCTTCTTTTGTTTTATATAATCTTTTAATAGCTGGGATCATTGCATACGCCCAACCACCGTTTTGCATTCGTTCATAGTTCCAGGAACCTTGAATGAAGGTTGAACGCCACCAAACAGAAATACGATCTTTTTTCGATAATTTCAATTCTTTTTCCACTTTCTGTCCTCCTCCTTCTTAGTAATTATCAATAATAGCGCCTATTGGGTCACCTGTATTACCATTTCCGCCATTACCACCTGAACCACCTTGTTTAGAAAGAGCTAAATAGATGAGTGCCAGAGCCACACCGATAGCTCCTAAACCAATAAGTGTGATTTCTGTAACAGTTGCTAATACGAATCCAATTGCAAAGAATGGCCATACTTCTTTTGTAGCCATCATATTAATAACCATTGCATAACCGACAGCAACGACCATTCCACCACCGATAGCTAAACCATTTGTCAACCACATTGGCATAGATTCAAGCAAGTTACGAACCGGACCTGCACCAATGGCTAAAATTAATCCAGCTGGGATTGCAATACGTAAACCTTGCATACAAATTGCAGCGATGTGCCAAAATTCTACTACTCTGATATTTCCTTCTGCAGCTGCAGCATCCATAAAGTGAACAAATGCAGTCGCAATCGTACGACAGATAATTGTTAATAAAAGGCCAGCAACTGCAAGCGGAACTGCAATCGCGATTGCAGAAGATACTCCATCTTGACCTTGTCCACTTAAAACTAAAATAATAGCAGATGCAACTGATGCTAACGCAGCATCCGGTGCTACGGCTGCTCCAATATTTGCCCATCCTAAAGCAATCATTTGAAGCGTACCGCCTAAGATAAGACAAGGTACAAGTTCTCCTGTAACTAAGCCGATTAACGTACATGCAATAATTGGCTGATGGAAATGGAATTCATCCAAAATTCCTTCTACACCGGCTAAGAATGCTACGAAAAGGACTAATATTATTTGAATAATAGTCAAATCCATAATGATTTATCCTCCCTTTTTTTCGTGATAATCATGATTATTTTTGTTTGTTTAACTCTTCTTGAGCCTTCTTGATAATCTCGTCCATGTTGCCTTTTGAATCGTTCGGAACTTTACGTACATCAAATTTCAAACCACGCTCTTTTAAACTAGCAAAAGCCTCAATATCCTCTTGATTGAATGCCAATACCTTATTCGGTTGAACTTTACCAGGTGAGTGTGCCATAGAACCAACATTGATTGTCTCTAATGGAACCCCACCTTCAACCGCCCTAAGTGCATCCTGCGGGTTTTCGAAAAGAAGTAATGCGCGCTGACCGCCAAAGTGTTGATCATCTTTTGCAAGTTCAATCATTTTATGTACAGGAACAACATGTGCCCTTACACCTGGTGGAGCAGCTTGTTGGATTAATTTCTTACGAAGATCATCCTTAGCTACGGTATCAGATACAACGATGATACGAGTAGGATTTGTTGCTTTAGTCCAACCAGTAGCTACTTGTCCGTGAAGCAAACGAGAGTCGATACGAGCTAACACGTACTCAAATTTACCAGGTGCACCAGCTGTTGAAGGTTTATCAGTAGGTTTAACCTCTGCAACAGGTTCTAAATCTTCAGGTTTTACTTTAACCCCTTCTTTAGCAGTGCCCAAAATATGAGCGGCAATTTCATGAGCTTTTTCCATTGAGAAACGAGATGCAAAAGCTTCAATCAACATTGGTAAGTTCATACCCGCAACGATTGCCCATTTGTCTTGATGTTCTTCAAGCAAGCTGTTGGCTTGGTTGAAAGGAGTACCACCCCAAAGATCGACTAAGAATAAGACTTCATCTTGGTTATCGAAAGAGGCAATTGCATCTTTCATTTTTGCCTTTACATCATCAGGTCCTTCGCTCGGCATCAATGTAACAGCTTTTACATTTTCTTGTACTCCGAAGATCATTTCTCCAGATTGCAAGAGACCATTCGCAAATTCACCATGACTAGCAATGATAATCCCTACCATCTTCTAACCTCCTATTATTATTGTTACAAGCAACTAATACAGTAAAACACGTCTATTTCTATATTTATAGATTTCTATAGATGTGTTTTCCAACCATCTAAAACGACTATATTCGACAAAAAAAGACATAAAAAAAAGTGATTAAATGAAGTTTCAGGTAAAAAGACCCCTTTTTTCTCTTCATCAATCAATACTTTTTACTTACATCTGATCGAAGTAGAATCGCGTAAAAAATAAAGGAGATGGTTATTTAGACTAGCTTTTCGAAAATTTCAATAAACTTTCTTAGTGATTATAGCATGCCGAATAATTCGCTTTCAAGCAGGATTAAATTTTTCTATGTCCAAAGTCTCTTTATCAGGGAATTTTTTTTCGACAAAAAAAGATAAGTTCTTCCAACTCATCTTTTTTGTGAACTATTACTTTTTAAATATACTACTCACACTGCGTTTGATTACATCAAAGAAACTTAATGATTGAACCATACGAGTAGGATCAACATGTTCACGAATGGCTCGTAAAACTTTTTTTGAATCCTTTGAGGAAAATGTAAATGTCCCATTTCGTTTAGTTTGAATAGCATAACGCGGAATCCATTTCCCTTTAAACATGATAGAAGCAATCACATAATCAACTTCCTCCCAAGGAATTTGAATAAATTTACGAGCATCACGTTCATTAAAGAATTCAAATCCTTTGTCACCAATCATAATTTTTCCATATTCAGGAAGCCCGTTATGTGAGGTCGCATCAATAACTAACTCATCTTTTGTATTGATTGATTGAACCATTTGATATACTACTCCATTTCTCTCTTTTAATATTCATTATTATACGCATTTTCTCACTTTAAGTGAATAGAGTTAATAATCATAGAAAAACCATCTTCATAGATAGAACTAAACAGTAGATGATTGATAGAGGATATTCTTCTGATGATACTAACTGAGCTTATATTGAAATAATAAAAGAAACTAATCACTAATTGAAGAATCTTTAGACAGTAACACCTCAACTCCTTCACCATTTGCCAAGAGAATGCTTGCACAGCTCTAGAAGCATAGCCGAAGTCCATACATATCGATAAATCCAAACTGGAAACAGTAAAAGGCAGCGCCCTATTCGGTGAGGACAGACTGCCTTTAAACATAAATATGTTACGAGAAACATGAAACATTACGCTCGTGAATTTAGTGAACCTAATTCTGATAGTTGATATCCTGGTTTGTGAGGTATTTAAAGATTTTAAGATTTGTCCCCTCTAGTTGTTCCTTATGCATATCGATTGCATTGATACGATTATTTTCATACGTTCTATAGTAATAAACACCTTTTTCTTGATCCATACAAGAGGAATAGGTTGTACCATCCTCTAATCCTTCATCTGTAAGGACCCCACCTTTAACCATTTTTACATAATCCAGCATATGAAAAAATTGAGTAATAGAGTGAATATCTCCTTCAATTTTAGGCATATGTGTACGAATATAAGCAATCCTTACAAATCTGGAAACAGAAGCAAAGTCACCGGGTATCCCTAATGTTCCAGCTCCAATGCCTAATGCTTTTAATGTTTGCTTACCCCATTTTGTTTCTTTTGGTGAAATCGGTGTCAGATGTAAATACTCATTCAAGTTAGTTAAATGCCAATCAAAGGTAGGATTGTTGGTCAAAACTCCTATCAGATTGTCATGTACAGTCAAGCGGTCTTTTGTCTTTTCTACCACAATAGCCTTTCCTGTCTTATCTGCAATCATCCAATGAAGCATTGAAACCGGTGTATTTTCATTGATTGGGCAATCCACAAGTTCTAGATGCTCAATCCCACGTTTAACTTCTTCTACTGTTTCGTGATTTGATAAAACCCATTGTATAAAGTCGTAGGGTGCAATATTATTTTTCCCTTCAATCGGTTCTTTCTCAAAGTACGCGTACCCTTCAAAATTTAATCCTGCGCAGGCTAGGCCAACTTCGTTCATAGCATCCGCCAGAAGAGGATGGTTATCAATTACCGTCCCCATTCCAATGATAGCGCGTTTATTGGTTACCATATTACCTGAGACTCTATCTTGATATTGATAATTTCTTGGGATAATCATAACTGCTTGATTGAAGTAATAGGCTAAGTCCATATTCCTTCCAAAAAACCACTTACCCTCTTGAGATTGAATACTTAATCCTGTACAAATATCGGTCACCTCATTTTTATCTTACAAAAGATCAGATATGCAAAAATAACCATCTATCATCCACTATATTTTTCTGCATTTTTTAATTTTTATACAAGCTATGTTCACATCGTAATCATTATTGAATCAGTTTTGTTTAAAGACTCTAGATTAGGCTCTCATTAGTATCAGTCAACAATAGACCAATTTCTTCTTCTGATGGTTCTTATAGCATATCTTTTATTTATCTATTAGACGTTTTAATAATACGTTAACATTTCGTAAACAATCACATGCTATAATGTCAAAAATACAACGAGGAGAATACATATGTTTCAAATATTAGTAGTAGAAGATAATGAAAATTTAAATCAGACAGTCTGTACTTATTTGAACCTAAACGGCTATCAAGCTAAAGGTGTTCAAAATGTCAATGATGCCTATGATGCGATGACTGACCATATATTTGATTTAATTATTTCTGACATAATGATGCCGGGGATTGATGGATTTGAATTTGCTAAGTCTGTTAGGGAATTGAACAATGATATCCCTATGTTATTTATGACAGCAAAGGAAGATCTCGAATCAAAAAGAAAAGGATTCCATGCCGGTGTGGATGATTACATGGTTAAACCTGTCGATTTGGATGAATTACTCCTTCGACTAGAAGCATTGCTCCGCAGGGCAAAAATTGCATCCAATAAAAAAATCGAGATTGGCCAGCTAAGGCTTGATATTGAAGAGCACTCAGCTTATTTAAACGAGGAAGAAATCAATCTGACAGTAAGAGAATTCAAATTATTGTATAAGCTGTTGTCATACCCGAAGAAAACATTTACAAGAACTCAGTTGATGGATGAATTCTGGGGTGCCGAATCTCAGTCAGGACCACGTGTAGTGGATGTTTATATTACAAAATTGAGAGATAAGTTTTCTGCGTGCAATGATTTTGAAATAGTTACCGTACATGGATTAGGATATAAGACGGTGCTCAAATGAGAATTACAACTGATGAACGAAATAGGAAAAAGTTTTTATTTAATTTTGGGAGATTCCTAATATTTTTTATACTGATGGCATTTGTAGTTACTTGCAATCTGGTTCTGTTTTTACATTGGGTTGATTTGACGACGGAAGAAATGAAAGCAGCTGTTCCCATTACCTTCTTAAACGTTATCATTCTCACATTTATTTTCAGTATGATTGATGAAATTCGCCGGACCTTGATGGTAAGAAAACCAATAGCACGGATTCAGGCAGGTCTGGATGAAATAATGTCCGGCAATTTCAACACACAGATTCCCTATATTAGAAATGAAAACAGCAGCAATGAATTCGATGCAATTATCAAAGGGATTAATGAACTGGCTATAGAGTTGTCTGGAGTAGAAACTCTCCGAACAGATTTTATTTCAAATGTCTCTCATGAAATTAAGACCCCCCTTGCGGCTATCCAAAATTATGGAACGCTGCTTCAGGGACATTCCCTTTCTGAAAAACAGAAGGTAGAATATGCAAAGGCCATTACCGAGCAGACAAGAAGATTATCTGGTCTGATTACAAATATATTGAAATTAAATCGCCTGGAAAATCAACAAATCTTTCCGGAGAGAAAACATTATAATTTAACAGAACAGATTTGCGAATGTTTACTTTTGTTTGAACAATCATGGGGAAGTAAGAACATTAATATTGAAACCGATTTAGAGGAAGATATTTTCATACACGAAGATGCCGAACTGTTAAGTCTAGTATGGAACAATCTGTTTTCAAATGCGATAAAGTTTACGGATCATGGCGGAACTGTTGGTATTAAGGTAAAAAAAGAAGGACTTACTGCATTTGTAGAAGTCAGCGACAGCGGTTGTGGCATTAGCCCTGAAACAGGAAAGCATATTTTCGAAAAATTTTATCAGGGGGATACTTCCCATGCTACGCAAGGAAACGGTTTGGGACTAGCATTGGTAAAGAAAGTGATTGATATAGTTGGTGGAGATATTCATGTACAAAGTACAACGGGAGAAGGAAGCACGTTTACTGTCTACTTAAAGGAGAACGTAATCGAATAAAATGATAGAAATATTATCTTATGCGTAAATATAAATCAGGAATGGATGACAATGATGGAAAATAGTAAATTTGAGTATACATATTCTGCAAAAAGGCAGTCAGAAATAGAAGCTATTAAAAAGAAATATATGAAAAAGGAAGATGATCCATTCGAACAGTTACGAAATTTGGATAAAAGTGCAGAAAGACCAGGAACAATCTTGGCCATTATGTCAGGCCTTATAGGAACATTATTATTTGGAATAGGTATGAGCTGCTGTCTAGTATGGGATGAACAGCTTTTCATACCAGGAATAATTGTAGGTTTTTTAGGAATTGTGCTAATAAGCGTTGCCTATCCCATATATGTGAAAATAACAAAAAGAAAACGAGAAAAACTAGCACCACAGATACTATCTTTGAGCGAGGATTTATTAAAATAGCCATAATGGAAGTATAACATCCTATAAACGGTAATCGTTTATAGGATTCTTTTATATATGGATAATATTTTTTTCATTTTAACATTTAATAAACATTTCTTTTGCAATTTGCAAACATCAAATAGGTAAAATACAACTATCAAATGAAGTATACAAAGGAGATATTACAAGATGGAAAACAAAAGGACTTTTATTACATTATTGATGGGTGCAGCAGCAGGATATGTACTTACACTAGGTTTGTGGAATCAACCTTATATAGTTATCCAATAATTACTGCATTCTCTAATATAAAAAGGCAGCTCCCTTATTACGGAGGGCTACTGCCTCATTTCTAAGCTTAGCGACACTTTTTCACTGAATTAGTTATATATACAGGTGCTCCATCCAATGGATATTTTAAACAAATTTACTGGGGAGGATTCATACGCACCTGCACAAACAAAGAAGGGCCTCTCAAAAATCATTGAAGACTTTAGAGAGACCCTCCAATTAATTTATACACTTACATCTACAAACGTAAATGAATCAACATCAAACAATCCTTGATTCGTAAGCTTTAACGAAGGAATAACTGGCAAGGCCAAGAAGGATAATGTTAGTAAAGGTGAAAATTCATCCGTGATGCCAAGTGATGAAAGTGCACTCAGCAGTTGGCTGTATTGATGATTTAATTCTTCAGGTGAGATGGTTGTCATTAATCCTGCAACAGGCAATGATAATGAAGCGATTGTCTCTCCATTGCAAGCAATCGAAATACCTCCGCCAATTTTCTCAAGCTGCCTGATAGCGACATCCATATCTTCATCATTCTTTCCGATGCATATAATATTATGCGAATCATGAGCAATCGTTGTAGCAATAGCTCCTTTTTGCAGACAGAAGCCCTTTACAATACCGACTCCTACACTTCCTGTACCTTTATGTCTTTCGACTACAGCCATTTTTACGAAATCCTCTTCTTCAGTTGGCACAAACAGGCCATTGACAGCTGGTACCTTGTATTGAGCTTTTTTCGTCACAATCGAGTTAGGAATAATTTCAATTACCCTTGCTACATCAGAAGTCAATGGCAGATGTAAAAGCTCCTTTGAGTAGCTTCCCAATATCACGGTATTTTCAAAAGGTGCTTCTTTCAATTGCTCGTTTTTTTCTTCGTAACGGATGCCGTTTACCCAAACAGAATGTATATCAAATTCTTCTATTGCATTCAATAAAATAAAATCAGCATCATAGCCAGGAGCAATTGCCCCTTTCCCTTTTAGATTGTAGCATTGAGCCGCATTAAGGGATGCCATTCTCATAATAGAATATACATCGATTCCAGCCTTTAAGCATTCACGTACATGATAATCAATACTTCCCTCTTCCAATAAATCATCTATATGCTTATCGTCTGTACAAAACATTAAACGATGCGAAAGCTCTTTACTATAGCCGGCTAACAAATCATGAAGATTGCGGGCAGCAGAGCCTTCGCGAAGCATCACATACATACCTCGTCTGACGCGTTCAATCATTTCATCTGGTTTTACGCATTCATGATCCGTTGTAATACCCGCTGTCAAATAGGCATTAATATCTTTCCCGCTTAAACCAGCACCATGTCCGTCAATCGGAACATTGTTGATAATTGCCCCGGACAGCTTTGATATTATATCTTCCTGACCGGATAATACTGCGGGGAAATCCATCACTTCCGCCAAGCCAAGCACAAGCTTATGATTATAAAGAGACGCAAGATCCTCTGCCGTCAGAGTTGCTCCATTGTCCTCAAAGGAAGTTGCCGGGACACAGGAAGGCAGTTGATAGCTATAATTCAATAGGCAGTTTTCACTGTCTTTTAACATCCATTCTATTCCTTTTAACCCTTGGACATTTGCTATTTCATGGGGATCTGTGATAATAGTCGTAATTCCTCGCGGTAAAACAGCTTTTTGAAATTGAGAAGGAGAAAGCATACTAGATTCGATGTGGACGTGTGAATCAATTAAACCTGGAACCATTGTATATGGAGTGCCATCGATTTCTTTTTTACCATTATAATGGCCGATACCTACGAACTTACCATTGTGAATGGCAACATCCACACGCTCCAATTCATCCGTAAACACATTTACTGTTTGAACATTTTTAATAACTAACTCAGGTAAACTGATATTTCTTGCTGCTAATATTTGGGATTTGATTTGTTTTGGGGTTTTCATCTTATTCCTCCTCATTTTGTGCTCAGCGGGACAAATAAGAAAGTAGAAGGATGTATAAATAAAATAGCAGTTTACTATACATTCTGTACGTATCTATTCCCGTAGACGAACTAATTAAAGTGGTTAGTTTGTAGAAACTCTTGGACCATATTTCCAAGATTATACGAGTTTATTTTTATAATATAACTGTTTTTATTTCGTAAACCTTTTTTGCATTCTAACAACACATGCATTGATAGTCAATGAAATATTTTTACTAAATTTATTCTTATGAATTATTTTAATCTTTAACTTCCAGGTATGGAATCAATAGCTTTTATCACCAGGAATAATCGTAGATTTATGAGGAATTTGTTAAGCATAGCCTACCTATCCCATATATAAGAACTTTATTTGTTATGTGGAAGGAATACATGCTGGATGCGCCGAATAAAGTCAGAGTGTTATAGTTTGGTTGTATTCTCAAAATAAATGTATAGAGCATTTTATTTAGAATACATTCGTCCTTATATAGCCAGCAGTCCAAAATTATATGCGTATGAGTGGCTTTTTGCTAAATAGATTATAGGATTTTATTATCGTCAGCTTTTTACTTATCTTTTAACTTTAAAAAATGATCCCAAACAGGGAGGAGATTGGTAGTATGCAAGTCGTAACTAAATTGTTTTTAGAACAACTCGACATGCATTGCCATGAGAATGAATGGTTTGCTTCCATGAATCAGGCACTTCATGGAGTTACCGCAGCTGAGGCGGCATGGCGAAGTTCGGGAAACAGCAATTCGATTTGGCAAATTGTCAACCACTTGATATTTTGGAATGAAGATGTAATCCATCGAATTAAGGGAACCGAGAATCCGCAGAAGCCAGAAAACAATGAAGAAACCTTCGGAAATCCAGGAGATCCAGAAGACGAAATCAGATGGGTCCAGACAGTGCAGCGCCTTATTGAAGTCATGAATAAATTAAAAACGGTCATTGCGGACCTTGAGGATGAAAAGCTAAAAACATTGTATGCAGCTAACAGGTACTCTATTGAGCGTTTACTCAGCAATATCATGATGCACGATTCATATCATATCGGCCAAATTGTTCTATTGCGAAAGTTGCAATCCTCTTGGGATAGCATTTGGTAGGTACCTGACAATCAGATAAGATAATTCACATTAAATACAGCTTTGTTCATTGTGAGAAACCGAAAAAAGCAGCGCCCCCAATGAGGGCTGCTGCCTTATTCATTATAAGCTTTGCTACACTATCCACATGTGGACTGTATGCCCACACACTAGGTATATTTCCACCTTATGTCGACGCACGATAAGAGTGTGCATTATCTTGAACCGTAATTTATCGATACTCACACGTTTCGTTAACCAAATTTAACATGTTAGCCCATGGAAACTGCTTAGTAAATTTATTTATCTCTTTCCTTTGTCATAAATCTCACCTAATGCTTTCGGAGCACGGTTTGATTTAGAAAAGAAGATTAATAACAATAATGTTAATACATACGGCAAAATCATAAATAAATCAGTATAACTGCTTGGCAATGCCATTGATTGAGCAATAAAAGCTCCACCAGATTTCGCAAAACCAAACAAAAGACACGCAGCTAGCGTCGGGACAATCTTCCAATTACCAAAAATTAATGCAGCAATCGCTAAAAATCCATATCCCATATAAATGCTGGAAGAAAAGTTAGCTGAAATGGAATAGGCAAAACACATGCCGCCCAGACCAGATAATAGACCTGATATTAAGACTGCTGTAAACCTGATTTTCGCTACATCTACACCTGCTGCATCCACGGAATGAGGATTTTCCCCGCACGCCCTTAAGCGCATGCCGAACTTTGTTTTATATAAAAGATACCAAGCAAAAATGGCAATCACGATGATAATTACTTCAAACGGATACACATTCGTAAAGATTGCACCTATTACTGGTATATCGGCTAAACCAGCAATAGTAAACCGCTCCATGACACCTAACTGGAACTTGTCCGAAGCAGTTCCGAAGACAAGCGCATTGATTTGTGTCGTTAAGAATGTTGTTAAAGCCAACGCCAGTATATTAATGACGACACCACTGATAACTTGGTTTGCCTTAAACTTAATGCATAGTACAGCGTGAATAACGGCAAAAACCATCCCGCCAAGCATAGCAAATAATAACGCTACGTAAAACAAATCTTGAATATCTGTACCAAAGGCATTTGCGATTAATACAGCTGACAGCGCCCCGATGAATGCCCCAAAACCTTGAAATCCTTCAAGTGCTAAGTTGGTAATACCACTCTTTTCACTGTATATACCGCCAATTGCTATAATAAAAAGAGGCAAAGCAAAGGATAGACCATCAATAAGTACTGTATCCATTATGATTTACTCTCCTTTCGTTCCACTGCTTTTTCATTCATGCGGCTAATTTTATATTTCAGGTATACACCACATGCACTAAATAAAAGGATCAACCCGATGATCACAGAAGAAATCTCTTGTCTAATGCCTGCCTGTGAACTCATATACGTGCTTCCTTGATCAATGATTGATATTAAAGATGATGAAAAAATAACACCAATTGGATGAGAGTTTCCTAATAGGGCTACAGCAATGGAATCAAAGCCGAT
This sequence comes from Pradoshia sp. Z5_111, assembly GCF_058267535.1. Taxonomy (NCBI): domain Bacteria; kingdom Bacillati; phylum Bacillota; class Bacilli; order Caryophanales; family Bacillaceae; genus Pradoshia; species Pradoshia sp. Z5_111. Next base: position 44,045 of record NZ_JBZCPQ010000013.1, read on the forward strand.
GTCTGACAATACCTTTGGTTGTATAGAAGCGTAATAACCTAAATAATATGTGACACCGGCAAGTCCAGCCAAACTACCCGATATAACCATTGCCAGGACTGTATTTCTTCCTACATTAATTCCCGCATATTTTGCTGCATTGCGGTTGGAGCCTACCGCTTTAATATCAAATCCAACAACCGTTTTGTCCATGAGGATCTTTATTAAAATAGCGGTAATGATGGCCAAAACAAAGCCTAACGGAATATCCATTTTCAAGGCCCCTATTTCAACATTCGCCAATGTTAATCTTGCTGCTTCAGAAATATATTTAGATTGCCTTGAGACTGGATCAATATAATACATTTGAATAAAAAAGCTAATGACATATTGAGCAATATAATTCAACATAATCGTAGATACGACTTCATTGATGTTAAATTTATATTTGAGCCACCCAACTAATCCTCCCATTAGTCCCCCTGTGACTATACCAATCAGTAAAACAAGCGGCTTTGCGATTACCGCATCCAAGCCACTGTAGCCGACAATAATCGTCGCAAAAAAACCAGAGACGAGCATTTGACCGGCAACCCCAATATTAAATAGACCCGCTCTAAATGCGACAGCAACTGCCAAGCTCGCAAATAAAAGCGGCGTCATCGCGTTCAGCAAACTCATGAAATCAGTCAGCATGCTTTTATAGCCAGCATAAAATGGCTTCGGTAAAATTCCTGCCCCTTGAAATAAGTTGTAGAACGCCTGCAAAGGATTTTTACCCATTAAAAGTATGACAATAGCTGCCGCAATAAAACTTATAATTATGGCGACTAATGGAATGGAGATTGATTGCCACTTCTCATTATTTATTAGCCGAATAAGACTACTACGTAAGTTATTACTCTTTCTATCTTTACTCATGCTTTGCCCCCATCATATATTCACCGACTTCATTGGTCGTTAATGACTCTCTGCTAGCAATCTTTTGAAGTTGGCCATTATAGATAACTCCTATCGTATCTGCTACATTCATAATTTCATCTAGCTCCAATGATATAAGGAGAATCGCTTTTCCACGATCACGTTCCTGAATGATCATCTTATGAATATTTTCGATTGCGCCAATATCTACTCCCCGTGTTGGTTGAACGAAGATCATAAGAGGTGATTGTAATTCGATTTCTCGAGCAATAATGGCTTTTTGCTGATTACCGCCGCTCATCGAACGAACTTGCGTTTTGACGCCTTGTCCGCTTCTAATATCATATTTATCAATCAACTCACTGCCAGATCGCTCGAATTCCTCTTTATTTAGCATCCACTTACTAGAAAAAGGCTCCTTATAATACTGCTTTAATGCTAGGTTAGTAGCTAAATCGAAATCCAAAAATAAGCCAAAGCTTTGTCTATCTTCAGGGATATACGATATACCTGCTTCTGTTCTGCTTCTTATTGTTTCATTCGTGATATCCTTGCCATTAAGATGTATAGTTCCGTTGCTGACTTTTGTTAGTCCAGCTATTGCATCCGCTATTTCAACCTGTCCATTATCTGCAACCCCTGCAATGGCAAAGATTTCACCGCTGCGAATGGTAAAGGATACATCTTTCACTACTTCAAACCCATCTTCATTTTTAACGGTTAGATGCTCTACCTTTAATACTTCCTCTTTAAACTCAGCAGGTAGTTTCTCAGCTTCAAAGTTTACCTCTCTGCCTACCATTAATTGAGCCATATGATTAACCGATGTTGTCTTTACATCCAGGACATCGACTAATCTGCCTTTATTCAATACGGCGCATCGATCGGCCACCTTCTTAATTTCTTCCAGCTTATGTGTAATTAATATGATCGTTTTCCCACCGTCTCGCAGTCCTTTGATTATATCCAGCAAGAATTCAATTTCCTGCGGCGTTAAGACTGCAGTCGGTTCATCAAAAATAAGGATATCCGCTTCACGATAAAGTACCTTAAGAATTTCCACTCGTTGTTGCATGGAAACGTTCAGATCTGCTATTTTTTTTGTAGGATCCACTTCTAAGCCAAAGCTTTTGGACAGTTCTTCAATTTTTCGATTGGCATTTCGAATATCCACATATGGAAAGAGACCTGCAAATTTTCTGATTGGCTCGATTCCCAAAATAATATTCTCTGTAATCGTGTAATCTGATACCAGTTTGAAATGCTGATGGACCATCCCTATATTGAGCTTCGCCGCATGGTTAGGTGAGCTGATATTCACTTTCTCACCCCGGATATAGATTTCGCCTTCATCCGGTTCATACATGCCACCCAGCATACTCATCAACGTTGATTTACCAGCACCATTTTCTCCAAGTAAGGCGAAGATTTCTCCCTTTTTTATGCCGATAGAGACATCATCATTCGCTACTATTCCAGGAAATCGTTTGGTTATATGTTTCATCTCTACAATATAATCAGACATCTTTCTTCTCCTTTATCACATTAAAATAGAAAGGAAAAAATTAGAAGTTCATCCTCCTCCTAATCTATTTAGATTAGAAGGCGACAAACTTCTAAAGATTTATTCCACTATGTTTTTCTAATGAATATTACAATCCCGGGAATTTTTCTGGCGTATGACCATTAAAGTTAGATGCAGGTACGATTTTACCCTCTTTCACTAAATCGTACGCTTCGTTCATTTTCGTAAGAGTATCCTCTGATAATTGATGACGGCCTTCTTCTTTTATAAATCCAGTAGAATCTGTATCTGCATGAAGAACTACGTTTCCACTTTTAAAGCTTCCGTCAACAATGGCATTTAATTGCTTTTCAACGTTCATGCCCATAAATTTAGCTGCAGATGTTAATACAATGTTCTCAGAACCATTTACACCATCATCAAATTGGTCAACATCACAACCAATTACTTTAACATCGCCTTTCGCTTCCTTAACAGCAGTGAACACACCGTTACCTGTGCCACCTGCTGCAACAAAGATTTGGTCTACACCTTTTTTAATCAATGCATTACCAATTACTTTTCCTGTTGCTTCATCACCAAAAGACCCTGCATAGTTACCGCCAACATCCACTCCGTTGACATCAGTTCCTGCATATCCGGATAACTCAACAACCTCAACATTTTTTTCATATGTTTTATTAACAAACTCTACACCCGATTCAAAACCAAATTGATAGTTTACATTTGATGGGTAAGCAATTCCATTTACAACTGCAACTTTATTTGATTTTGTTTCAAGTGCTGCTGCCATTCCGGCAAAAAAGCCACCTTCTTGTTCAGCAAACATCATAGAGTAAATATTATCGAACGTTTTTTGGTCACCTACAGGTGTAGGCTCAGAATCAATTAATATAAATTTCTTATCAGGATTTTCTAAAGCAACACTTGAAACTCCAGCAAACTGGAAGCCAGGTGTTACAATCACATCATAATCTGCCACGATATCAGCAACGGCTTGTACTCCTGCAGCAGGATCGCCCGTTTCTTCTTTAATAGCTTTTACAGTAGCTGTTGGATGGTTTTCGATGAATTTTAAAATACCATTATAGTTATTTTCGTTAAAGTTGCCATCATCAACACCAGTTAGACTTGTTACAATAGCAATTTTTAATCCTTCTCCGTTACTCTCGGATCCTGCTTTATCTTCACTGTTTCCACACGCTGCCATAGCAACAGTCATTAAAGCCATGAATAAGACCATTACTATTTTTTTAGTACTTTGTTTCAAGAAATTATCCTCCTCTATTTTTGTAAACTTATAAAAAACAACTATTTGTACTGGCTCTTGACTCTTATTTATAAAAACGTCAAGCGACAGTAAAAAACCTTGAGGTTATAACCTTAATATTATATCGAAATAGTATTCGTTTTTACTTAACAATAATAACATTAGGAATTTCCAACGTCAACAAAAACCGTACGTTATTACTTAAATATAAATAAATATTCGTGTTATATCTAAAATTGATTTAAAAAACAAGTATATTCAGCAAAAACTTAACAGAAAAGCGAAATATCCAATAAGAGTCATATTATAAAAAAACTTCCTTAATCAAAAGGAAATGATAATTCGACTATATTATGACTACAGCTCCTTCCCTCACTGGGCAAGAAAATCACTTGCTATTGCGATATATCCGGATTCAGTACACGTTTATAAATCCAATACAATAAATATAAAAATATTCGGTCTATTTATTCACAAACAATTAGAATTTTATTATCCTAATATAAAGAAGGGTGACTCAGTTTTTCTTTTGTTGTTCTCGCCTCTCCTGACATCACTTTAATTAATAAATTTTACTAGCTCATCTTTGTTCAAACATACCCATTTAATCAGAGTAGTAGAAACCTTATGAGTAATATATGGGAAACACTAACCATACATTTTGAATCTACAACAGCTCACAAAGGTCCACATGAGAGTTCTTGCTGATTCTGAAGTGAACAGAACCATTACAATCTATTCTTGAGTGCTAGTTCAATATTTTCCTTTCTTTATTTTATTGCTATTATTTTGATCACTTTAACATTGTCATTTCACAAAAAATAACACCGCTCACTTTAATATAAAAACATCTATGAAAGGAAGAACATCATGTCAAAAGTTAAATTATTTATTATTGGAGTAGCTTCTACAGCAATTCTTCTAGGGGTATTTTTTCTAGGGAAAGTGTTTTTCGGAGACTCTGAAACAAAAGAAACAATTATCGCCCCACTAGGAATAGAAATCTATAACATTACCGAATTAGAGATTGGAGCTATACAAGATATCATTAAAGAGACTTACATAGCAGGACATCCCGTAACAGCTACTTTTAAACCTGTTGATAAACAAGGGAACTTTTTCTATAACGAGGTTTTGGGAATGGAAAAGGTAGTTGAACTGAAATATAAAGCATTAGTTAGATGGGGTTATAGAGGTGAGATTGACAAGAAAACCGTCAAATACAATAAAAAAGAGCAGACACTGACAATTAAAGAGCCACAACTAACTGCATTTTACGCAAAAGAATTGGTTGAATCCGATGAAAATTTAGGATGGGCACAGTCTATACTCTCTCCGACATCATATGACGATGCAAAAATATATGATGAACAAGCAAACACAATTATCGAACAGACAATTAGAGATCATATTGAAACGGGTAGAGAAAAGGTACAAGACCATTTAACAGACGAAATAAACAAGCTAATCGAAAATAAAACAATCAAAGTTCCCATCAAAGATATCGATTTTGAAGAATCAGAAGAAGAGTTAAATTTAGTTAACGAAGAGATAAAGGATCTTGAAATTAATCAAGAAGAATCAAAGGAATAAACTGAAGCAAAAAAAGAAAAAGTAAACATAAATAGACAGTGTCCCTTTAGAAGGCTACTGCCTAATTTCAATACTGGATTTGCTCTTCAAGTACGAATAGAAAATAAAAGATATACAAACCCTGAGATGTTCAACACCCTGCTAACTATATAATGCTAGCAGGGTGTTGTTTTTTAAAGAGCATCTTCCAATTCCTCTTCAGTGTACCCAAACATATAATCTTCATCTTTCCCGTGCGAAGCCCATATCTCTGCAGCTTCGTAAACACTTAAAGATTCATCAAATTCTTCAGATTCATCAATTTCATCAGGTTCTTTAGATTCATCATTAAGTAAACTATAAGGAATAACTCTGTGGTCACGTTCAAAAATTGACATTGCTTTTCCTCCCTTATATTTATAAAGCAGTCTACTCAAAATACCCTAAGCTAATTGTACTTAATTGTCATAATTTCTAAAATCATCCTCAGATTCATAGATTGAATCCGAAGAAATGCTATTCTTATGACCGCACTCTGTACATTTCCAAACATAGTGGTGGTCATCAAAACCCGGCTGTTCGCTCAGGCAAGTATTGCAGCGATCGCAAAACCACACGATACCCGGGAATCTCTCCTGCATAATTTCACCTCCTTGTTCTGAATTTGCGCCAAGTAATTAATATGCTCCTAATGCCATCTGGTGGAATGGCATGGCGTATTGAACACGTATGAATTAAGCTAATATATTATATAATTATAGTAATATTATTCTGAATATTTGGTCAAACAATTTCTACAATGACATACATCATCCTTTCCCTGTTCATTAGCTATATTAAAAACAGGTGTGAATCCTACTAAGCTTCGATAAAGGTATTATGTGAGTATATAAAAAAGAGGAAGTCAAAAATTGTAACTCTCCTTTTTTATAAGGTAAAATAAATATAGAACATACTGATATATTTTTTTGCGAAAGCAAAGGGTTATCGAAAGAAAAATTATATAGGGACAGGAGGGGTAGAACATGCAACAGAAAAAGAAGAAAATTCATTTTGCTTGGTGGGTATTGTTTGGGTTAGCCATTATGATGGGTGTTGCACGTGGTGGTATAAATAATGCTGCCAGTTTATTTTTAACACCTGTGTCAGAAGATTTAGGCGTTGGTATGGGACAACTTACCCTATACTTGAGTGTCTCATCCATTGCGATGATGGTATTCTTACCGTTTGCCGGAAAAATAATGGGTAAATACGATATTCGTATGGTATTGATTGTATCCATTCTATTACAAGGCGGTGCATTTGCGTTATTTGGTATGATGAACTCGGTATGGGGATGGTATTTATTAGCAATCCCACTGTCTGTCGGTAGTGTTCTTGTGACACAATTGGCAGGTCCCGTTCTTATAAACCAATGGTTTAAAAAACGAAACGGACTAGCCCTTGGTATTATGATGGCAGCGAGTGGAATGTTTGGGGCGGTCATACAACCGTATGTAGGAACGTTAATTGCCTCACAAGGTTGGAGAACTTCTTACATCATCGTTGGGATTGCGGCGATTATCATTGTAATACCAGTGGTTTTACTGTTCATACGTATGTCACCACTACAAAAAGGTCTATTACCTTATGGCTTGGACAAGGCAGAAGCTAACGATTCGAAACAAGACGCACAAACGTTAGAAAACAAAGGTGTCACAGCCGCAGTGGCGAAAAAGTCATTGGCCTTTTATGCACTATTATTCTTTTTATTCTTAATTACCGCGGTTGCAAGTTTTGCTCAATTTATTGCCCCTTACGCACAAAGCATTGGGTATGATGTCCAGTTTGCCGGAAATGTCATGGGTGTGTTCATGTTTGGTGTTTTAGTTGGATCCTTGGTATTCGGTTTCTTGACCGACAAAATGGGTGCAAAGAAAACCACCTTTTTCTCCATGTTCGTTGGATTGATTTCCGTTTTCTTATTAATCTTCTTACCAGACAATCCAATGGTATTTTCAGTGGCAATCGGACTATTTGGATTTGTTTCTTCATCTGTTGGAACGCTAGGACCGTTATTGACTACCTCTATCTTCGGCACGAAAGAATATGGTGCCATTTATGGAACGGCAGCATTAGGATTAGCATTAGCAGGTATTACGGCGCTCCCTGCTTATGGGTTTGTATTTGATGCAACGGGCAGCTATCTATACGTGTTATATGCTGTTGCAGGGATGATTCTGTTAAGTGTCTTGTTAATCATCATTGCGTTCAAAGGGAAAGAAAAATTAGAAAAAGCAGGTCAATGGAATTAAACGATATAGTTAAGAAGTAAGCGAAATCACATCCGTGGTTTCGCTTTTTTAATACCCTCCTTTTTCACTTGTCTATTAGCAGTTTGCTTTAAACGCAAAGGGGACGTTTTCTTTAGAGCAATGAAAATGGAAATATTCCCGAATAGAAATCAGCAAAGGGGAGCTAAGAATGAGAGTAGATATAAATACATAGAAAAATATAGCTTGCTTTTATGGGTCTGTATTGGACTTGAAAGGCGAAAGAATTATGAGGATACGACTACCAAATTTTTTAAATAGTATTACCGATTGAAATCATTAAGAAAATTTACTACTGCTATATATTGAAAAAGAACAGTACTTAAATCTAATTACAGGGAAAAGAAAAAAGCAGCGCCAAAGGGCAACTGCCTTATTTCAATACTAATTTTGCTACGCTTTCCACGTGTGTGGAGTGTATGTGACAACACAAGGGATGTTGGTGGGTTTATCAATATTCTTTAAAATTTATGCGAGTTTTATTTCAATACAGAAGAAAAATATACCTAAGAACCAATTTAGTTATGTTTTGTTATATGTGCTCGATTTAGAATTATAAGTTAAACAATTACCAAAAAAATCCACTGATTACTGGTCAATCCATTACACAAAACAAAAAACTGTGAAAACCATTAGTTTTGCGTTATTAATTTATTATTTTTTTTACTATTTCTGAAAAGTCTCCACAAACCTCTGCTATCTCATTTTCCACATCATATATATTAGTTAAAGCATTTGTATGACCAATTTGATTCCTCAACCAGGTATACTTGGTTTCATTATGACCTATCCATTTTGGATTTGTAGTAGGCCTCATTTCGACCAAGGGCTCCTCATTAATTATTAATTGATCTACCCCTGGTTGCTTTGGCTCAATTGTCAATAATATTCCGTATAAAAACATAAATCGTGAAGTAGTGTCATCCGTTCTCATAGCAGATCTGAACAAACGATGAGTATAATTATTCCTCAAATCCAATAATAGCGTATTATCAACCAATCCTACTTCTAAATCTCTTGTAATATTTGCAGGTACATCAACTGTTTCAACATTTTGTAAGGTAATGCTATTCATTGCAACTATTCCCATACCATTTATACTGTAGGTTCCACGCCTTGGTATACCAAATCTTCCTTTAACTTTAGTAAATAACACGTTAATTACATCTTGTACTAATTCTTGGGTAATCCTAAAAGCATCCTCAGCACTTTTTATATTTGATGCTAGAACAAATTTTATATTCATTTCACCCTTTACTTGGTTCTGTATATCTACCAAATTTATAATAATATTCTTTACTATCCCCTCGCTATAATCAAGACTTATTGAAAAAGGTCCTATTCCTTCTACTTCTAGTTTGTAATTAATATAATTCATTCCAATCTTTCCTTTCCATTACTACTGATATATTTAAAACCAAATCAATTATTTATTTCACTTTTACTATTTTTGTTCGTTCTATTTCAGATAAAAGTGTACGAGTGCCATATAAAAATATTACCGATTCTTTAGAGTATTCCAAAATATTTAAAGGAAAAATTGGTTTTAGTCAGTTGTAGCAGCTACTTCTTTCATTGCAGTCCTAATTTCTTTTTCACCATCTCTATTTCGTTTTACAACTTGATTATCAGATATAATAGGCTTATTATAGAGTTCGCCCATCATCATATTAAAATGAGCGATATGTCCTTGCGTTTCAAAGATTTTTTTAAAGACTTCGAAGTACCTATCCATTACATCTTCACTTGATTCAACATACAGATCATCGTTAATAAAATGCGAACCATCATTTATCCAGGAAATCAATGACCTGCATCTAATTTTATCTTCATATTCAAATTTCTCCTCTAAACTATCAAGATCTATATTACCCAAAAACTTAAAATAGTTCTCGAGGATTCTACGCATAACATTTTGAATAGATGCAAGACTTTGTTTATCCCTACTTTTTAATTCTTTCCACAAAAGCTCATACGAAGTCTTGATTGGATTTTCATCATATTGAATAATGCACGATTGGTTATCTTTCTTTTTTACTATCCAATAACCACCTTCCCCATAAGTCTTCTTCCCTTGTTTAAAGGTCACTTCTTTATGAAAATATATATTATGTGTTAGTAAAAAGAGTTGCTTAATATTCTTTTTATTCTCTTTTATATCAAACATTATTTGCCTAACTAAACTACTTACCATAAAGAGGACATTACTATCTAAACTGGATATTGGATCATCTATAACTACTACCTTCTCTGTAACAATCTCTTCTTTGCTATTGCTTCCTTTTAGTAGTTGATAAAAATATAGAAAAGTGATAAATGTCTTTTCACCTTCACTTAGAGTTTCTTTTGCATCTTCACCGTTATCCCTTATAATTTTATAGTTCCCTTTTTTGGCGGCAGTGGCTAATTTGAAATTTTTAAACCCAAAGGATTCAAGTAAAATATTAATTTCACTAACTGAATGCTCTACACTGGTAGACTTTTCTTGAAGTTCAATCAAATCCTTTTCAAATCTATGTCTAAAAATCTGTTTTTCTTGTCGACTTTTCTTAATACTTTCTATCGCTTTTTCTACTCCTATTTTTTTGTTATTAAAAGAAGTAAAATGTTTTTTATTCTTTTCTGCAATATACCTCCACATATCTTTAATCAAGTTTGCTTTTTCTACTTTAACATTGTCTATTAAGTTGTTATATTCTATGATATCTGTATTTGCCTTCAAGATTTCAGAATTAACCTCATTTATAAAAGGTGCAATCGCTACAATTTCTATACTTCTACTCGGTTCTTTTTTCTTTTTATCTATAAGAAGAACATTTTCATTAAATTTAGATTTGATTAAGTTTATGATTTCTTGTAGCTTTTCTACATTTAAATATCCGCTCTTAGAACTTGTAAGTAGTTCAATGTTATCAATAACAGCAAGAACTTGATTTATATAACTACTTGAAGATTGATTCAATAATTCTATATGCTTTATATAAGTTTTATCAAAGTAACTTTTCAACTTATTTTCAAATTCATATGGGAGTGTTTGTTGGCAGAATGGACATTGTTCTTTGCTGTTTTTTATGTATAAAAACCCCTGTTGTACCCAGTCGCTAATGTTTAGCTTTATAATTAAATCAGCTATATCTACATCTTCTTTACCAATGATTTTTTGTTTAAAGATAAAATTATCTTCTATAGATTTTTCAAAAATAATTTTGTTATAAACGTCTAATTTTTCGACTGGTCGATCGTAAATAGCCTCCTTTTTTAATTTGATTTCTTCCAGTGTTTTTAGTTCTCTACTAACATTACTCTCATCTATACATTTACTCATAAATCTATCTTTAGAATTCCTATATCCCTCAATTAAGTCCTTAAAATCCTCATCTACCTCTTTCTTTATATCCCAGCATAGTTCTTTAAATTTATCAATTAAACCTTGCTTCTCTTTAGACTTTATATCCAATGTTTCATCTAATTTTTCTATATCCTCATCGTGTTTTATGATTTTTTCCTTTAGAGAATCTATTTGAGCTTGAAGTTCAACTGACTCCCTACCTAAAGTAAAAATACCTTTAATAACTTTATCCTGTTGGAAATTTTCATTTACAAAATTCCTGTTATAAACATAAGTTGGTATCCTTCTATTTTTCCACTCTATTAAACAGTTTGGAAAATGACTTTCATTTCTTAAAACTTCCGAAATTGTTGTTTTTCCAGACCCGTTATTACCGTAAATAAAATTAATCTTTTTTAATTTTGCCAAGACTGCTCCTTCATCATTATAGGTAGCAACATTCTTAAGTATAATCTTATCTATCATTCTGCTCCCCCTTAATTTTTGGGATTAAAAAGAGATACACTCTAAAAATAAACAAATATTTACATTTATCTCCTTGTGTAAATTATACCAAATTTTTGAAATTAACGGATATTCAACTGTGATTTAAGTAATTAATTATTTGTATTATTAACAATCAAGTAATTGCCAACTGATAGTCTTTCAAATACCCTTCCATTGATTAATATAGATAAAATGGTGTTCATTAAAATAGATTGGCAGGCGTAGAAGATAGTTTTTATTCCCACTAAACTCACCATATTAGTTAATAGTAATTTTTTATACTCAATTTCTCATATTTTGCAGATTTATGCGTTTTCTGGTTAAAGAAATACCGTGAGAGGGTAAAGCATTAAGTATATAAATGGTGTATATAGGTTAATTTGGTTTAATTTTACAAAGAGGAGTGAGGAGATTATGATTCAATTTGATGATAACGATTTTGAAAAGAGCTATGAAGAAGAGATAAACAATATTGATGAACAACTTGAAAAAGAAATTTTATTTGCAATGGTTGGTGATGTTAATGCAGGTAAGTCATCAACAATTAATCGCCTAATTGGAGAAGAAGTGGCTTCAGTTGGGCCAAAACCCGGAGAAACTACCGTCGTAAAGAAATATAATTATAAAGATAAAATTATATTCGCTGATACACCTGGATTAGACGATATAAACAGTAAAAACTCTGAGGAAACACTTAAGTTTTATAAAGAAGCAGATGTTATTCTTTTCTTCCTTAATGCGGCAGGAACAGTATTTTCAGAGGGTGAAAGACAATCATATACAAATATAAAAAAATTCAATAAGAAGATCATCTTTGTCTTAAATAAAATTGACGCAGCTGATGATATTCCAAGTCTTGTTAAATATGTACAACAAGCTACAAGTAATGATTTTAAGGTTACTCCAATATCATCAAGAACGGGCGAAAATATTGATATGCTTAGAAATGATATCCTCGATATTCTAAAGGAGGAAAAAAAAGATATTTTATTCGCAAGACATATTAAGGAAAAGTCTTCGACAGCAAACAAGTGGATTTTAGCTGCTGCAACATCAGCCGGTGTCGTAGGTGCTGCGCCACTCCCAGGCTCTGATTTTATTCCCCTAACTGGTATTCAAGTCAGCTTGATGGTCAGATTGGCAACTTTATATGAAAAACCATTAACAAGGGACAGAGCTAAGGAATTGGCAATCTCGTCTTTGACTGGAAACTTGGGAAAGAGTCTCTTTAGGCAGGCAATAAAAGTTATACCTGGAGCGGGGTCGCTTGTCGGTGCTGGAGTTGCTGGAAGTATGACTTTATCGTTGGGTTACGGTATTAAGTATGCTTATGAACATAATATTGAACTAGATGCGGAAGTATTAAGAAATCTATCTAAAATGTTTTTTAAAAAAAATGAATAATTTTGAGGGAAACTAAGGGCCTATTCTGGTCCTTTATATATTCTTATAACAAAGGAGGTCTATAATGATAAATATTAATTCGCTATTAGCATATTACAACGAACATCCCGACTATAAAGTAAAAGTTGTTAAAGGCACTGATTTTAACATTGAGTATCTGAAATCAGTGAATTCTAGAAAAAACGTACTTGCCGAGCTTTACTCTAAAACAGGAAGATTTTATTTGAACAAAGACGGAGATTGGGTAAACATAAATAAGCTTTCTGATATACAAACTGATTCTGATGTAATTGCCTGGATAGAAAAAGACTCAAAAACACTAAGTGATAATTAAGCCTATTTATATACCTAAAAAGAGATAGTTTCTCTTATCACAAAGAAATTGTCTCTTTAATAGTTTAAAACTCCTCAACATTACGACGTATTCACTACAACCTCGTAATCCTTCAAAGAACAAGAAAAGGCAACAACCACAAAGGTTAGTTGCCTTCTTTTAAAATGAGTTGCGAGACACACTCTACGTGTGTGGACTGTATGTGGCAACATACGGGATGTTGGTGGGTTTACCAGCATTACATATATATATATATATATATATCATTGAGATATGAGAAAACGAAAAGCAGAAGATATCATTAGTAATATTACTATGGTACCTGTAGATAGAACCCTCTTTTTTAAAGAGTCCTAAAAGCAGGTACCATATAAGATCAGATTTTCCTTTCTCTTATTATTTCTTAACTGTTACTGTTTTCGATTTACTTTGGTTCCCCGCTGAGTCTTTAACATAGATTGTTAATTTAGCCCCATTCTTTTGCTTCTTGATACTCACACTATAACTGCCTTTTGCATTTACTTTTGCTGTACCAAGCTTCGTTTTTCCGTTGTAAACATAAACAGTCGCATTTTTTTCAGCTGTGCCTGTTACTTTTGTGGTTGTTGTCTTCACCGTTTTAACAGTTGGTATGCTGGTGCTGTTTTATCCAATACCTTTGTTCACTTTGTTGTTGCATTCTTCGCTGCATCTGTTGAGACTACCTTTACAACGACTCCTGCTTTTTGCTTGCTGATTTTGAAAGAAAACTTACCTTTCGAATCGGCCTTTACGGTTGTCTTTCTACAATAGCTTCCTTTGTTCTTGTTGAACCATTAGTGAATGCTTTTCCATTTAAAGTAGCTATCCCTTCGTCAAATGTAATCGTAACATCTTTATTATAATTAGCTTGGTCTTTAACACCTGTTACCACTGGCGCTGTCTTATCTATTGTAAATGAAACTGTTGTTGAGTTGCCCGCAGCGTCTTTTACAACTAATTTATATGAACCTTCTTCGCTCACCGTTGAACCACTTTTAAATTCATTGCCATTTAAAGTAGCTGTTCCTTCGTCAAATGTAATCGTAACATCCTTATTATAATTTGCTTGGTCTTTGACCCCTTGTACAACTGGCGCTGTCTTATCTATTGTAAATGAAACCGTTGTTGAGTTGCCCGCAGCGTCTTTCACAACTAATTCATACGTTCCATTGTCACTTACCGTTGTACCGCTAGTGAATGCTTTACCATTTAAAGTGGCTGTTCCTTCGTTGAAGGTAACCTTTACGTCTTTATTATAGATTTCTTGATCTTTAACTCCTGTTACGATTGGTGCTGTTTTATCAATTGTAAATGAAACTGTTGTTGAGTTTCCGGCACCGTCTGTTACCACCAGTTGATAGTTTCCATCCTTACTTACTGTAGTTCCATTTTCGAAGGGTACACCGTTTAATACAGCTGTACCTTCGTTAAAAGTAACTTGTACGTCATTATTGTAAGTCTCCTGATTTACAACCCCTCCTACAGCTGGTGGGGTCGTGTCTTTGACTGTTACTTTTGTAGGTTCACTCTCATTACCGGCAGTGTCTTTCGCTGTTACAGAAAGTACAGTGCCTGCTTCTTGTTTGGGAATTGGAATTTCAAATTCTGCCCCCCCCAAATCCTTTTCCTATACTTATAGTTTCATCTTCATCTTTAACAAAAATCTCAACACCATATGGATCCATAGCACTGGTAGCGCCCTTAACACTTTCAGATTGGTCTGTCACTTCGTACACTATTGGAGCCTCTGGTGGCCTTGTATCTTCGTTTACCGTAAAGGATACGTAGTAATCACTGCCCTCCATAGGGTAAGAAATGTGAGTATAATTTCCTGCATTGTCGTAAATACGAATATAGTAAACTTCCCATTTACCTGTTACCATATAATGATTTACATTAAGGCGTCCTTCATATTTATCTGTATCTGGATTATATATTAGATTAACAGTTTCTCGAGTATAGGAACTATTGCCAAATTCCGATTTGAATACAACTTTACTTTGTTGATAAAAACTAGTTGAAATACCCGATTCATCCTCAGCCTCGACTTGAACTAGGATGGTGTCCTCTGGTTGCACTTCTGTTTTATCTATAGTGAGACTTTTTACAGTTGGCAACGTAACATCAGAAATGGCAGCAACCGCATCTCCCACACCAGTGTTTAAAACCAGTGATAAAGTTAATAAAAATGCTAGAATACCGCTAAGATACTTCATTCTTATTACCTCCAATAAACTTATGTATAATATTTCACATAAAAGTATATCTCCAAAGTATTTTTAGTCAACGGAAAAAAGAATTTTTGATAAAACTTTCAAAAAAATAGTTATATTAAGATAAGCAACTGCTCCATTTTAGGAAAGAAGTTAAACTATTTTAGCTAACCTTACTATAATTAAATGGCGACTCCACTTTTGGTGTTATGCGTTTACTAATCACAATTAGTGAGTGTGTTACACATTCAATTGCACTGATTAAGGAAACATAAAAAGGCAGCGCCATAAAATGAACTGCCTTATTTTAAAATGAGTTGCGAGACACACTCCACGTGCGTACACAAGAGATGTTGGTGGGTTTATCAACATCTTTAACTGTTTTCGTAAGGATTGTTGCTTTTGTCTAATATTAATTCGAGATATGAAACAGGTATCTTCAGAAAGAAAGTAGGTATACTTGTTCTTCAACAAACGCCCGTTTGTGTAATAACTCATAATAGAAATGTTGCCCGTTATAAAATTAGGTTTATCTCTCTGTATACGTTTATTTTGAATAAACCAGTCCTATGCATTTATCTGATCTATCAGCAGCTTTAAAAAAGGGACCGACACAAAGATGATTCATTTCCTTCTTGATAAATATGGAATCCAGCATATTAAAGGAGATGCTGATCCTGATTCAGTTGGTTTTTGGGAAAGGTTTCATCTAATCTGGGATGATGACAGTTTCGAAATTGTTCTTTAATTTTAAAAAAGGAGTAGCAAAGCTACCCCTTTTCTTTATTTATTTTGAGTATTTATTCTTTTAAGGCTTACCAAGTCCATTCCCCTATTTGTCTTACATATTCGTAGGTCTTTCCACCTTCTGGTCCTGCAGTTACAACGAATTTACCTCCATTTATAATGGGTTTTGCTTCCTCGTTGCTTATATCAAACACGATATACAATTCTTCGGTAGGTTGGAGAATCGTTTTCACATTAAGCTTTTCCAATTGTTCTTTTGAATATGATTGAACCACTCCACCGCCTACATTGTATAATTCAACTTTTTCAATAACCACTGGTATGCTTTCATAATTAAAGAAATTGAAATCAACTGAATTCTCATTATAACCATATGCATCGAATCGGAGATCCAGTTTGTTTGTCACTTCAATTTCCAAACTTCCTGAAACTCCATCTTTGCTTGTTGCTGTGAATGTTACCAATCCTTCATTTATCGTAGTTACAATACCATTTTGATCAATTGTAGCTATTGATTCGTCAGAAGAAGCCCAAGTTACATCTTTCACACTAGCATAATCCGGATATACCCCCGCATATAGTTCAAAAGTTTTCCCAGTTTCAACCGGTAATTTAGAGAGACTGGTGTCGATGGTAATGTTATCGATAGGTACATACTTTACAGAAACGGTACGATATTCTTCGGTTGTGTTCCCCGCTTTGTCGGTGACTCTATACGTAATGGTGTATTCTCCTGCCTTAGAAGTGTCAACATTGTCAGTGTAACACTCAATTTTCTTAGTTAACTCTCCGTCAACATTATCCGATGCCCATACTCCTTCATATAAATCCGGCAAGTCATAACCTTGATTAACTGTTAACTCTGTTAGTCCCTCGATAACTGGTGGAACATTATCAATGACCGTTACTTTACGACTTACTTTAGATGATGGGTCATATCCTTTTTCTTTTGGAAGACTGTAGTAAATATACTGGGTACCTGCAACATTATCTTCTACACAATTTTCAACATTGATATATGAAGTTATTTCTTCCCTTGTTCCTTTATCAATAGCGCTTACCCCATCTAAAGTGTCAATCTCTTCCCCGATATTGATTGTCATTTCGCTAATACCGGAAAATTCAGCTTCCCTGTAGGTTAGAAGAACATTACGACGGTTAATAGTTTTATTTCCTGCTTCATCTGTCACTGTATAGGTGAATTCGTAGTAACCTCCAGCCGACAAGTTAGTTGTGTCAATCTTTCCTTCTACGGTAATTTTAGATGTTAAGTCTCCATCGTGATGGTCATACGCACCTACATCTTTCAACGGGTCAAACTCATCAAAATAATGGACCGCTGTGTCCTCTACACCAAATAAGGCAGGAGGAGCTTTATCCACTACTGTCACTTGGCGTTCCGCTTTCGTAATGTTTCCTGAATTATCTTCAACTGTATAAGTCAACGTATAAGTACCAACCTTATTTACATTCACTTCCCCCTCAACCTTGATATTGTCTGTTAAATCCCCATCTACTTTGTCATTCGCTTGAACTTGGTATAGGGGATTAAAAGTTTCTACTACCGCTTCTATGGTTATGTCATTGAGCCCTTCTCCAGACAAAGTAGGAGCGACTTTATCAACAACTTTAACTGTACGAGTTACGGTAGTTTTATTGCCTGTCTTATCTTTAACGGCATAAGTAAGTTTGTATGTTCCAACTTTGTATCGGTCCACGCTACCGTTAATCGTCATTTTATTAGTAATCGTACCATCTAGGTTATCTGTGGCCTTTACGCCTTTTTTAGGGTCAAAGGAATCGCCATAATTAATTGTCGTATTGCTAGCACCAGTAATTTTCGGTTTGGTAGTGTCCTTTATGACTTTTATTGTACGGGTAACTGTTGTTGTATTCTTTGTCTTATCCTGTACAGAATATTTCAGTTTATAGGTACCAACTTCATTCATATACACTTTTCCACTGATCTTTATTTTACTCGTGATATTACCGTCAAGATTATCCGTAGCCTTTACCCCTGTTTTTGGGTTAAAGGAATATCCCATATAAACAGTTTTATTCGATGCACCAGTAATTTTCGGTTTAGTTGTGTCCTTTTTTACTGTGATTGTTCGAGTGACTGTTCTTTTATTGCCGGTTTTATCGAAAACAGTATATTTTATTTTGTATTTTCCGACTTTTTTGGTGTTTACTTTTCCGCTTATTTTAATTTTAGAAGTTATGTTACCATCCACATTATCTGTAGCCTTCACGCCTGTTTTTGGATTGAAAGAATAGCCCATATAAACGGTTTTGCTGGATGCTCCGGTAATCTTCGGTTTAGTTGTGTCCTTTTTTACTGTAATCATTCGAGTAACTGTTGTTTTGTTGCCGGTTTTATCGGAAACAGTGTATTTAATTTTGTACTTTCCGACTTTTTTGGTGTTTACTTTTCCGCTCACTTTGATTTTGGAAGTAAGGTTACCATCTAAGTTGTCTGTAGCTTTTACTCCTGTTTTAGTATTGAAGGAATAACCTTTGTATACGGTCTTATTGGAGGCTCCCGTAATTTTTGGTTTGGTTGTATCTTTCTTAACCGTTACAACACGCTTTACTGTACAGGTGTTATTGTCGCTATCTGTTACTTTGTATGTAAGCGTGTATTTACCCACTTTTTTTAAATTTACTTTCCCAGAAATTTGGATGAGGTCTGTGATGTTACCATCCACATTATCTTTTGCCTTTACCCCTTTTCTTGGATTGAATGAGTGGTATAGGTAAGCAGTAGTATTGGTGGCTCCCGTAATGGTAGGTTTGGTTTTATCGGTTGCCGCGTTCACAAAACCAGGTGTCAAAAAGCTAAGAATTAATACTAAGCTGGCTAATACTATGAAGCACCTTTTCTTTCGCATTTTTTACACTCCCTTTTCTAAGTTAGCAAACAACATCCATACTTAAAAACATCGATATGAACGGTTGTCTCGCTTTCTTTTATTATATCACCATATTATTTGGAGCGCTTTCTTCAACTAACCACTCTAATACTACTTGGTATTAACAATCCACTATCAAATAGAACACTCATCTAACTCTTTAGCAGCACAAGAAAAGACCGTCAATATGACAGCCTTGATCACTTGGTATTGAACCTGTTTGTTGAATAAGGAGCAATTTTTCTTAAGCTTTTGTATTTGTCATCATAAAAGAGATAGGAGCAATGATAAAGTTATTTTCTCATTGTTTCAGAATCACTCTATTACTCTCCTAATCTAGATGAGAACTATCTTCCTCTACTAGACGCGGATCCATCTTCTAATCGTGTAGATATGTTTGGACTATACAGGAAATATTAGTATCTAATACTCCCCTAGTTTACGGAAAATAACAAACCATATTTTTTCTAATTCAAATGTATTCTCTCCTACTTCCGCACACCTGCCCCGTTTCTACAATAAGGAATTCAACACAAAAAGGCATTAATCCTCCTTGGATCAACGCCCCTTTTACTTTAAGTACATTCCTTCACAATTTGTATTGATCATCACAATATTCTTATTCATAACTGGTGAAAACAAAATTCTTATTAGTTTAAAACTCACTTAGAGTTTTCCAAATAAAAAAGGGATAGTGCAACTGTCCCTCAAAGAAAACGAATATTCACTTAGAAGTCACCCCTTGGATAAGAGAATTTTTGTAATGTCATTTCTCCTTTGTATATAACAAAGCTATAAACATTAAAATTTTTATCATCAATCTTCTATATCTCTATCCAAAGTAGAACTCAAAGCCCTATATAATTTCCATCCAAGTAAGTTTAGCTTGATGGGCTAGAAACCGATGTGGATGTAGGCATCGTTTTCTTCCATTGATGCAAGTTAGGATAAGTCAGTTCCTTCGCAATCACGGTCTATGATAACAAGGTTTTTGTCCTTATTAGCATCCCTTAGAATCTCGTTAATTAATCCGCCTTCTAGAATTGCTACATAGTTCATTTTTCACTTCTCCTTTTAATTTTTTATGAGTCTACCACGACTTAAACAGGAAAAATTAAAAATGAGAAAACAGTTCTTGTAGCGTATTTTACAGATTTACAAAAGGAAAAACCTCTGCCTAAGCAGAGGTAGAATTATTTTTATTGAGGGTACGGTGATGGTAAATAAGAATAGTAATTCTCGATAAGTTCATCACATCGCGCTACTGTCGAGTTATATAAATCTAAATAATACAGCACCTTCCCTATTAGTCCGTCATCCTCAGAGTTGAGCACTTTTTGGGCCGAAGCCTCTTTTTCTTTAATCCATTCTTTCTGCTCTGCTTTCAAGGTTTCAAACTCGGATGCTTCTAGCTTTTCGCTTAGAATATTCCAGACTCCATTTAATGCAGAATCACTTAATATATAAGATGCTTTCTCAAATGGATAACGTTTTAGCCAATCTTCGTGATCGACATCATAGGAACCTAAGTTTAAAAAGTATTCATATATATAATATGTTACTCCTAATTGGTAAAAAGGATTTGTTCCTGGAGTGGTTCCATCTTCAGTTTTATAGCCCCACACAAGTTCATCAGCTTTTGCATCTAACTTTTTGTAATCAACGTTTTCATAAGAAACTTCTTCTTTTACTCCTTCCTCTTCTTTTAATTCTGGATGCTCTTCTGTGAATTCTGTTGTATTTGGATTAAATGTTAATGTAGCGTCACTACCTAATGAGAATACAAAAACTGTTCCTTTTTCAGTTTGTTTTTCTTCTCTAAAAGTGATATCTGAATACCCAAGATATGTCTCTAATAGTTGTTGTGATTCCTCTATGGTTAAACCTAAATTTGTAATGGTTTCTCCTGTCCAACCTTTTAGAATCCATTTGTCATCGATATAGTCAAAGGTAATTGTAAAAATAACACCGCTGTTTATTAAATTTTCGGGTGCGAATGACGTTGCTACTAGTCTTTGTTCTTCTTGCTTAATATCTAGTCTGAGTTCAGTCATTAATCCATAAGGGAAATAACGAATATCAGTGCCTTCGTAATATCTATTATCCAGCATATTTTTAATTTGTGTGTCCACAAATTCTTCGCTAGTTACATCTTTCAACTTTTCTTTAAATACATTTAGATCAGCTTCTGCGCTTGAATCCCAATTGTTTTCATCCCAAGCTTTATCTAAAGCAGATTCAATCTTTTCTATAGTTGAGCTAATTAACTTTGTGACTTCTTCCTTGTTCATAGAAGGGGCTTTTGTTTCTTCCCTAGTTTCTTTCTTTTCTGCTGGTACTTCTTTTGTCGTCTCTTCTTTTTTTACTTCCGTCTTTGTTTCTGCTTCTACTTTTTCTTCAATTTTACTTTCTTGGCATCCTGCCAACATTAATGCTGCTAGCACACAAATTATTAATGCTGTTTTTTTCATCATTGTCTCCTAGTTGTTTGAATCTTGGTAATACCCATACATATTACTAAAAATTAAAAATCGCTTACAATGATTTGTTGGATTTAACGATAGAAACAAAATACCCCAAAACACTGTAACATTTTCATTGTTCACTAACCTGACCCTTTTCTACAATAAAGAATTCAACAAAAAGGCATTAATCCTCCTTGGACCAATGCCCCTTTAGCTGGAGATAATCCTTTGGCTTCTTCCTATCCTTCATCCTTGTTTCTTAGAAACTCTCTAATATTCTCCTTTAATATGGCACAAAGGTTTTCATACAATAAAATATCTATTGCAGATGCTGAAACGTATACCTGTCATTTGTTAGAGCCACTATATAGATAAGTTGCTATTTCATTCTTGCGCAAAATTTTATTGATAGTAACAAATGGTATCACATCAAACCGTCTTTATCTATCAATAGAATAAGCCCCCTATATAAAACCCATTTAAGTGCACGTACATAAAAACTGCAGACAATAGCCTAAAATAATTGGTTTTTGTCTGCAGTTTGATACTTGGCAATATCTAAGTGCTTCTTTTGTGTTATTTACATATCTAATTGGTTTAAAAAATCTATTTCAGTTTATATAACTTTATTTTTCTTTAACAAATGAGACAGTCGTCCGGGCACTCTCTCTTTGGCCGGATTTAGTAATCGTGATATAGACCTTTCCAGCTTTTTTTCCTAGTTGTTTAACGGATAAAGTTTTAGACGATCCAGTTGAAGTTCCTCTAACAATAGCTTTTCCTCCGCTTCTGGATTTGTATACCTTAATAGTATCTCCCTTAGAAATATTCCTGACTGTTATTTTATCTGATTTCCCCTTATTATTGGTTATCTTGACTTTGGATGCCTTTAAAGCATCTGAAACCTCACCTGCATAAGATACTTTGGTTCTATAACTCTCTCCTTGACCAGACTTAGTTACTGTTAAATAAGCGTTGCTAGCTTTTTTTCCTATTTGTGCTACGTTTATTTTAACTGAAGTTCCTTTTGATGTAGCACTTGCTAGTTGTTTACCTTTGCTATTATATACTCTAATTACATCGCCCTTCACAATCTTACTGACATTGATAACATCTGACTTTCCTTTGTTATTTGTTATCTTAATTTGAGAAGCTTTCAAAGTATTTGTTTTAATTCTCACTTTAAATTGATAAGGAACATCTGTTGCATTATAGTCATTTTCAATAGCCAAGTAATATGTCCCTTTAGATAATTTTGTTGAAATAGTGGAAGTATTATTACTGTTGTGATCAGTGACTAACTTCTTAACTGTATTTCCTTTGCTATTTAAAATACTAGCTTTCCATCTAGTGCCTGCTTTTTGTTTAAATAGTAAATCCACAGTTGAAGTTTGAGATGTTGTAAATTTATAAAAGTCTATATCATATGAATCGTTAATAATGCCCTTATATGTAGTATTCAATTTGATTGAATTGGCACGTGAAGTTGTATCGTTAACCTCTTTTTCATATACATTGCTTTCGGTATATTTAATCTGGAATTGATAAGGTTCTCCGGTTGCAGTCCAATAACCATAAATTTTTACATAATAGGTTCCTGCTGGAAGTCCTATTTGCTTTTCGGTTGATTCAACAGCAAAACTGCTAGGATCTGTATCAAAACTAATAAGTTCACTACCTGAGCTATTGAGTAATTGAGGTTCCCACATAGCGGATGTAACATTTTTCATTGATAATGTCACATTACCAGGTTTGCTTAACGTAAATTTAAAATAATCCAGATCAGAGGAGCTATTTATACTACCTCTGTATGTTTTGTTAATCGAAATTAAATTACTTGTTGCTGCGTTATTATTAAATTCTTTTTCAAAAAAATTACTTTGTGAATATTTCACTTGAAATTGATAAGGTTCTCCGGTTGCAGTCCAATAACCTGAAATTTTTACATAATAGGTTCCTGCTGGAAGTCCTATTTGCTTTTCGGTTGATCCAACAGCAGAACTGCTAGGATCTGTATCAAAACTAATAAGTTCACTACCTGAGCTATTGAGTAAGGAAGGTCTCCACATAGCGGATGTAACATTTTTAACGGAAAGGGTGACATTACCTGGGTACGTCAATGAAAATTTATAATATTCTGAGTGGCTGCTACTGGTTAATTTTCCGGCAACATTTTTATTCACCGAAATACTGGATGCTGTTGCTAATGTTGAACCTGCATAAGCCTTGTTGTCAACGCTCATTGAGATTACAAATATAATCCCTAAAATAAAAAAAAGTAAGTGTTTCTTTCTTTGCATCTAAAATAGTCCTCCTGTTTGATGAAAAATCATTTTTTAGTATATATCAAATAATAGGAATAATGAACTATTTTTTACACATTAAAAATAAAGCTAATATTAAATATCATCGGATAATTACACTTTTACCGATTCATTATTTAAATAACGAAAAGAGTAACCGCAACAATTGAAATCACAAACGGAAATTGCCTTTTCATAAAAAAGCGATTGCTCCTATTCCACAATCGCATCCGTTTGTTTGGCAAGATTTCACTCTAATTCTCATCTTTAAAATAATCTTAGCAATTATGGCACCAACAATAGTCATTGTGCCTGCAAAAAGACCCACATATATTGACTTATCCCATTCTACAAAAGAATTTACAACGGTAAGTATTGTGGCAACAAACGCAGATGTAAAGATGATTTGTGGTGTATTTAATTTTGCATTTAATTTCATATTTGAATTCCCCATTTCTGTGTCATCCTGCCCCGTTAGTCAAAAAGCGATTGCTTTTATTTCGCAATCGCCCTTGGTAGTTCTTTAATAATTTGCTTTCAAGGTATAAATTAATCATTTGAGTAATGCTCTAGACTCTCAAAAGGATAAGCATTTGTCCAATGATAAGGTTGTAAGTTATCTAATGTTACAAACTTCAAAGAATTATCTTTAGTTGTCACACCTACTTTTACATCTGTGCCCCAAAATCTTAATCTTTCTTGTCAAACGCCACAAGGAGTAAGCACTTTAAATGGACTATATTCGTCATCTCTTACTAAACTCAAACAATGTGTTACCTTAGAATTGAATTTATGTGCTTCACACATCGCTCCAACCTCAATACATAACTCCACACTGCTATTAAAACCGCACTTTAAAAAATAACCCATCTCATTTTTATGATGTATAGAAGGTGTGGTAAGCTCGTCATAATGTGATGTTCTCTATTCCGTTATCCGTCCATCAAGAAGATAAAACACGAGCCACGCTTTTTACTTCATTATCAGAAATCTCGTATAGCCCCATAATTTCATAGCATCTATTTCCTAATTCATTGAGTTCTAATCTTTCTGGTGTAATATCTTCCCAAGATAATAATGCCGTATCCTTCATATTAAAAAGACCGAGTTGATACATTTGATATATTTCTTGACGAAGTGAAATAGAAGTTGGAGATAAAAGCGATAGATACTCCTCATTATCATAAATACCATAATCAACATTTTCCAATTTAATACCTAATGATTCTTTTCTGAATATTAATGACAAAGTACATAATTGTCGATAAGTTAAATTATCAATCATTTTTAAAATATGATTTACTTCACCTACGGAGATTTGAGGCATAAATGCAGCATTTGCAAAAATATTACCTAAAATCACAACTTTTCTCTCTTCGTGTTCATTTCTTGCTTTAATAAGAGCACCCTCAAAAATTTCTTCAGCGCTTGACCTTTGATAACTGTATGATTTAAAAAAGTCATCTTCTCTTATTTCTTTTCCAGATTTAATATGTTCATTTATTTTAGTTATAGCAACGGCGCCGGTTGCTCCTATACGAGTACGTTCCCTTTTAGATAATTGCCTTTCAGTGAAATCTACAAGTATTTTTGATATACCGGAACCTAAACCACCTAACAAGACAGCGCCCAATGGACCAGTTGTTATTAATCCTATTGCAGTGCTAGCAGCGCCTCCGGCTATCTCGACGCTCATTTTAATTAAAGAGTGTACTTTTTTCATTTGTTCGATTTCATTCAAATTCATTTCCCCTCCTTCATAATAAAGACTCTATTTTGAATCTCTCACGATCAAAATCGCGGGTGTTCTGTCCCGGTTTCATAAAAAGTTTTATTTGTTATTTCTATAAAACTACCTTAATGCTCCTTCAACTAAACTGCCCCTTTAGTTCCATAAGAAATTCAACATAAAAGGGCATTAATCCTTCATTGAACTGCCCCGTAAAAGTTAGACATCAATCTAACTTTTACGGGGTGTTTTTTTATGGCTAATTTTAATTCAGAAGAAAAATTAAAAATTGTATTAAGGTATTTAGAAGGGACTGAAAGTATAAATGCAATCTCTAAAGAAACAAAGGCTAGTCATTCTGCTATAAGTGAATGGATTAGGTTTTATAAAGAGTTTGGTGAACAAGCTTTTATAAAATCATATACAAGTTATACAGTAGAGTTTAAACTTAATGTACTCAATTATATGAAGGAAACGGGTACAACTTCTCGTGAAGCTGCTGTAATTTTTAATATTTCTGCATCTGGGATGATTCGTAGATGGAGAATAGCATTTCAATCAGGAGGTATAGATGCCCTACAGCCAAAGAAAAAGGGGGGCGTAAATCTATGAAAAAAGAAATTAAGTCTAAGAATTTGCAACAACTACCTCCGGTAGAAGGCTCACTAGAAG
>NZ_JBZCPQ010000014.1:0-63916 GCF_058267535.1 Pradoshia sp. Z5_111
TTCATTCACTTCAAAAATATCGATATCATTAATGGAAAGACCTGCCTTATCCAATACCTTTTGTGTTGCCGGGATAATACCTGTCAGCATAATTTCAGGATCTACACCTGCAAGAGCAGTGGCTAGGACCTTCGCTTTTGGCTTTACACCCAATTCCTTAGCTTTTTTTCTGGATGCTACTAATACTGCAGCAGCTCCATCACTGATTTGACTTGAATTCCCTGCCGTTACTCCCCCCTCAGGCATAAATGCAGATGAGAGACTAGCAAGCCGCTCAATGGATGTATCAGCACGTGGTGTTTCATCATCAGCTAAAATACTCTCTTCATTGTCAGCGTTTTTTACGGAAATGGGGACAATTTCATTTTCAAACCTTCCTTCCTTAATGGCCTGAAGGGCTTTTTGGTGACTTTTGTATGAAAAATCATCCATTTCTTCTCTTGAAATTTCCCAGCGCTCTGCAATTAATTCTGCAGAAAACCCCTGAGGTATAATCGTATGTTGATCTAAGAGACTATCACTGAAATCTCCTCCATCGCTTCCCATAGGTATACGATTCATACTTTCCACGCCTGCTGCAATAACACAATCAGACATACCCGCCATTACGGAGTGAGCAGATTGGGCAAGAGTATCCAAACTCGAACCACACATGCGATTCACACTCACACCGCATACCTCGACCGGAAATCCTGCAATCAAGCCGGCTAATCGGCCGATATTATAACCTTGTTCACCAATTTGTGTTACACAGCCCATCTTGATATCTTCAACCTCTATAGGATTAATCCCTGTGCGGTTGATTAATTCTTTTAAAACATGTGCTGCCATCTCATCAGGACGGTTATTCGCAAGTGATCCTTTCTTTCTGCCAATCGACGTTCGAACCGCATCAATAATGACCGCATCCAAATCTTTCATGATTCGCTTCCCTCCTTTACTTAGAAAGTAAATAGATCAATACCGCCCGCAACTGGCAAACCAACTCCTGTAATATAAGAGGCCTCTTTACTTGCTAAGAAGGCTATGGCATTTGCAATATCATCTGGTTCTCCAGGACGTTTAAAGGCAGTTCTGGCAATCATCCGCTCCCGCATAGCCGGGTTTGTCATTTGAAAAGCCTCCGTATTAATAATTCCAGGAACAATCGCATTTACAGTAATATTGTATTTGGCCCCTTCTAAAGCCAACGATTTCGTAAATCCCAAAATCCCTGCTTTTGTCGTTGCATAGCTTGTCTGTCCATATCCGCCCAATGTACCTGCAACAGAAGCCATATTAATGATGCGTCCATATTTTTCGTTCTTCATATATTTCCAGACTGATTTACAACAATTATAGGCACCCGTTAAATTAACATTTAAATCCCTATTCCAATAATCATCATTTTGGTCTTCCAGCCTCGCTGTATGATCCAGCGTTCCAGCATTATTCACCAGAATATCTATGCGGCCATATTGGTCAACCACTTCAGCCATCACCCGTTCAACCTCTTCACGGTTCGTAACATCCATTCGAAAGGCAGACGACTTACGCCCAAGCTCTTTAATTTGTTCAGTCGTTGATTTTGTGAAGATTGTTTTCGATTGAACCATGATTTGTGAAATCGGACCAAGCCCCTCTGATGTTGAATCCAGATTTTCATCATCCTCTATCAGAATATCAGTCACGATTACATCAGCACCTAATGCTGCCAATTTTAGCGCATCTGCTCTGCCAAGCCCTCTGGATGCACCGGTAACAAGAGCTACTTTTCCTTCCAGTGAAAATGACATACTTAATAATCTCCTTTCGATTTAGGCAATGACAGACCGACTGCCACTTCATTAGCAGCAACCTCGATCTCTGCATATGCGTCTTCTTCATACATTTGTTCAATAACTTCTTTATACTTTTCTTCTATTTCTTTAAAACGTACCTTTAAGGACGGAGTCATCTCCCCATCCTCCACAGTCCATTCTTTCGTTACAATGATTAGTTTTTTGGGCTGTTCATAGCGCGCGAATTTATGAGTATTGGATTTTACTTCTCTCGTAATCAATTCCTGTACTTTTTTATTCGTAACCATCTCATTGACAGAACCACGAATGCCCTTCCTTTTGCACCAGCTCTTAAGATTTTCATAATTTAAAGTTAATAAGGCGATTACATACTTCTGATTTTGTCCAACTAAAACGGCATTTTCGATATAAATACTTTGGTGAAGTGCATTTTCCACGGGCTGGGGAGCCACATTCTTTCCCGAAGTAAGTACAATAATCCGCTTCTTTCGATCCACAATTTTTAGGAAGCCATCATCATCAAACTCGCCTATATCGCCAGTCTTGAACCACCCATTTTCAAAGTGTTCCTTGGTTGCCTCTTCATCATGATAGTAACCTTTCATGATACTTGGGCCTTTAACCAGTACCTCACCATCCTCTGAGATATGGACATCCAGGTTGGGCAATGGTTTTCCAACTGTTCCAACTTTGGTTCTGGAAAATGGATTTACGCAGATAACGGGGGAGGTTTCTGTCAGACCATATCCTTCAAGGACCGGAAGATCAACACTCCAGAAAAACTTTCCGATTTCCGGATTTAAAGCTCCTCCACCTGATATAAAGCCTCTGATTCTTCCACCCAGTTGTTTTTTTACTTTTTGATAGACAAGTTTATCAGCTATTTTCCACTTTCTCCTAAACTCTTTCGGTAGTTCACTCTTACGAACCATTACATCTGTAGCACTGGATAAATAATATTGATATCTTGTATCTCCGACTCTAAGTGCCCAGTCAAAAATTTTCCTGCGAATAGGGGTACCGGATTCGACCATCTTTTGAGCCTGGGCATATACTTTTTCAAATAACAATGGGACACTGACTAGGACGGTTGGTTGTACTTCTAGAAGGTTTTGTTGTACGGTATCAATATTTTCTGCATAAGCAATTGTTGCACCAACTGACAAAGGAAAAAATTGACCTGCCATACGTTCAAATATGTGGGATAGTGGTAAGTGGGATAACATGATGTCGTCAGGCCGGGCCTCCAACACCCAAAACTGAACGCCTTCAACATTTGATAAAATATTTCCATGCGTTAACATCGCACCTTTTGGATAACCGGTTGTTCCCGAGGTATGAATAATCGTTGCTAAATCATCTCTCGTTATTGTCTGGAAGCCATCTTCCCAGTTAACTAAAGGATGTTTTTCACCTGCTGACATTAATTGCTCCATTGTCAGCATATCTTCTTTCTCTTTTGCTAAGGAATCACCGGGGTAAAAGATAATCAGTTTTTCGAGAGCAGAATTGCCTTGAATCTTTTGCAGTTGCTTTTGATTCTCTACAAAAAGAAACTTACAATCTGCATTACTGAGAATGTAAGAAATCTGATCAGATGGTAAAGTTGAATGGATTGGCACACTGACTGCGCCCAAACTCATAATTGAAATATCGCTTATGGCCCAGTAAGGATTATTATCAGATAATATAGCTACATGGTCATTAGGACCAACCCCATAATGTGCCAGTCCGGCAGCTGTTTGTGAAACCTGTATCCAAAAATTCCTGTATGTGATCCCCTTATATTCACCCGCTACTTTTACTAAAAAACCATTCTTCTGTGAATTTTTTTGGGCTGTTCTCCAAACCATCTCTACCAAATTTGCAGGTTTCATAAAACACCTCCCTTAGGCCTAAACGTCGTAGAGTCACAAAGACGTTGCCACACACTGTGGCGTTATTGTTCTTTGATCATCTATACAGTTGTTCCAGCCTATCGTTTGATTCAGTTTCGGACATAAGTGATGCTGCTGCAGGAGAGAAAGAGCACTCTCTTGTAGCAGCACCTCCTCTTATGCTTGTCGCGGGTCAACACGATGTGGCGTTTTTAGTCTTTGGTCCACCTTACATCGTTTCAGCTTTTCGCGAGATCCAGCTTCAGGGCCTAACCGCTCGAGTCATAAGTGTAGCTGCTGCAGGAGAGAAAGAGCGCTCTCCTTACGCACCTCCTCTTATGCTTGTCGCGGCTGACCAGGCCCTTCAGCCTTTCTTATAAATATTCCTTTATGTTATATTGTTTCAATATCCCTTCTAGTTTGATGGCTTTGCCGATGTCGCCTTTGATTTTTAGTTTGCCGGACATGAAGGCTACGGTTCCGTTTAGTTTGCCGAGAAGGAATTGGCGGAAGTTTTCGACAGACATGGTGAGTGTACAATCTGCTGGTGTTTCTTCTCCTTCGACTACCTCGGCCTGGCCATCTTGGATATTAAGTTGATAGATTCCTTCTTCGGAGCCGGTGATTGTGAACTGATAGCGTGTCGTAATTCCTTGGATTGGTTGAGGATCACTTTTAAGTGCTTCCTCAATTTTTTCAAAAGACTCTCTTAATGTATAATCTTCAATTGCTTTTCCCATTTTAAAATTCCTCCCTTTATTATTAAAGAATATTTTTTTGATTTTTCAGTTTTATTTAGATGCAGAATTATTGTCCTGCCGTTTCACCACCTCCTGAACGTATATAAAATCATTACACGCGGATACCATATGGTTCATACAGATGACGTGCAATGATTAATTGCTGAATTTGATTAGTCCCTTCAAAAATGTCATAAATTTTTGCGTCACGATATAATTTCTCTACTAGATGTCCCTCAAGACCATATGGACCGAGTATTTCCTGACAGGCTGAAGTGACCTCCAATGCAATCTTTCCACCATAGGCCTTACACATGGCGGCTTCTTTTGCATTCGGTTTTCCCAAATCTGCTTTCCAGGCTGCTTCCCAGGTTAACAAACGAGCTCCCTGAATTTTTTGCTGCATCTCTGGAAGGAGTCTAAGCGCTTGATGATAATGGTTGCCGTGCTGAGGATATTCTCTTTTCACAAAATCCAATGTATATTCATAGGATGCTCTTGCAATTCCGGTAGCCATGGCTGCGATTATCGGCCTAGTGTTATCGAATGTTTTCATAGCGACCCTGAAACCACCTGATCCATCCGCTTTATTGACATAGGCCTCTTCTCCACCTAAAAGGTTTTCGTCCGGAACAAAGCAATCCTCAAATACAAGCTCTGCTGTTTCAGAAGCACGAAGGCCCATTTTTTCCGCTAGCCTCGAGCATGAAAAGCCAGGTGTATCTTTTTCTACGACGAATGCCCGATGCCCGGCTCTACCTAAATTACGGTCTACCGTAGCAAATACAACAACCCAGGAAGCTCTTTTACCGTTTGTAATAAATATCTTCTGTCCGTTTATCACATAACCGCCGTCTACTTTAACAGCTGTGGTCTGTAAACCGGATACATCAGAACCTGCCTCTGGTTCAGTCAAAGCATATGCTCCCCACTTCGGTTTCTCATCTCTGGAGAAAATGGATAAAAAACGTTCCTTTTGTTCCGGTGTCCCACTATGCTGAACAGGCGGACCTCCAAGCCCTGGCCCGGGTAGCGTCAAGGCAATCGCGCAATCTCCCCAGCCTAATTCCTCAGAGGCAATGACTCCCAATCGATTTCCTTGGCGCTCCTTCGCTTTTTTAGAATCTTTTTTCTTTTTATCATCAGTGGACTCTCCGAAAGAAGACATGCTTAAAGAAATTCCGAGTTGATTTACTTTATCCAGCCAATCATCCGGTACTTTCTTTAATTGATCGGCAATCATGGATACCGGCCGTATTTCATTTTCAGCAAACCAATGGACTACTTCCTTAACTTGACTTTGATGCGGCGTCAACTCGTATGTGATCATGGCTCATCCCCCTCTCCTTACCATACATAATCCAGTTTCCGGCTCTGATTTCTAAATCACCCTCTTGTTCAAACCAGCCGACTTGTGCCTGACCGTCCCTCATCCATTTCTCTACGGGATGCTCTTGAACATATCCATGCCCACCAAGGAGCTGTACAGCTGAATCTGTTACATATCGGAGCGATTGATGTGCTTTGTTAAGTGCCTGGATACTGTGGAAAACAGCATCAGATTCACCTTCATCAATTTGTTTTGCCGCATATAAAACAAGATGCCTTGCTGCACCCGTCTGGATAGCCATTTGTGCAAGGTTAAAAGAAACACCCTGGAATTTTGCAATTTCTACCCCAAACGCTTTTCTCTGGGAGGTATATTCAGCTGTGTAATCAAGGGCAGCTGCCATAACACCAATTTCTTTGGCAGCCTCTAATGTTCGTATACGGCTCAATGATTCATCCATCCAATTTTCAGCTTCTATACCACTGGCCAAAACACTCTCGTTGGAAACGCTTACTTCATTTAGCTGAATTCTTGAAAAGCCGGCACTCAATAGCCCCAAACGATAATCACCTTCTAGCACTTTCCATGAATGATTATTTTCTTGGTCTATCCAGAGCAATACTGTTTCTCCATTAGTAGCAGTTCCTGCAATTAATAGATATTCAGCCTTTTTGGCATTTTTCAGCGGACTCGTCTCTCCATCAATGATGTATCCATTGTCTATTTTTTTGATTTGGAGTTTATGTTGATTTGGATAAACAAAGGCGACTGTTGGACAAATTCCCGTTTCACATTGAGCTTGATAAAAAGAAAATGCATTATGTTCCTCTCTAAGTCGAATAAACGAAGCTCCCTCCCCGGCTCCCGGAAGCCCCTGAATAGTATCAAGGTCACCATAGGCAAGCGCCTCAACAATCTGTATCTGGGAAACGAGCGGCAATTCCAGCCCACCGTATGATTGAGGCAGTTCTAAATTTAATAATCCAAGGTCACTCAACTTTCTAACTATGTCCTTACTTACACCCTGATTTTTTTCCGTTTGCCTGGCATAGGGACGGATCTTTTGAATCGCAAAATCCTTTGCTACATTAACAAATGCCTTTTCTTCCTCACTTGGCAAAAAAGAAACCAACTTTCTCCCTCCTTCATATCAATAGTTTATTAATTTGAGAGACTGCTAAATGATCGCATGACCAATCGGTTTAATAATCTAGCAAGATATTCTACATCTGTCTTTTGATGATTTGGTTCCCGGAATTTTTGAATGACGACTTCATTAATTGCTCCAACCATTGCCTGAGAGATGATCTTAACTTCCTGTTCATTCACATTCTCCGGAAACTCCCGGTAGGCAAAAACAAAGATGAGATCCGCGAAACTTTTAAGTGCTTCACGTCTGACCAGTTCTACTTCGAAAGAAACTCCGACTGATTCGAGTAAAATAAAATTGGCAACAGCCTTATTGGAAAAGCAAATTTCCAAATAGCGAAAAATTCCGGCATATGCTTTATAACCAATTCGTGGTTCCCGTAAGGCTGCAAGCTTAATCTCTTCTGCAACTTCTCCAATCAAGCTTTCACAAAGAGCAACAATCAACGTCTCTTTATTGCCGAATTGTTGGTAGAACGTTGTTTTCGAGACATGTGCATACTCAACTATATCCAGGACTGATGTATTCTTGTAGCCTCTTGTAGTAAATAATTGCAAGGCTGCGTATAGCATTTTATCTCTGGCTTCGGTCGGCAGATCATTAACATATAACATTCTTATCATTCCAATCCCATATGTGAGTACGAATACGTATCGGTATCATCATACCTGCACAAAAGGGAAATTTCAACATAATTGACAGAAAATTTAATTTATTTCATTCGACAAAAAAAGAGCCTCCCAAAGTGTATGGGCGTAGCTCTTAAATGAAATGTTTATTTAAATGTCTCAGGATAGATTTTTTCAGCTATCAGTTGCAAGCCTTCTGTTAAACGTGGTCCTGGTCTTGATACTGTGTCATTATCTACATCATAAACCTGCTTATTTTTAACGGCAGGTACCTCGGACCAAGCTTTTCTTCCATATACCTTTTCTTCAGGATTTTCAATATAATAGCCATATGTAGTAAGAATAACATCTGGATTGCGTTCAATGACTTGTTCTTCATTCATTGTTACCCAACCCTCTTGATCAGCGGCAATATTCTCTGCCTGAATGATATCAAGCATTTCGTCTATATAGGTTCCGTTGGCCGCTGTATATAAATCCGGTGAGGAAGATACTTCAATCCAAACCTTCTTCTTATCTTTTATAGCGTTTGCTTTCTCTTTAATTTCCGCTACTTCTTTTTTCATATCTGAAATAATTTCATCAGCTTTGTCTGATGTTCCTGTTGCTTTAGCAATCAATTCAATTGTTCCATATGCACCATCAAACGAATTGGCGTCAGGTACGATAATGACATCAATACCCGCTGTTTGGAATTGTTTAATGGTATCCTTGGCATTATTAAAATGACTGGCGGAAAGCAGTAGGAGATCCGGATTCAATTCCAGCACTTTTTCAATATTGATTTCTAACCCGCCAACCTTAGGTTTATTAGCAGCTTCTGTAGGGAAATTACAATAATCTGATACACCAATGATTTTCTCTCCAATACCTAGTGCATAAACCGTTTCAGTATTGCTTGGCAGCAAGGATACGATGGTTTCCGGCTTTTCCTCAATCTTGATGCTTTCTCCTGATCCATCTCTTACCTCAATAGGAAAGCCAGAGGAGGTTGATTCAGAATTCTCTTTCTTCTGGTTTGAGTCATCTTTAGTTGACGAACACCCAAACATTAACATAGACAGCATAAGCACTAGTATAAATAAAAATAAATGATTTCGCTTTTTTAACATAGTTATTCCCCTTTCCAACATAATAAAAAAACCTTAGCTCGAAAAAAGCTAAGGCGAAAACCCATATTAAAGTAACAGGATTGGACTCGCCCACTTTTCCCTCCGAAAAATAGTATATACGAAAGTAAGAGCAGGTCTCCTGGCTCTACGCATCAATTTACTCTGATTTACCTTCCCATGCTCTAAATCGGGAGCCGGTGGTTTACAAATCATTTCATCCGCGTATACAGTAGCGGGGGCTGCACCGGATTTGAACCGGTTTCCCTATTATCCTAATAAATAAGGCACTCTTACATTATTCAATATTCATATTTTTTATATGATCAGTATCAGTGTTTTCATTATTCTTCTTCATATTCAACATCAGTATGTTCCCTGCAAAATTGTAAAACCATCGATAATTCATCTTCCTCAAGCTCAAAATCCAAAATACTTTGTGTTTCACTTTCTATAAACTCATATTTTGAAATTTGGTCCTGATTTTCATCCATCACATATATAACACGCAACAGAAGACCCTTATCTGTATATAGTTCATCTTCCTCGGGAACGGAAATCTCCAGCAAATATTCGAACCTTTCTCCAGAAAGGATACCAAATGGGTCCTCCAGTTTCTCAACTGTATAACTTTGTATCTCGATCATCTTTATCAACCTTTCTAAAATGCTTATGTCTATTATACATGTTACATCTCTTTATTAAACATTTTACCCAATTATTCAGCTCCATTTAGGAATATTTTTTAATAAGATTCAAAAACTATATTAAAATCACTTAACCCATAGGAGTTTATTATGCGTACTCTATCTGTTCTCACATTGCTCATTATCCAGCTTCTCATTCCATCTGAAACATTTGCAAAGACAGCCTATCTCAGTTTTGATGATGGTCCCTCAAATATCACACAGGAAATCCTGGATATCCTCAAAGTCCAGGATGTCAAAGCAACCTTTTTTGTAACGGGAACAGCCAGCCCTGGACATATGTATTTATATAAAGATATTGTAAAAAGAGGACACGCTCTTGGATTGCATTCCTATTCTCATAATTATTCCAAAATTTATCGATCGAAGGATACATTTTTCAAAGACATTATTCAGCTGGAAGAATTCCTGAAAAAGGAAGTAGGCGAAAGTCCAAAAATTTTGCGGTTTCCCGGCGGCTCAAATAATTATGTCGCAAAACAATATGCCGGTACTGATTTAATGGATCAATTAAAGACTGAGGTAGTAAAAAGAGGATATAAATATTATGATTGGAACTGTGATGCTAACGATGGATTAAATCCTCCGATTCCAGAAAAAAAATTACTAAAATTAATTATGCAAGGGGTAGATGAAAAAGAAAATCTCTATATCCTCCTGCATGATTTTAACGGTAATACAACAATCGTGGATGGACTTCCGGAAATTATTCGCCGTCTGAAACATAAGGGATATACCTTCAAGATTATGGACGAATCAACACCATCCCTGGAATTTTAATTTTATTAAATGAAGAATATCATAACATACTGGAATTTCTTTATACTTATATCTGGGCATGTAGGCATATGTTGCAGCGCTGCCGGAAGAGTTTTCCCCACGACTATAGTTTACAAAAAAACGCCCTTTTCATTTGGGCGTTTTGTTTTTTATTATTCGACTACAAGGTAATTGCCATGTTCCATATTGATTACGTATTCTGGCTTTGGTGGCTTACCTCCGTGCTCCTTGATTTTCGCTTTATGGCCAGCGATGTGCTCAGGACTCTTTTCCCATGCTTTCCATGCATCTTCTGATTCCCAGCGGATGATCATGACAACTTCCTCTTGCCCACGTGTTGTTTTTTTCACTAACAACTCCCGGCTGATAAAACCTTCACGCTGTTCAATTAACGACGGACCTTGATCTGGCTTCTTTCTGAAGCGTTCCAATACCTTGTCTGAATTTCCCTCTGTCACTATCCACTTACGGATTTGAACAAACATACTTAATCGCCCCTTATTAAAGGAGCATGTCCCACTTGAGACATGCTCCTTGATATGAAGATTATTTTAATTCATTTAAGATTTCATCTAATTTTTCTGCTTCAGTCGTTACACCGTTACTTGAGAAGTACCAGTTAACACCGTCTAAGTAGACAATTTTGCCTTCTTTGTAAGCACTAGTTTTTTTGATAATATCATTTTCAATATCTTTTTTAATTGTTTCTACATCAGAAGCTGTACGGTCGATAATCAATAATACTTCAGGATTGACAGAAAGGATTGACTCATATGAGAAATCAGAACCGTGAGAAGATGCTTCGATATCAGTTGTTGCTGGCTTGAAGCCAAAGTCATTGTAAACATATGCGAAACGGGAATCTTCACCATTGTCGAAACCAGAGATTTTCTTGTCATTATACATCGCTACTAATGCATTTTCATAACCAGCAGCTTTTTCTTTTACTGCATCAACTTTCGCTTGTAATGAAGCTTTCAATTCTTTGCCCTTTTCTTCTTTATCGAAGATTTTAGCTGCTAAATCTACTGTTTCAAATACACCGTCTATGTAGCTTTCGTTGTCAGAACCGATGAAAATAACGTTTGGTGTAATTTCTTTTAATTGTTCATAAAACGGTGTTTGGCGGCCAGAGATGAAAATAACATCCGGCTCAGCAGCTGCTACTGCTTCAAAATCGATTTGCTTTAATGTCCCTACATCGGCAACACCATCAGTAACATATTTTTCTTTTAAGTGCGCTGGCATATTGCCTTTACCGCCGCCTGCAGCCACTCCTACGATTCCCTCAACACCCATTGCATCAAGTGTATCTAAGAACCCATAGTCAAGTGTAACGATGCGTTCAGGCATTTTATCTAATGTTACATCATCAAAAGCAGTTTTTTTACCTTCTTCGTCTTCACGAGATTCGGTTAAAGAAGATACTGTCATTGGGAATTGAGAACTTTCAGTAGTTCCCTTTTCTTCTGTTTGTTCAGAAGACTCTCCTGTTGTTGATTCTTCGCCTGTATTACAAGCTGTCAGCGCTAATGTTAACGCTGCCATAGCAGTTAATAACTTCCACTTCTTCATCCTTTGTCTCCTCCTAAAATACGTTGTTTTTTTAATTGAAAACGATTATCATTTTCACTCGACATTCTCATTCTAAATGAGAATCACAAAATATGTCAACAGTTTTGAAGTGTTTGATAATTTTTTTAGCATAGCTGTCAATCAAGCCAAGCATCTTAAATAGCTAGGAGGTGACTCAACATAACAAAGGACCTCAAAATAATCAATTACTTTGAGGTCCTCTGGAAAATTTGGTAAAACTTAACTTAATTAAGATCTTACTGATCTATCTTAAAATATTTACCGGAACACTTCCTCAGAAATTAATGTGAATTAAAGTATACACATATACGACATCCATCTTGCTCTTGTACAGGAATATGCATGTCATATACATCACGCAAGGATTCTGAGTTAATAATCTCATGCGCTGGACCATCCTTTATCAGACGCCCATCCTTTAACGCTACGATGCGATCAGAGTATACAGAAGCAAAGTTGATATCATGCAAGACAATTACAACCGTTTTCCCTAACTCATCTACCAGCTTGCGCAGTATTTTCATAATTTGTACAGAGTGTTTCATATCCAGATTGTTTAATGGCTCATCTAGTAAAATATAATCCGTATCTTGTGCAATAACCATTGAAATAAAGGCACGTTGTTTTTGACCGCCTGATAATTCATCCAACAGCTTATCCTGCATTTCTGTGAGATTTAAATATTCCAGAGCTTGATCGACAATTCGTTCATCCTCTGCATTCAGCCGCCCTTTTGAATATGGATAGCGTCCAAAAGAAACAAGCTCGCGTACAGTTAAACGAATATTCAAGTGATTGGCCTGCCTTAAGATAGCCACCCGCTTTGCAAAAGCATCTGATTTCATTTTCTTAACATCAGTTTGATCTAAAAATACTTCACCTGTATCAGCATCTAAGAGACGGCTCACCATTGATAATAACGTCGATTTACCTGCGCCATTTGGACCAATAAAAGAAGTGATGGCTCTTGGTTGGATTTGCAATGTTACATTTTCAATAACAGATTTTTTCCCAAAGCTTTTAGAAAGCCCTTTAATATCAATCATCCTGCTTTCCTACTTTCCCTTAGTAATAAGTAAATAAAGTAAATCCCACCGACAAAGTTAATGACGACACTAATGGTCGTATTCAAATGGAAAACATGCTGGACAAGAAATTGTCCTCCGACAAGTGCAATGATACTGATCAAGCTTGCTCCAATAATTAATATGGAATGCTTATATGTAGCCAAATATTGATAGGCCAAATTCGCTACAATTAACCCTAAGAATGTAACAGGGCCAACCAGTGCGGTAGAAGTAGCGATTAAAATGGACGATAGAATCAGTACTCTCAGTACGATTTTGTCATAGCTGACACCAAGGTTAATCGCATTATCTCGACCTAGTGATACAACATCTAAATCACGTAATAATCGATATCCGTAGATAAAGGCGGCAGATAAAATAACAATAGCAATGCCCAGTAATTCCGTCTTCACGTTCATAAAGCTAGCAAACAAGCGAGCCTGCAAACTTTCATATTCCACAGGATCTATTAGAACCTGCATGAACGTTACCAAACTTCCCAGTAATGTTCCAAGTATCATACCTGCTAATAATAGAAGAAAAATCGGATATTTATCTGCTCTGAATAAAAAACGATACAAGATCAATGCGAATGCTACCATCGCAATGATTGCTACACCAAAGTTTAAGTAACGGCTTACAACGAAGATTGAAGCTGACCCTGCCGTAAAATAAATGACTGTTTGAACAACTTCATACATCGAGTCAATCCCCATAACAGATGGTGTTAACAAACGATTATGTGTGATGGTTTGGAAGATAACAGTTGCATACGCAATTGCCGTTCCGGTAATAACCATAGCAACTATGCGCTCAATACGCTTTGGAAAGGCGTAACTAAAACCGCCCTGAATATTATAGAAAGCAAATAAAGCCATACATCCAATTGCAATAACAGCCAAAATAATTAGCCTTACACTATTTTTTCGCATATGCTTTCCCCCTAAACAACATAATTAAGAAGATCGCACTGCCAATTACTGCAACTGTAGTATTTACAGGTATCTCATATGGATGGACAATCAATCGGCTTAGAATATCACATGCCAATAAGAATGCCGCCCCCATAAATATTGTATGAGGGATTGTTTTACGTAAGTTATCGCCCAGATAAAGAGAAACCAGATTCGGTACAATCAAACCCAAAAACGGAATAATCCCAACCGTTAATATAACTGTTGTAGAAATCACCGATACAATGACAAGACCAATGTTTAACACGGTACGATAACTTAACCCCAAATTTTTTGCGAAATCTTCACCCATACCTGCTACTGTAAATTTATTCGCATATATATAAGCAAAAATAATTGCTGGAACCGCTACATACAACAGTTCATAGCGTCCTGAAACAATCAAGGTAAAGCTCCCCAAGAAAAACGTATCTACATTTTGCAAAACATCCGCTTCATATCCAATGAATGTTGAAATCGCCCCGATGATATTACCGTACATAATCCCGATTAGAGGGACGAATATGACATCTTTAAATTTAATGCGCTCAAGTAAATTCATAAAAATAAATGTACCGATTAATGCGAATGCAAAACTAAATAATATTTGCCCCATATAGGACATATTAGTAAAAAACACCATAGAGACAATGACACCTAGTTTTGCTGCATCTAGCGTGCCTGCCGTTGTCGGTGATACAAACTTGTTTCGGCTTAAGCTTTGCATAATTAAGCCTGCAATTCCCATTCCTGCACCAGCTAAAATAATGGCCATTAACCGAGGTAATCGACTCATCAAGAAGATTTGCGTCTTGTCTGATTCCAAATCAAGCAAATCGCTCGGTTTAATATCAATAGCCCCTATAAATAGCGAAATAAAGGATAGGATAATAGTTGCTAATACTAACATCCATAGTCTCATTTGCAATCCCCGTCAAATTAGTTTCTCAACAACATTATTGATAATGATAATCACTATTGAGTCGCCTTTAATTATAGTCAATGAAAATAGTAAAATCAACAACTAGCGATAATGATTATCAATGATAAAATGAAAATTTAGGAAAATTGTAACGATTTTAAGCTCCTTAAAAAGCTCTTCTAAAATAATACTCCTTTAAGTAACGATAGCTGTAATGAATCATCAACTATGGTTTTTGTAATGGGAAATTCTAAAAA
The DNA here is from genome assembly GCF_058267535.1 of Pradoshia sp. Z5_111. Taxonomy (NCBI): domain Bacteria; kingdom Bacillati; phylum Bacillota; class Bacilli; order Caryophanales; family Bacillaceae; genus Pradoshia; species Pradoshia sp. Z5_111. Next base: position 14,899 of record NZ_JBZCPQ010000014.1, read on the forward strand.
GCATCCCTACTAATTAAATGGGGATTTCATTTAAACTCCTACTTAAGAATCATTTTTATACGATATCCACATAATTCGTAGTAATCTTATATGTTTTATTGTAATATACATCTATCCAATCAACGGAGGGATCTCATCATGATACAAATTATTAGTTATGGTCTTATCGTCGGACTTCTCTTAGGCTTTGTCTTACAAAGAGGACGTTTTTGTGTTGTCGGAGCATACCGTGACCTTCTTCTCGCTAGGGATGGACGCATGTTTCTCGCAACAATGATCGTTATTGCCATTCAGGCAATTGGTGTATATGCACTTGCAGCTAACGGAATCATCACCATCCAAGCGGATGCATTTCCGTGGTTAGGAACGATCGTTGGTGGATTTATCTTCGGAATTGGTATGGTTCTAGCCGGAGGATGTGCTACTGGCACCTGGTATCGGGCTGGTGAAGGGTTAATTGGGAGCTGGATTGCATTAGGCGGCTATGCACTTAGTGCCGCGATGACAAAGTTTGGGATATTAAGCGCAGTGGGCGGAAATGTACTATCCTATAGAACAAGCGATACGTATATCCATGAAACTTTCAACCTATCTCCATGGGTACTTGTCATTGCTTTTGCATTACTTATTGGCTTTTTCGTATACCGTAACTTAAAACAGCCTAAGCTGCCATCTTTTAAAATGAAACAACAGAAAACAGGGATTGCCCATATTTTATTTGAAAAACGCTGGCACCCATTCATCACGGCGCTGCTCGTCGGTCTCATCGCTATTCTTGCATGGCCTTTAAGTGAAGCAACAGGGCGAATGGCCGGTCTTGGGATCACAACTCCAACCGCACAGTTGTTAACATTCTTTGTTAATGGTGATACATCCCTATTAAACTGGGGAGTTTTCCTTGTACTTGGCATCGGCCTTGGATCCTATATTGCCGCTCGCGGCAGCAATGAATTCAAATGGCGCCTTCCGGATAAAAGAACACTTGCATACAATGCTAGCGGTGGACTTATCATGGGGTTTGGTGCATCGCTTGCAGGCGGATGTACCATCGGAAATGGGCTTGTAAATACTGCTCTTTTCACATGGCAGGGCTGGGTTGCTGTTGTCTTCTTCTTATTAGGAACATGGACGGCTACTTACTTTACAATTATTCGAAAACAAAAGAAACAAAAAGCAGGTGCCGGCAATACAGCGGTGGCCTAATTTAATAGGAGGGTATACATTATGGCAAAAGTACTCGAAACAAACGGAATGGTTTGCCCCTTCCCACTAGAAGAGGCGAAAGTGGCAATGGCAGAAATGGCTGTTGGCGAAGAATTAATCATCAATTTTGATTGCACGCAAGGAACAGAAAGCATTCCGCGCTGGGCCGCAAAAGAAGGTCATGCAATTACTAATTTTGAACAAACAGGCAGTGCCGAATGGCAAATCGTCTTGAAAAAAGGCCAATAAATTAAAGAAGGGCAGTCGCATAAATTTATTAGCGACTGCCCCTTGTTAATTCACCACAAAGTCTCTCCTATTAGCAATGCCTTCAATTGTTCTTTCGGTAACTGTCTTCTGCTCCACTCATCCAATAATCGCTCTAATGCTTCTGGTCCTGTATCATCAGCCAATCGATAGGCACCGTAATGCATAGGGATAAAATAGTCCCCTTTCAATTCTAAAAATGCTTTGATAGCATCTTCAGGATTAATATGAGAGCTTGCCATAAACCATTCAGGCTCATATGCTCCAATTGGCATAAGGACATAATTGAGTTGGAACTTCTCCGCAATATCTTTAAATCCTCTGAAATAACCTGTATCTCCAACAAAATAGACCGTTTCAGATGTATTGACTTTTTCAATCACCCATCCTCCCCAGTGGGAAGTATTCATATCAAAAGCCCCTCGTCTTGTCCAATGCTGCGCAGGAACAAAATGAAAGAATACATCTCCATGTTCGAATGTCTCCCACCAGTTTGCTTCATGAACTTTCCCATACCCTCTTTTTAAGAAAGCTTTCCCTAGACCGATGGGTACATAATAAACCGGGTCACCCTTCAATTTTTGGATGGTCGGGAAATCCAGATGATCATAATGTCCATGAGAAATTAAAACGGCATCGATTGATGGTAGGTCATCTATCTTCAAACCCGGTTCTGTCAGTCGGGTTTGAACACCCATCCGCCTCGCCCAAACTGGGTCAGTCAAAATATTTATCCCTGCCATTTGAATTAAAAAGGTTGAATGGCCAATCCAGGTTATAGAAGTTCGGGATTGATTTCTTTTTAGCTCCTCAATCTGCGGGTTATCAACACGGCTAATTTGAGTTTTTAAATCCTTTTGTTTTCTCCGCCGTTCTTTATTCCACCGATACATATCCAGAAATGTATGATCATTCCCTACGCGATCAAGATTTTCAAATTTTTTCATCATATAGATACAATCCCTCACTCTTCTTTATAAACCCAGTGAAATGTATTTAATCTCTAAATATTCATCTATTCCATAATGGCTTCCTTCTCTGCCCAGTCCACTCTCTTTAAATCCTCCAAAAGGTGCCTGCGCTGTTGAAGGCAACCCATCATTAACTCCAACAATCCCATATTCCAGATTTTCAGCTATCCAAACAGCCTCTCGAATATTATCAGAGAAAACATAAGCAGCCAATCCAAATGGTGTATGATTTGCACGTTCGACTGCTTCTTCAACTTGATCAAACACTGAAATTGGAGCAATTGGGCCAAATGTTTCTTCTTTCATACACAGCATATCATCAGTCGCGCCTGATATAACTGCAGGAGTGATAAAATGTCCTGGCATGTCTTTCTGAATAGTTCCACCCGTAAGAATGGTTGCTCCTTTTTCTTTCGCATCATCGAGGTGAGACATAACCTTTTTTACGGCCTCCTCATTTATAAGCGGGCCAATAGTATTTCCCTTTACCATCCCATTGCCGACCTTTAATTGTTTGACTTTTTCCGTATATAGATTCGTAAATTCATCCATAACGGATCTTTGGACAAATATCCGATTGGCACATACACATGTCTGGCCGGCATTACGGAATTTGGAATCAATCGCTCCATCAACAGCCCTCTCAATATCTGCATGTTCTGTCACGATAAATGGTGCCAGTCCGCCAAGTTCGAGAGAAATCTTTTTCACTGTATCTGCAGCATCTTTCATTAAAATCTTCCCTACTTCAGTCGAACCGGTGAATGTAATTTTGCGGACTCTTGAATCCTTCTGCCAAACAGACACGATACGCTTTGCATCACCTGTAACAATGTTAATGACTCCGGCAGGGATATCAGCTTTTTCAGCCAACTCAATTAATTTCAAGGCTGTGAATGGTGTTTCTTCAGATGGCTTCAGAACAACCGTACATCCTGCTGCCAGTGCCGGTGCCACTTTTCTCGTAATCATAGCAGCCGGAAAATTCCAGGGCGTAATCGCTGCTATCACCCCGACAGGTTGTTTTTGAACGAATATCCGTTTATTAGGTGAAGATGCCGGGATTGTCTCGCCATATACACGTCTACCCTCTTCGGCAAACCAGGTAATAAAACTGTTGGCGTAGCGTAATTCCCCTTTCGCCTCTTCAAATGGCTTACCCTGCTCAAGCGTCATAATTTCTGCTAATTCATCTATATGTACATCTATTAACCTGGACCATTCCCGGAGTTTTGTACTCCGCTCCTCTGCAGTTAATTTTGACCATGTCCCTCCACTCTTATAAGCGGCCTCAACCGCATCCTTTGCATCTGATTCCGATCCATTTGGAACGCTTCCTATCACCTTGCATGTAGCTGGATTATATACACTTATTGTATTTTCACTGTCTCTCCATTCTCCATTAATATACATTTGTTGTGGAAAGCATACACTCTTCATCCCACTATTCCCCTCCCTAAAGTAAAAAATATACTATTTACTAGTTTCCCATTCTTTTTTAACTAAAAACAATCATATGTTTCTCCCTTGCGAATTGAATAAGGAAATAGAGCAAAATCAATAGCAATATCCATATTAATCCATTAAAATGAGAATAAGACAGTTTTTATAATTTTTGGAGGTTATGAGATTGAAGAATCCTCAACGAAAGAAAAAGAAAAAAAAGCCATCCGTTAATACTCGTACAAATATATTACTTTTTGTTGTCTTCCTATTATTTACAGCCTTAATATTACGTTTAGGATTTTTACAGATTGCCCATGGTGAATCCTTCAAAAAAGAAGTCGAAAGAACAGAGGATATTACCGTTAATAAACCAGTCCCACGCGGCCTGATTTATGATAAAAATCATAAATTAATAGTTGATAATCAACCTACCAATGCAATCACCTATACGCGCAGTAAAACAGCAAAAACAAAAGAAATGGTAGAGACAGCCGAGAAACTATCTGAATTAATCATTATAAGTAAAGATGACCTAGAAGATATAAAAGAACGGGATCTCAAAGACTTTTGGATTATTATGAATCCAAAGGCGGCAGGAAAAAAAGTAACAAAAAAAGAGCTTGCGGATAAGAAGGATAAAGAATTATATAAACTTCAGCTCGAGCGTATCACTGAAGAGGAGTTATCTTCATTCACAAAGGCAGAGTTAAAAACTCTCGCTGTATTCCGTAAGTTTAACAGCGGAACATATTTGACTCCACAAATTGTTAAGAATAAGGACGTCACCGATGAGGAAATGGCTCGGGTCACTGAGAATCTGGATGAATTACCAGGAGTCGATACCTCAGTCGATTGGAATCGTGAATATCCGTTTGACAGTACTTTAAGATCTATCCTTGGCAGAACAACCTCATCTGATGAAGGTCTTCCAAAGGAAAAAGTCGAATATTATTCTTCCCGTGGATACAGCCTTAACGAGCGTGTTGGTGTTTCAAACCTTGAGCTTCAATATGAAGATATTTTGCATGGCCAAAAAGCCAAGTCAAAAAACAAACTCGATAAAAGCGGAAATATTTTATCTACAGAAGAACTTAGTGACGGTCAACGGGGAAAGGACCTAGTCCTAACACTTGACATAGATTTTCAAAAGAAAGTGGAAACCATTATTGAAGAAGAGTTAAGAGCTAAAAAGGCAGCATATTATGCGCCTTATCTAGATCGAGCATTTGTTGTAGCTATGGATCCTAATACAGGCGAAATATTAGCGTTAGCAGGCAAACAATATGTTTGGGATGATGAAAAAAATAAGTATGAAATGAAGGACTTTGCCCAAGGAACCTATACAACTGCCTATGCCATGGGGTCAGCCGTCAAAGCAGCCACCGTATTAACCGGTTATCAGGAAGGGGTTCTTAGTCCGGGAACCACTCTTTATGATGCACCAATGATAATAAAAGAAACTCCGATAAAAAAATCCTATACAAATATGGGATACGTTTCCGACTTAACTGCCTTACAGCGATCATCCAATGTGTATATGTTTAAAACAGCTATTGCAATTGGTGAAGGTAATTATGTTCCGAATGGACCATTATCTGTTAAACCTGAAGCATTTGATATTATGCGAAATCATTTCTATGAGTTCGGATTGGGTAGACGAACAGGTATCGATTTACCAGGAGAACAAATTGGCTACAAGGGTACAGAATTTGGTGCCGGTAAACTGATGGACTTGGCGATCGGGCAATATGACACATATACTCCGTTGCAGCTTGCCCAATATATCTCTACCATCGCCAATGGTGGATATCGTGTTCAGCCTCGTGTTGTTAAGGAGCTTCGTGAACCAGTACTTGAAAAAGGCCAACTTGGACCAATATTCCAAGAAATTGAACCTAAATTCCAAAACCAATTGAGTATGAACGAAGATTGGATCAATCGTGTTAAAGAAGGGTTACGGCTTGTTACCCAAACTTCAAGAGGAACCGGCTCCAGAGAAATGGGTGGAGAACCATATAGACCAGCTGGCAAGACAGGGACAGCAGAAGCCTTCTATGATGGACCAAAATGGACACCAGGAACCGAACAACCGGAAACATGGAATATCACATTTGCTTCATATGCACCACATGATAATCCGGAAATCGCCATAAGTGTTGTCGTACCATGGGCGTATCAATCCAATGGGCATCGGATGAATATGGATATTGGGAGAAAGGTATTTAGAGCCTACTTTGGAATGGAAAAAGAGAAGGAAGTGAATTAAGGAGACATCCCTTACAAAAAGACATGATACAATACATTCTATTTGAGACATCGCCCAACTTTTAGACGAATAAGCTCCTTCTTTATATAGACACATATACTATAGGGAACCAGGTTCAGAAGGAGTGAATGGAATGTCAAATGAATATGATCAACAGAATGTAAACTTCCCAAATGAAATGAGACAACAAAGCTATTATGGCAGTGGTTATGGACATGGACAACACGGTGGCGGCTATGGGCAACATGGTCATTATGGTGGTGGTATGGGCCATCATCAACATCATCATCACGGATATCACGGTGGTATGGGATACCCTCATTATTCAGGCGGAGGATATGGACACTACATGCCTTACCATCATGGCCATCATCACGGATATGGCGGAGGTCACGGATTCCCACACCACGGCTGGCAGGGACAGCAATGGGGCCAAGGACAGCAGTGGGGTCAAGGATGGGGCCAAGGACAATCAGGTTATGGAGGCTTTTCATCTCAAGGACGCGATCCGTATTCCTATGAGGAATTTGACATGGACCCATCACAATATACAAACCCATATTACCAATATTAATAGATAAAACACACAGGTTTATCCAATCTGTGTGTTTTTTTCGTAAAATTTATCCAGATTAACTTTACGCTTTCAAGGGTAAAAACCTTCAATAAGCTTATTAAGTACTTAGAAAGGAATTTTTCTCATGAAAGAGCTCTCGATAACTGAAAAACAGGTTTCTAGTGCCAACTTCCAATTTGTATTCCCATTTTCTCTTATACGCGGAAAGGAAGATGATTTGGTCGAGAAGTTGAAAAAAAATCAGTTTAAATGGTTTAGACTGGATAACCTTGAAAAAGAAGATGATTTCTATGGCAGGTTTGAAATAAATCACGAGAACATGGAAAATTTTTTTCTTCCTTTTACAAATCGAATTATGTTTCCTAAAAAGGAGGATGGGAAAGGATTTCAACGGTATTCCAGAATGTATCAGGTTTCTGGTACCTTACAAACAAAGTATTGCAACACAAGATTTGTAGTTGAATCCATTGATATAACCGTGTGTCCATATCAATTAGGTTTTTTAACCGTCCGTGTTCATTTGGATGAACAGGATCAATCTTTGAATCTTTCTGAAGTCATTCATTTTGCTTCAGAATTTAGAATCATGGAACAAAATCAGCCGACTTCCAAAATAATCTATGAAGATCAGGAGTTCGACCATGTTGAGCGGTTTTTACTAGATTGTCTCATGCCTGAGATAAAAAAATATATGGATGATAGCACTGAAGATAATGCGTACTTTGAATCCTTCCCATTTTTTGAAAATAATCATTTATACGTCCAGTCCTTGATTGGATTGGTACCTGATGAAAAAATTGAGGATTACGATGTTTACCGATTAGGTAATCTGGATGGATATTCTCAAAATAAAAAGCCATATATCAGTTGCAATAATCAACAATTTATTGATCGATATATGGAGTCGATCGTTTATACCCGTTGGGCACCGTTTACTTATTACATACCCGATGAGCAGGGAATTGCTTGTATAACCAATCGTACAAATGAAGCATTTAATAATATTGCCAGTACTTTTTATGGCGAATACTATTACGGATTAATGCTCACTTTATTTCATAAAATCACCTTGCTTAAGGTGGCAAACGAATATTCACGTGTAAGAATTTCACAGGATACAAAACAAGTAGAAAAATTAATTCATGCCATCAATGCCTTCTCATCCAATTATTATTTCTTCGAACTGGCAACCAACTCGAAGGGCCGTGATATTTTTATCCGGCTAAGAGAAAGGTTTAAGGTAGACGATTTATTTGAGGATACTCGTGCAACGCTGCAAAGTTTAAATCAATATCAAGAAAATTTCACATCCAAGCAAGGCAATATGCTTTTACAAATTTTAACTCTCTATTCTGTCATAACAGGAATATTCGGAATGAATCTAGTATCAGAACAGCTTAAAGGGAATATTAATTGGTCCAGTTTATTATCGAGTTATAATCGGCTCGAATACTTAGCATTATTTGTAACACTAACCGGTGTATTTATCTCCATTATCTTAGGACTTAGATTTATTTTTTTATGGATAATAGATAAAAGGGACCGTAAAAAATGGAGAAAGGAAATTGAATATCCAAATACAAAATAAATTTTATACCAGATAAACCTCCGTTTACATCAATGCAAACGGAGGTTTTTTTATACTCTCGCTCTCTAACTAAAACATAAAGATTTAACTTCAGATTAACCCATGAATCAAAGGCCTGATTTACCTACTGTAACTTTTGGACGACCAATTTGCGATCAAGTATTGCAACGATTTATAATCCAGCAGACCTGTAATCAATTGAATAATATTCCTTAGTTAACTAATACTAACGTTTATCAATTAAGGTTTAGGTGATAGATATGAATTTCTTTAAAAAGAGAACGGAAAGTCAAACTAACGAACAAGAACAATCAAACGAGGCATCTGCTCCAGATATACGGAGCTTACAAACAACCTGTCATGTAGAAGATAATATTGAAAAACTGAAAACAGCCTTCTCTAGTACACAAGATTTTGATACTCGTTATTTCTCAAATGGTGATCAAAAATATGGCTTGGCATTCATCAGGACAATCGTTAAAAAGGATATTATCGATCACTTTTTGATAGAACCATTAGTGGTTAACTCTTCACTCATCCCTGCTAACCTACCGGTGGCACATGTGTCTGCCTATACTTCTTTTAACGATATTATCAGTAATATGTTGGAGGGAAATATTGCTCTGTTTAAAGATGGCGATACAACCTGCTATTTAGTTGAAGCAGCAAATTTTAAGACACGCTCTATTGAGGAACCTGCATCGGAACAAAGTATACGTGGTTCTCATGAAGGGTTTGTAGAGAAAATTGAAGATAATTTAAATCTGATAAGAAAAAGGGTCAAAACCGAGAACTTGGTGGTTAAAACAAAAACACTGGGTTCAAATCCAAAGGCTACAGCCGCTCTTGTTTATATAAAAGGAAAAGCAGACCCGGCGGTTCTAGAAAAAATAGAAAAAAAATTAGATTCTATCCACATTGATAAGGCCATCAATACGGAAGTTATTCAAAATTATATAGAAGATTATGTTTACTCACCGTTTCCTCAAATCTTAAATACAGAAAAACCCAATCGGGTTGCAAATCACTTATCAATGGGTACCATTGGCTTAATGACTGAAGGAAGCTCCACTGTCTTCCTGATGCCAGTTACATTCTTTTCTTTTTTCCATGCAGCTGATGATATTGAAAGTCGGTTTTATATAAGTTCATTCGAAAGACTTTTACGCCTGTTTGCTTTATTTCTAGCTATTACCTTGCCATCCTTTTATATCGCGCTTGTATCATTTGATTTTGAGATTATTCCATTAAACCTTGTCGCTAATGTTAAAGGGTCATTGGAGAATATTCCCTACTCTCCTTTAATTGAGGCTCTTATTATGGTGGTCATCTTGGAGCTTCTTAAGGAATCCGCCATCCGTTTACCCAGTTCCGTTTCACCAACGATTGGTGTGGTAGGTGCTTTGGTCATAGGTACGGCAATTGTTCAGGCTAACCTGGTTTCTAATACGATGTTAATCGTGATTGCGATTACAGCCATTTCGGCATTTACTATTCCAAATCAGGAAGTCGCACAAATGATACGTATTCTAAACATCCCACTCATCATCATAACTTATATTTTTGGCTTAGTTGGAATAGCTATTGGATTCACTTTAATTATCTATCATTTATGTGAATTAGAATCTATGGGAAAACCTTATTTAGCACCGGTCGCACCGTTTAATTTTAAAAGCTTGTCGAAAATGCTATTCAAAATACCATTTAAGAAGGAGAGTTAAATGGACTATGATGGCTTCTAATAAAAAGTTATTATCTGCTCACCAGTTATACTTTTTAACCGTACAATCCGTTAGCTCTGTCATGATTTTTGCCATTCCTTATCTCGTTAATGAGCATAGTAAACATAATGCCTGGATATCTGCCATCTTCACTTTAATCTTCTTTCAACTAATTGGCTGGGTCATCTTTTCATTGCATAAACGATTACCTGATAAGAATTTATTCCAAATGACAGAGATCTTAACAAGCAAATGGATCGGAAAAATAATGAATTGGCTGTATATCATCTATTTCATTGGCCTTGCTACCTATACGGTTTTATATTTTACGTATTTATCAAAGGAATGGACACTGCCTGTCACACCGCTATTTGTTGTTTACCTAATCTTTATTTTAATGGGACTCTATATAGCCAAAGGGACGATAACTACACTCGCGCGGTTCAGCGGCATAACATTACTGGCGTTAACAGGCTTTCTCCTGTTCTCTATTTCTTTTGCCATTCCTAAAATGCATCTTTTATTTCTACTGCCAGTTGGGGATGTTCCAGTTACTAAAATTTTGAATGGTTCATATCATATGGGGATTGGTTATGCAGGCCTAAGTTCATTACTTGTATTATTACCACTTCTTCAAGACAAGTTAAAAACAAAAAAAAGAGTAATTACTTTTTCAATCCTGACTATTTCATTGATTTATCTTTTTTTATTAGTAGTCTGTCTTGCCCATTTCGGTACATATGCATTAGGTCTAGTTCCAATTCCAGTTCTCTATTTACTAAAAATATTGACCGTACTTAGCATTTTTGAACGGATGGATTTGATTATAATGTGCGCCTGGATTGCTCCAATGCTCGTTTCCTATGTCCTATATATTTTTATGGCAGGAATAGGAATATCAGAAAATACTCGATTCAAGAACAAAAAAATGATTGTATTGGTTATTACTTTGATAATCTCATTTCTATGTGTTCTTTTTCCGGAAGCGCAGGATAACATGATTCGTCTTAATAATTATTTGCTACCCTTCACTTATTTGTTCATGATAGGTTTTCCCATTCTTCTACTGGCTATTGCTATGATTCGAAAAATAAATGAAAGTCATCAAGATCAGGCAGGTGATTGATCCGTGAAACTATTAAAGATAGGTTTAATATTATCCATATTGATTGCTACCACAGGATGCTGGGACCAAAATTTTTTATCTAAAACTTCCCTGGCATTCAGTTTAGGTTTTGACAAAGCTAAAGGCCCGGAATCACTGGAATTAATTACAATTATCCGTGCATTAAAGCCTGCAGGCGGGGGACAAATAGAACCCTATAATACAAGTTATAATGTAAAGGGAGCATCTCCATTAATTTTAAGGGAAAAAATGAATCAAATTACGCCCGGCGAATTCTCAATAAATAAATTAAGTAATGTTTTAATAGGCGAGGAATTGGCGAAAACAGATATCTATCCCCTGCTGGATGTGTTATATCGTGATGCAAAAAGTAATGTAAACGCAAAAGTCTTGATTACAAAAGGAAAATCACGAGACATTTTAAAAGACGAGTATATTAAGGGCACTTTAATTAGTAGAGCCTTACAAGAGTTACTCGACAGTGCAGAAGACCATTCCATTATTCCAGAGCAATCATTAGCTACGATTATGCCTGCCATGTTTGATCCAGGTCAGGATTTTGTCGTTCCCTATGTAGAAAAACTTAAGGGTGGCCTGGTAAAAGTAAAGGGAGTAGCTTTATTCGATAAATTAAGGTATACCGGAAAAAATTTAATTGGGGAGGACTCTTCTTTATACTTATTAATGGTTGGCAAAGAAGGAACCTATACTCAATTTACAATAAATAATCCGGAGAAAAAAAATGAAATTGATGAAAAGGTTAGCTTTTTTATTCGAAAAAACACACATAAAATAAAATTAAAAATTAAGGACTCTAAACCGGTCTATTCGGTTTCCTTAAACTTAAGGGTTTCTGTAGCTGAATATACAAAGGGATTGCTCGAAGATGACGAAATTAAAACCCTTGAAGAGCATATATCCAAGGACTTGACGAAACAAGCTAAAAAAGTAACTGATACGTTAGTGAAAAGCAATTGCGATGCACTCGCGCTTGGCCGTAAGCTGATGGTTAAGGATCCAAAATTGTTTGATGAGTATAAGAAGAATGGAATGTTAGATTTAAAAAAAGTCGAGATTAACCCAACTGTTAAAATAAAAGTTGTGGACAATGGAATTTTAGATTGAAATAGATTTTTATAAGAGCGAGGAAGATGTATGAATACTGCTCAATATATTTTCAATAAACTTCATTTAGTTGCTCGTCTGATTATTATTATCGTTGGCATTATTCTGGTCTATGGAATCCTTATGCATCTGATTGAGCCTGAAACATTTTCCAATATTGGGGAGGGAATATGGTTTACCATTGAATCAATTACAACTGTGGGGTATGGAGAAATTGTACCCAAAACTCTTATAGGGAGATTAACTGCCAGTACATTAATCTTAATTGGTGCAGCATTTGTTTCTTACTACTACGCATCTATGTCATCCTATGTGATTAAACGGCAGACAGCCCTGCAGCTTGGTTCTGCCATCTATACAAAGCGTAAGCATCTTATTATAGTTGGTTGGAATGAATGTACTAAAATGCTAATCGATACATGGCATAAGGAGAATCCACGAAGAAATATAGTCATCATAGACGAGACATTAGAATCTCATCCTATGCCAGACACTCATATCTTTTTTTTGAAAAATGACAGTACAAATGAACAGACATGGATTCATGCAAATGTAACCGAAAGTGAATTCATCATTTTAACAGCAGATCGCTCGAAAACTGAACGTGCTTCTGATTTGCATGTCATCGCTTCTTTACTGTGTATTAAAGGCCTTTATCCAGAAGCCACTTGTATCTGTGAAATAATGGCTCCCTTTCAAATGAAAAACGCCAAACGGGCTGGTGCAGATCGTATTATTGCGACTAACACGATTATTAGCCAATCCATTATAAAAACAGTAGAACAAGAGCCGTTCTAAAAGATAAATTTATTTAGTTTACTCATATCCCAACACGGCAATTTCCGCTTCATTTACTAATGCTCTGCCTAAATCTAAATATCTTTCCAAACCCGAATCACCACCATACATGTTATCTGATGGATTTGAGTCACATTCATCGGAATATGGATAATGATTCATATAAAATTGGACACCTGTTTTAGCTTCATAAGATAATAAATAAGGAGTTCCAAAGCGGATTACTCCGTTTTTATCTTCTATGGATCCTTTAATTGTAGTAAAGGGAATCCTAATATAGTTTGATTTATTACCGCTATCCATTAGATAATCAAAATAACCATGCTTATAATCCCAGTTTCCGCCAACGATAAACCCATGGCTTCCAAGCTGATGATGGGCATACACATAATTTGTTATAGCATTTGTAAGACGTGATGGTATTTCAATCATGTTATCCCTTCCTTCCTCTAGATCCTTTATTAATATCCACTGATAGAAGGAAAGGTATGTCTGGTATTGGCAGCCTTCAACACCTAATATTCTCAACTATGGTACATATAAAAAATACCCGGTTCATTTACCGGGTATTTTTTGCACGAACATAATATTAAGAATTTAATCGTTTTTCAAGCTCAGCTTTCTTTTCTTCAAAGCCAGCTTTGCCAAGTAAAGCGAACATATTAACTTTATATGCTTCGACACCTGGTTGATCAAATGGATTTACCCCCATTAAATAGCAACTCATTGCGCATGCTTTTTCGAAGAAGTAGACCATATAACCAAATGTATATTCATCAAGTGCCGGAATGCTCACAACCAAGTTCGGAACTCCGCCATCTGTATGAGCTAGTAATGTACCCTCAAATGCCTTATTATTCACGAAATCTACTGTTTGTCCAGCTAAATAATTGAGGTTATCCAAATCATTTGCTGCCTCTTCAAGAACTAATTCATGGCGTGGTTTTTCTACTTTTATAACTGTTTCAAACAGATCTCTGCGACCTTCCTGTACGTATTGTCCTAATGAGTGAAGATCAGTTGAGAAGTTCGCAGAAGATGGGTAAACTCCTTTTTGATCTTTTCCTTCACTTTCACCAAAGAGCTGTTTCCACCACTCGGAGAAATACTGTAAGGATGGCTCATAGTTAATCAACATCTCAATGGTCTTCCCTTTACGATAAAGAAGATTACGAACAACTGCATATTGATATGCCTCATTGTTCTCTAATTCAGATTCCGAATAATCTTGCTCAGCTGCGGCTGCACCTTTCATGATAGCATCGATATCCGCTCCGCTTGCAGCAATCGGCAGTAATCCAACAGCTGTAAGAACAGAATAACGTCCGCCTACATCATCAGGAATGACAAATGTTTCAAAGCCTTCTTCATCAGCAACTGTTTTTAAAGCTCCTCTAGCTTTATCTGTAGTTGCATAAATGCGGCCCTTTGCTGCTTCTGCGCCATATTTTTCTTCCAATAGCTTACGGAAAATACGGAAGGCAATCGCTGGTTCAGTAGTTGTACCGGATTTAGATATAACATTAATCGAGAAATCTTTTCCTTCAAGAAGATCCATTAAATCGCGCATATATGTAGAACTGATATTGTTACCTGCAAAAATGATTTGCGGAGCTTTACGCTTTTCACTAGGCAGAATATTAAAGAAGCTGTGTTGAAGCATTTCAATTGCCGCTCTAGCTCCAAGATAAGATCCGCCAATCCCAATAACTAATAAGATATCAGAATCGTTTTTAATCTTTTCTGCTGCTTTCTTTATACGTGCAAACTCTTCTTTATCATAATCAGAAGGCAAGGATAACCATCCAAGATAATCACTACCAGCCCCTGTTTTTTCATGAATCGTATGATGCAGTTGCTTTACAGTATCCTTCATATAAGACACTTCATGCTCTTGGAAAAATTCCAACGCTTTTGAATAATCAAATTTAATATGAGTCATTTTTTGTCCTCCATTCAGTTTCCTCATTCTCACTTTACAGAATCCGAAAATGATAATCAAGTTGCGACTAATAGCTTCAAAAATTTCAAACGCTTACATTTCGTAACATTGAGAAAAAGGTCTTACAGGAAGACCTTTTTTTCAAACTATAAAGATGCTTTGAGAATAGATAGTACATCCTCTTTATTAAGCTTTTTAAAGTTTCCGAACTCACCATTCACCATTGCTTTGTCTGCTATTAACTCTATTTTGGAATCGTCTATATCATAATCAGCCAATCGGGATGGAGCACCGATTCCTGTCCAGAAATCTCTTATATTACGGATACAATCATTAGCAATTTCCTCTTTTGATTTACCAGCTGGATCAACGTCAAATACCTCAGTTCCCAATCTGACTAACTTATCAAGATTTTCGTGCATACAGTGCTTCATCCAGTTTGGAAATAGGATTGCCAGACCTCCTGCATGAGGAATATCATAGACAGCTGACACAGCATGTTCGATATTATGCGTTGCCCAATCGCCACGGATACCCACACTCAATGTACCATTTAAAGCCACCGTTCCACAGTAAAGAATTGTTTCCCGATACTGATAATTTTCCATATCGTTCAGTAATTTCGGAGCCGTTTCTTTAACTGTTTTTAATACTGATTCACACATTCTATCCTGTAAAGGAGTATTTTCTGTGTGGTTAAAATACGTTTCCAGTACATGTGACATCATATCAACCATTCCATAAATCGTCTGATCGCGAGGAACTGTGAACGTATTAACCGGATCCAGGATAGAAAACTGAGGGTATGTATAGGGTGAACCCCACCCGTGCTTCTCCTGTGTCTCCCAATTTGTAATCACACTGCCAGAGTTCATCTCAGAGCCTGTGGCTGCCAGTGTTAAAACTGTACCAAACGGCATAGCGCCCTTTACCTTAGCCTTCTTCGTGACTAAATCCCATGGATCTCCCCCATACACAACACCTGCCGCTATTGCCTTCGTACAATCAATAACACTCCCTCCGCCAATAGCCAATAGGAAATCAACCTCATTTTCTCTGCATATATCAATCCCTTTGCGAACAGTAGAGATACGCGGATTTGGTTCAACCCCGGATAATTCATGATAGGTTAGTTCTCTGTGCTTCAGCTCATCAACGACACGGTCATATAAGCCATTCCTCTTTATGCTTCCCCCACCATAAATTAATAAAATATTTTTTGAATCGGCTGGTATTAAATTTTTCAGTTCTTTAACTGTATCCTTACCAAATACTAAATTTGTCGGATTTTTATATGTAAAATTTTGCATAATTCTATTTCCTCCTTATTATTCCGTTTTCTTTATCTTTAATTCCTTTAATTTCATTAATAAAACCTAAAATCATGTATAATATTTTCTTTTTTTAACCACTCTATAACTGAACCATGCTTTTTGAAGGAGGAAATCAAATGAGTGGTATACAACGTACCGCACTTGTCTTAACAATTATAGGCGCCATTAACTGGGGACTGATCGGATTTTTCCAATTCGATTTGGTAGCTACTGTTTTTGGGGGCGGAAGCCAAGCTGGTGGTTTCGCACGTGTTATTTATGCACTTGTTGGAATTGCAGGCCTTGTCAATCTTGGATTATTATTCAAGCCAAGCGAACAAACAAGCAGCCAGGAACAACCAAATCCATCAAAATCATAATATCTAGAATAGGCCCATCCCTTTATTTGGATGGGCCTATTCATTTATACAGACAATACCTTCTTAATTTTTGAAATCGCCCAATCAAGTTCTTCTTTGGTAATGATAAGTGGTGGGGCAAAACGGATGACATTATCATGAGTTTCCTTACATAATAAGCCCTCATTCTTTAACCGTTCACAATATGGGCGTGCTGCTTCCGTTAATTCCATACCAATAAATAAACCGCGACCTCTGATTTCCTTTATAATTGGATTTTCAATCTTCCTTAATTCTTCACTCAGATAGGCTCCCAGCTGTTCGGATTTTTCAGCCAAATTCTCTTCAACTAACACATCAATAGCTTCCATAGATACTGCGCAGGCCAATGGATTACCACCAAAAGTAGATCCATGGGATCCCGGATTAAAAACATCAAGAATATCATGATTGGCCAGAATGCAGGAAATTGGGAATACTCCGCCACCAAGGGCCTTCCCTAAAATATAAATATCAGGAACAACATCCTCCCAATCACAGGCAAACATTCTGCCCGTTCTGCAAAGCCCTACCTGAATCTCATCTGCGATAAATAACACATCATTATCCTTACATACTTCATACGCTTCCTTAAGGAACCCTTCAGAAGGTATATTAATTCCTGCTTCACCTTGGATTGGCTCAATCAAAAAGCCTGCTGTATTGGGCGTAATCGCTTCCTTTAAAGCTTCTATATCGCCAAAGGGGATAAGCTTAATGCCTGGCAGCATAGGACCAAAACCTCGTTTATATTCCTCATCAGAAGAAAGAGAAACAGCAAGCATCGTTCTGCCATGAAAGTTCCCAGTGCAGGCAATAAATTCTGCCTTGTCCTTCTCTACTCCTTTTACGTCATAGGCCCATCTTCTCGCAGCTTTAAAAGCTGTTTCTACCGCCTCAGCACCAGTATTCATAGGAAGTGCTTTATCTTTGTTTGCAAGCTTGCATATTTTTTCATACCATGGACCAAGCTGATCATTATGAAAAGCTCTTGAAGTCAGAGTCACACGATCTGCTTGCTCCTTTAAAGCTCGAATAATTCTTGGGTGACGATGTCCCTGGTTTACAGCCGAATAAGCACTCAGCATGTCCATATATCGGTTTCCCTCTGGATCCTTCACCCAAACACCCTCAGCTTCTGCTATAACAATCGGCAATGGGTGATAGTTCCTGGCACCATATTGTTCTGTTTGTTCAATCACTTCGTTGGAAACAGTTGTCTTTGTCACATGAATCGGCCCCCTATCTAAGTTTTTCATTCGTATAAGGTATAATTCCATTCGACTAAAAACCCATTTAAACGATAATTGAGTCTTGTCTATATTATCCGATAATTCACGAACAATTGGAATTAATAACTGTTTACAACAGAAAAACTGCCCTCATCACAGTCGAAACAAGTGATGAGGGCAGTTTCTGCATTTCTATTCAATTATTTTTTAATAAGATCTTCGCGTTTGGATTGTTCAATCCACTCTTCCAATTTATCTTTAAGTGTATTGAATCCTTGTGGTGTTTCAGCAGGCGGAATTTTAACTGAACTTTGTTGAGATTTTTTCTTAGGCTTACGAGCTTCCTGTTTAACTGCTGGCGGCTCTTCTGTAGCACGGATAGATAAAGCGATTTTTCCAGCTTCTTCATTAACGGAAAGAACTTTAACTTTAACTTCATCGCCTAATTTTAACTGATCATTAATATCTTTCACAAACCCGTACGTAATTTCAGAAATATGAACGAGTCCTTGTGTATTTTCGTCTAAGGCAACGAATGCTCCATAAGGCTGAATGCCAGTTACTTTACCGGTAAAAATTTGACCTACTTCATATTTTGTAGTCATAATAACACTCCTATAAATGTTTAAATTTTTCGTTTATATACGCAATATAAAATTATAGCATAATGTTGAAACATTATCAAAAATGACCTATACACTCTTCTATTTTTATTTACCCTATCGCCTAATAATAAACACCTTTCCCGACAGGAATAACTTACCTGCTCAATCAGATTTAATATTCTGGCAATTATTCCTGTATAATGCTACTATTATACGATTAATAAGATTACAAGCTATGAGGTGCATACATGCAAAAACATGAACAATGGTCATCAAAGATTGGATTTATTTTAGCTGCTGCCGGTTCAGCAATTGGACTGGGTGCCATTTGGAAATTCCCCTACATGGCTGGAACAAATGGCGGTGCAGCCTTCTTCCTTTTATTTATTGCGTTCACACTTTTTATCGGTGCTCCTATTTTAATTGCCGAATTTGTCATTGGACGAAATGCACAAAAAGATGCAGTCAGTGCCTATAAAGTTATAGCCCCTAATTCTAAATGGTTTTTATTGGGGTGGATGGGTGTAATTGCTTCCGTTCTGTTGCTATCCTTTTACAGTGTGGTAGGCGGCTGGATTTTATCCTATCTAGGCAGAAGTCTACTTGGGCAGATAACAGGGGTAGCTAATTATGAATCATTATTTAATAACATTATTGAAAATCCATATGAATCAATCATTTCTCAGATTCTGTTCATATTATTGACAATATGGGTGGTTCAGGGAGGAATCAAAAAAGGGATTGAACGGGCAAGCAAGTATATGATGCCGGCATTATTCATTTTGTTTATTATATTGGCCGTTCGGTCGTTAACCCTGGATGGAGCTATGGAAGGTGTTAGATTCTTCTTGCAGCCAGACTTCAATAAAATCACTGGTGAATCCGTATTGCTGGCACTTGGACAAGCCTTTTTCGCTCTTAGTGTGGGAACATCTGTAATGGTAACCTACGCTTCCTATTTGCCGAAAAACGAGAATTTGATGAAATCCGGCTTTTCTGTTGTGGGATTAAATATTTTAATCTCCTTATTAGCAGGACTTGTTATTTTCCCTGCCGTATTTGCGTTGGGATATGATCCTGCATCAGGTCCAGGGCTAGTTTTTGTCATACTGCCAGCTGTATTTAATGAGATCGCATTCGGAGGATTTTTTATGATCATCTTTATGGTCTTATTGTTATTTGCGACTCTTACCTCCGCCTTTTCCATTTTGGAAATTGTTGTAGCAGTCATTTCAAAAGAAAATCCCGAGAAACGAAAATCTTCCGCATGGCTGGCTGGAATCATCACCTTCATTGTTGGGATTCCGAGTGCTTTATCCTATGGAATCTTAAGCGATGTTCATATTGCAGGTAAAACTTTCTTTGATCTGGCAGATTTTATTGTTTCAAATCTTGCCCTGCCGCTCGGTTCGCTGTTTATTTCTATATTTATAGGTTACGTTATGGATAAAAATGCAGTCAGAACAGAGTTACAAAATGGCTCGAAATTGAAATACTGGATGTTTAACGGTTGGTATATCTTAGTCCGTTACGTATGCCCAGCCGCAATTTTATTAGTCTTCCTGAACTCTATTGGAATTATTTAGTAAGGTGGTAGAATATAAGGAGAACTATTAATATCGGGAGGGATTGATAATGGCTACAATTGGAGAAAATATTCGTAAGTACAGAATTGACAAAGGAATGAGTGTGGAAGAGCTAGCATTACGCTCCAGAATTGGCACTCACAAACTTAAGCAATACGAGGAAAATGAATTGATACCAAGCCTCCAGGTTCTTCTGACTATTTCAACTGCATTGGATTGCCCTGCCTCTGAACTAATGGAGCACGCCAATCCAACAGGACCATGCCAACTAGATCCCGAACTCCATACCCTCATCAATACAATGGGACAAAAACGAGCAAAACTAATACTAAAGAAAACCCAAGACATAACAGAAGCCGAATTTTTGAGGATAATGGGGAATTTAAAAGGCTGAAGGGCCTTAAGACTTAAACCAAAGAATAGGACGCCACACTGTGTGGCGTCCTATTCTTTTTGACCAAAATTCTGTTTTAGATACTTATAAAAGGGATGCCAACCAATTTAATAATCGTGCCTGGCTGGAATTTTGTCTGGGTCAGCTGAATTATTCAAGAGTTTGGCTGGATTAATGTAAAAATCGGCTGGATTATTATAGGATTCGCCTGGATTCCCATCCAACTTGGCTCTATTTCTATTAAAATACGTTTTATTTAAACCCCCAAGTCAGCAAACAAAATGCAGATATTCCATTGAATAGCCTGATTGTTGATAGTCTGCTATAGAAAAGCTGAGCTACTCAACACCTATGGGACACCTATGACCGACCTTTACCCGGGTATAGGTGCCTGAAAGGTAGGTGAAGTATGAAGGATAGCTGCTTTGCTACACCTACGAGGCACCTTTGACCGACCTTTACCCGGGTATAGGTGCCTGAAAGGTGGGTGATGTATGGTGGATAGCTGCTTTGCTACACCTACGAGGCACCTTTGACCGACCTATACCCGGGTGTAGGTGCCTGAAAGGTGGGTGATGTATGGTGGATAGCTGCTTTGCTACACCTACGAGCCACCTTTGACCGACCTATACCCGGGTGTAGGTACCTGAAAGGTGGGTGAAGTATGGAGGATAGCTGCTTTGCTACACCTACGAGCCACCTACGACCGACCTTTACCCGGGTATAGGTGGTTGAAAGGTGGGTGAAGTATGGAGGATAGCTGCTTTGCTACACCTATGAGGCACCTTTGACCGACCCACACTTCACCTACGCCCGACCAAGCCTTTTGAATCAAATTGGACACACATCCCTATCACAAAACAAAGGGCAACCATAAGTCCATTTAACGACTTATAGTTGCCCTCATTTTCTATATTTAAAAATCTTTTCCCTATACTCAGAAAACTCTTTGTATAAGTCCACAAGGAAATTATGAATGGTTGTTTAAAAACCGTTCAATTCTGGTTAAGGCTTCCCGTAATTGATCGATAGATGTAGCGTAAGAGCAACGGATATGCCCTTCTCCTCCTATACCAAATACACTGCCTGGCACGACTGCCACCTTTTCCTCGATCAATAATTTTTCTGCAAATTCCTCGGAGCTCATACCAGTAGATTCAATGGATGGAAAGGCATAAAATGCTCCGCCCGGCGTGTGGCACTTCAAACCAATCTCATTAAATGAACTAACAATATAATTTCTGCGATGATTATAGCTCATACGCATTTCTTCCACATATCTCGCTCCATATCGCAGAGCCTCCAACGCAGCATATTGGGCAGATGTAGGAGCGCACATAATAGCGTACTGATGGATTTTCAGCATTGCTTCAGAGATTTCCTTGTTTGCACAAACAAAACCAAGCCTCCAGCCTGTCATAGCAAATCCTTTTGAGAATCCTGATATTAATATCGTCCGTTCATACATTCCTTCAATGGCCGCAAAGCTAGTATACGCTTCATCATAAACGAGTTCCGCATAGATTTCATCGGAAATCACAAGAACATCATGTTTAATAGCAATTTCAGCTAATGCTTTCAAATCATCCTTAGACAATTGGGTTCCTGTTGGATTATTGGGTGAACAAATCATAATAGCCTTTGTTTTCGGTGTTATAGCTGCTTCTAACTGTTCGGGTAGCAGTTTAAAATCAGATTCTTTCATGGTTCCAACTGAAACAGGCTTACCTCCTGCCAATGCCACTAATGGAGCATAGGATACGAAGCATGGTTCAACGACTATTACTTCTTCTCCTGGGTTGAGAATGGCTCGCAAGGCGATATCGATTGCCTGACTTGCACCGACAGTTACGATAATTTGATCCTCAGGGGAGTATGTTACCTGGAAACGCCTGCTCATATAGGCTGCGATTTCCTCACGTAAATCAAGTAATCCTGCATTGGCTGTATAAGATGTATACCCTTCTTCCATCGAAAGGATAGCAGCTTCCCTGTATCGCCATGGAGTAACAAAATCCGGCTCACCTACACCAAGCGAAACGATACCTTCCATGCCTGCTGCCAAATCGAAAAATTTACGTATTCCGGATGGCTTCATTTCTCGAGCCGTATCAGAAAGATAACTCGTTTTAATCATGGAGTTATCACAATCCTTTTATCCTCATCAAGAGGTGCAAATACAGTCCCATCATGTTTATACTTTTTAAGAATAAAATGAGTCGTTGTAGAAATAACTGAATCAAGAGTCGATAATTTGTCCGAAACAAATCGTGCTACCTCATTCATCGACTTGCCCTCAATGACCACAGATAAGTCATATGCACCTGACATTAAATAAACGGATGTGACCTCTTCATAACGATAAATTCGTTTTGCTGTCTCATCAAAGCCTACGCCTCTTTTAGGGGTTACTTTCACATCAATCATGGCAGTAACTCCCTCATGATCTTTAACCTTAGACCAATCGACCAAAGCGGCATAGCCGACAATAATATTAGATTCTTTCAGTTTTTTTAAGGCTAGTTCAACTTCCTCTTTGGACATTGCTGTCATTTTTACTATATCATCCAGAGGGATTCTGGCGTTTTCTTCGAGAATATTCAAAATCTCAATTTCCTTAGCTGTAAGGTTCATACCCTCACCTCCATTTAAAAGTATCAATAGATATAAAGATATCTGAAAATTTAAATTAAACTTTTTCCATTATAACACTTATTCTATACATATGAATATGTAATCAATTATTTTCTCCTCACATACCCTATTAATTTGAGGAAACAAGCCAATTAATAAATCTTCGAAAACTGGCAGTCTGTAAATATATGATAAAATAAAGGAATCATATAAAGGCGGGGTGAGAAAATGAACAGTACAACAAATACAGAGACCATTTTAGATCGTAAAGGAACAGCTTCGTATAAATGGGATAACGTTGATTCATTATTCGCAGGCAGTGACTTATGGCCAATGTGGGTGGCAGACATGGACTGGGCTTCGCCTGTTCAGGTACAGGAAGCTTTAATTACCCGCATTCAGCACCCAATCTTCGGCTATACATTTGCCTCCGATTCTGTATACCAGGCTATTATAAATTGGATGAAGGAAAAGCATAAATGGCCTCTTGAAAAAGCAAATATTTCTTTTAGTCCAGGTGTAGTTCCGTCCTTAGCAGCAGCTGTTCTTGCATTTACTGAAGCAGGAGATCAAGTGATGATTCAAACACCTGTTTACGGTCCATTTCATAATGTCGTTAAAAGTAACGGAAGAACACTTGTTACCAATAGAATGAAAATCAACCAAAATCAATTTGAAATCGATTATGAGGACTTTGAAAACAAGCTTCGTGATGGAGTGAAATTATTCATCTTATGCAGCCCGCACAATCCTGGTGGAACAGTTTGGGCAAAGGAAGACCTGGAGAGAATGATCGGCCTATGTCAGCACTATCAAGTACCTGTCATTTCCGATGAAATTCACGCTGACCTGATTCTTCATGACAATATTCACACACCTGCCGGAATCATCAGCAAAGATGTTATTACACTGATGGCTCCTAGTAAAACCTTTAATATCGCTGGATTGCATGGCTCCCTGATTCTAAGCGAAAATAAAGAATACCTCTTAAAAATGGAACAGCAATTCCTCAAACAAGGTATTGGCGGCATTAATGTACTTGCCTATACTGCCATGGAAGCAGCCTATACACATGGTGCTGAGTGGTTGAGTGAGACAGTATCCAAAATTGAAGAGAATATTGAAATCCTGACTGATTATGTTTCTAAGCATTTACCGAAAATAAACATCATGATTCCTCAAGCATCTTTCCTTGTTTGGATCGATTTACGGGATTTAGGAATATCAGACATCGAAATTACAGAAAGGCTCATCCATAGAGGGAAATTAGCTCTTGAACCCGGTACGAAATATGGGCCAGATGGCGAAGGATTTGTTCGAATGAATATAGGATGCTCTAAAGAAACTCTCATTGAGGGCTTGCGCAGGTTGCACGAAGCATTCCAAGATCTACACTAATTATGTTACAGGCATTTGCCAATCAGTTTGGCAAATGCTTTTTTCGTTTTAATACGAATCCACTGAGATATTGGGCATAAAAAAACTGCACAATTTGCATGTGCAGCCATCATTGGATATTTTGCTCTTTTAATTTTTCTTCCAATTCTTTTGCCTTCTGTTCCTGCTTACGATTATAAACAATGATAAACCGCATCGTTAACACTGCAAACAATGTAAAAATGGCCATCGTTAATCCGGCTGGAATGTATTCTCTTTTATCTTCAGGAAAATACAAGAATAATCCTATAATAAACGCTAATGGCTGAGACATGTTTTGAGACATCCTTTCCTGATTTGAAAACATTTGAATTTTAACCATATTATAACACGACTAAAGTGAGTATAGGTGATATTTGATTATCCTCATCTATAAACAAGAAAAAAGCTGCCGAATCATATCGACAGCCTTCTTACATTATATAGATTATTTTAGGATGTTGATTTTTTCAATCACAACATCATAAACTGGTTTATCGTTAGGACCTACTTTAGTAGTGGCGATGTCATCTACAACATCCATTCCTTCAGTTACTTGTCCAAACACTGTATGTCTGTGGTCAAGCCAAGGAGTTCCGCCTACTTCCATGTATTTTTCTACTGCTTCCTGAGGATATCCCGCTTGTTCCATTTGTCCTTTTAGATTCGCTTCAACAGCACCTTTTTGAACAATAAAGAATTGACTTCCATTTGTACCAGGGCCGGCATTTGCCATAGACAAAGCTCCACGGAAATTAAATAAATCCATCGTGAATTCATCTTCGAATGATTGGCCCCAAATGCTTTCTCCACCCATTCCTGTTCCAGTTGGGTCTCCGCCTTGAATCATGAAATCATTGATCACACGGTGGAAAATGATTCCCTCATAGTATCCATTTTCTGCATGAGTCAGGAAATTTTCAACCGCTTTAGGAGCTTGGTCAGGGAATAATTTGATTTGGATGGATCCTTTATTCGTTACCATCTCCACTAGTCTTTCATTACCTTGTACTTCTGTAAATTGAGGTAATACTGTCATTTTATCTTCGCCTTCTTTCTCTATAATGGTTTGATCCAGCTTTAAAGTTGTTTGATCACCAGATTGGAATACCTTATCTTTTAGATACAGATTCCAAATCGCTGCACCAAGGAGGATTATTAATAATAGTATCATGGTCTTCCATTTCATTTAAACTACCTCCAATTTTTCACTTTACACGATTCTCAAAAAAAAAGCATCTTTCTGAAGAGCTTTTTCTGGGATTGATTATGGTGCAACGATATGATAGAGAAGTACAGTAATGAATGGGGGGATAGAAATGAATGAACTCACTATCAGCGACCAAGTGATTGCACATTATAAAACAGGTAAATATGTAGGTGAAATTACAAATATCCGAACTAATGGATATATGGTTGTTAAAATACTGGCTGTATTAAAGCATCCTATGCAGGGAGATCTTCATCATCCAAAACAAACAGAGGTTGATTTTTTCCATGAGCGAAAGGCTTTAGCTTACAGGGAACAGACCAACATACCGGCGAACATGGTGAAACCGTTTATAGGGGATATTCCTGATTATACAGAATCTCTCCGCCATTCTCTTGAAACATTAAAACAGGAATTGCAAAAAGAGGAATCAAAGTGGTCAGATATGTCTTTGGCAGCTATATCGAATATAGAGCGCGAGTATTTTCCAATATGATAAACATAAAAAACCAAATCACTCTTCACTGATTTGGTTTTTTACGTCAACCCATTAAATAACTGTGAAAAATCCACTACGTCTCCGATTGTCGTTGGCTTATAGTTATCCACATACCTCCTGTCCTGCTCAATTAATGTAAACAGTTCATACGTCATTCTGGCATCATCCAAAGCACGATGCCAAACACCATTACCCTTATCCCCATATTGTTGAACTGCTTTCCACAGGCCTGTTTGATTTCGGTCACCAAAAAATTTTTGATACTCAATCGATAAATCCAACTGCTTTCCCGTTAAAGGAAATATATGTCCTGAATACTGACAATTTTGCTTCAATACCTTCATGTCCATGTTTCCCCATGTAGCAATCGTTGGAGAGTTCGGATGATCCAATTCTCGCAGTAAACTGTGAAATACCTCAAATTCCACCCCTGTCTTAAGATCATCTTCGGTAATATTCAAAAACTTCTCACATCGTTTTGTTAACGTCTGAAATACTCTGGGCAGCACATAAGAATTGTATTGATTGACGATCGTTCCACTTTTTACCTCGATAATTCCATATTCAATGATTTCTGGAAAGAACCCATTCGGATTATTTCGATCCTCAGGCATTGTAAATTCAAAATCTATGAATAAATAGTGGTCAGCCTTCTTCACAATGATACAACCTCCTTATTTTCGTGTATTCTATTGCCCTTTCCATTTTTTCCTCTTTTAACCATAAAATCAATACGATATAGTTAAATTACGAATAGACTACCGGGTGGGTAAAAATGAGAAAAATAATTGGATTTTGTATGATTTTATTACTGGTTCCGTCCCTATACGGTTTGTGTACATTAACACTGAATGAGTTTTCCAAATTGCAAAGCCTTAATCATGTAATGGACACCAATTTACAAATAGATCAATCAGCCATGCAGCTTAACAGTACAATCACAGATTCCGATGGACAAGCCATCAGAGAAATCTATCAAACAGAGAATCGGAAATATATAAAGGATGCTGATATCCCTCAAATTTTAAAGGATATTTACGTAGTTTCAGAGGATCAGCATTTTTATTCACATAAGGGGTTTGATTTATCAGCTATTAGCAGAGCGTTCATTATTAATACGGGAAGCGGGGGAATTCATCAAGGGGGCAGCACCATTACACAACAGCTCGCTCGAAATTTATTCCTCACCAATGAACGTACATATAATCGTAAATTAACTGAACTGCTTTATGCCTATCAGCTTGAGCGCAATTTTTCAAAGGATCAACTATTAAATACTTACATAAATGCGATTTACTATGGAACCAGTTCCTATGGAATTGAAGCTGCTGCTCATTTTTATTTTTCCAAATCAGCAAAGAATCTCACGAATGGTGAACTCTCTTTTCTGGCGGCAATTCCAAATAACCCTAGTCTTTATGACCCGCTTACCAATTTCCAAAATACAAAAAAACGCCAGGGTAGACTTCTGCAGCAACTTGAGAATAATAATCTCATAACGAAAGTAGAAAAAGAGCAAATTTTAAAGGAATCAATAAAATTAAATCTTTCAAAACGAATCCAAGAATTCCCTGATTATACCGATTATACGCTGGCTGAATTTCGTCAGCTGGTCGCAGAGCAGGATGGTTATCAGTTTTCTGGTTTATCTGAAAAAGAATCTAATCAATTAACAAAGAAATTAGATAACCGAATTAAGGAACTACTTCATTCAGGAATTACTATCCATACATTTCTCGATTCGGATATTCAGAGAAAAGCCACAGCAGCTGTTAGTAGCACCCTGCCTTATAAAAATATTGAAGCATCAGCGGTAGTTATTAATCATTCTACTCATGAGCTTGTCTCGTTGATTGGGGGAAAAACATATAAACCCTCAACATTTAATCGAGCCTATCAAAGTTTTCGCCAGCCAGGATCAACGATTAAACCATTGCTGGTATATGCGCCATATTTGGAAACTAATAAGGATCGTTCCATAAATCAAAAAATAGACGCACGAGCGATATGCATCGAAAATTATTGCCCAGAGAACTATGGTCATTCAACATATAGCAATCTTACTCTTAATCAAGCTATGGCCAAATCGGTTAATACTGCAGCTGTTCGATTACTTCAAAAAACAGGTATTAAGGAATCATTCCTCTATCTGGATAAATTCGGATTCAAAAAGTCAATCCCCGCCGACCGAACATATTCTGCTGCTATAGGCGGTTTTAGGTATGGAATGTCTGTTCTTGAATTATCTCGGGCATATACTGCTTTTATGAATGACGGCAACTATGTTACAGCACATGCCATCAAGAATGTTACAGATTCTAATGGGAAGATGATTTATCAATGGGATATGGAGAGTAAGAAAATATGGAGTCAAGAAACAGCAGATAAAATGCAAACTCTTCTGACTGAGGTTGTAACGAATGGTACTGCTCAATCTGCCTATATGAATAAAGCTTATATAGGGGGTAAAACCGGAACAACAAATGATTACCATGATTTATGGTTTGTTGGGATGACTGCTTCTTATACAGGTGGGGTCTGGGTGGGCAAGGATCAGCCGTCCAGTATAGAATTTTTAAATAAAAGTCAGCCACAAATGCAAATATGGAAAAGCATGATGGATTCTCTCTATTAGAGGTTCATCATGCTTTTTCCTTTACAGCGGAAGTCCAGCCATTATACTATTATACAATTTTAAGACAGAGAGACAGACTGCCAATAACAGAACGGCCCAGATCGTTACATGGAAAAATATAATCCCTATCAATCCTATACCCGATAAGGATGCACTGATTTTATACAGAAAGTATATAAAAGCGAATAATGAAGTAAGTAAAAAGCAACCCGCAAGTAACCAAATAGATAGACTACATAACATGGATACAAGTCCACCTATCAGAAAAATGACAGAAGCCCCTCTCAGCTTTTGCAGATCTTCTCCCACTTTATCCTTTGAAAAAAACAAAAGTGACAGTTCCATGAAGGTATCAACAAGAAGCTTTAGCGCAGCAAATAACATAAAAAAACAGATAAAGAACAATAATAAAAAGGATAATTTAATATTAATCTCTGATAACAACCCAGTCATGCCTGAATAGAGCCCATTGCTTTTTAAAAACACGATCATTCTCACCATAAGATGAACAGCAAAGGACAGACTAAATGCCATTATCGATAATAAGGGAAAATAACCTGTTACGTATGTATTCTTCATTTTTCGTTTTCCTTTTATTTCATATTTTCCCATTATACATCATTTACCGGAAAGGAGAATTGATTTTTTTAATTTTTTTCCTTCATATAATACATGGTTAAAACACATGAATACCAGTCTTTTCAAGTACAGTCTAATATAAATTTGCGGTATAATTTGCTATGCTGAATGTACGGATTGGTACATTTTGTTGTAATTTTTCAATATTTTATAATTTTTTAAGGGAGGTCCTTATGTCAATGCTTCACTTGAGTATATTACTGCCCTTTTTGGCTGCGATATGTATTCCGGTTATAGGCAAATATGCTCGTAAAATACATACCGGATGGTTCGTACTCATCATACCTATCGTGTTATTTGGTTATTTGTTTACGTTCCTGCCTGAAATATCAGATCATCAATCCATAACAGCAAGTTATGCATGGATCCCTTCACTAAACATTTCATTTGATGTTTATGTAGACGGATTAGGCCTGCTCTTCGCTATGCTGATCACAGGCATTGGTACACTCGTTATTCTGTACTCCATCTTTTATATGGACAAAACAAAAGAAAAATTGAGTAATTTTTATGTCTATTTACTATTATTTATGGGGGCTATGCTTGGGGTTGTCCTATCTGATAACTTAATTGTCCTTTATACGTTTTGGGAATTTACCAGCCTTTCTTCCTTCCTGCTAATTGGTTATTGGCATGAGAGAAAAGGATCCCGCTACGGAGCGCAAAAATCATTATTAATCACCTTTTTAGGTGGCTTATCCATGCTCGGAGGTTTTATTACCCTCTCCGTAATGGGAAATACCTTCAGCATCAGAGAATTAATTTCAATGGCTCCAGATTTGATAAACCATCCTCTGTTTTATTTTTCGATGATACTCGTTTTATTAGGGGCATTCACGAAGTCAGCCCAATTCCCATTCCACATTTGGTTACCTGATGCAATGGAAGCACCTACACCAGTCAGTGCTTATCTTCATTCAGCAACGATGGTTAAAGCAGGTATCTATTTAGTAGCACGTTTGAGCCCTATATTTGCTTTATCGGGTGAATGGGTATGGATTATTGGCCTGGTCGGTATCATAACCTTAATTTGGGGTTCCTTTAATGCAGTACGTCAGTATGATTTAAAAGGGATTCTTGCCTACTCAACAGTCAGCCAGCTCGGCTTAATCATGTCCCTGCTTGGCATCGGTGCGGCTTCCCTCCATAGTGGATCAGCTGAGAATAATGTATATATTGCCGCTGTTTCGGCAGCTGTTTTTCACCTGATTAACCATGCAACTTTTAAAGGTTCATTATTCATGGCAGTCGGTATTATTGATCATGAAACGGGAACTAGAGATATTCGTAAACTGGGCGGATTAATGACCATAATGCCAATCACTTTTACTATTGCTGCAATCGGAGCATTCTCAATGGCAGGCTTACCTCCATTCAATGGATTCTTGAGTAAGGAAATGTTCTTTGGCAGCCTATTAGATATAACAAAAGCAGATTTTCTTAACCTGCAAACATGGGGTAATTTATTCCCTGTTATTGGCTGGATGGCAAGTGTATTCACATTTGTTTACTGTATGATTCTTTTATTTAGAACTTTTGGCGGCAAACTTCAGCCTGAAAAATTAACGAAAAAGCCGCATGAGGCACCGATTGGATTATTGATTTCACCAATCACACTTGCAGCCTTGGTTATTATTTTTGGATTATTTCCAAACATCCTTACTTCAACAATTATTGAGCCAGCTACTGCAGCTATTCTGCCGAGCCTGTATGAAAACGGAAATCCTCCGCATCTTCATATACAAATGTGGCACGGAGTAAATGGCGCATTATTGATGACAATCGGAGTTATCATCTTAGGAATTATCTTGTATAAGTTTTATCCAAAATGGAGCAAGATTTATACGTATTTCTCTGACAAATACACATTAAACAATGTGTATAATATGGGATTAAGATCAATGGATACAGGTTCACGTCTTATTACCCGCGGATATATGAACGGGAGTATCCATGATTATTTAGTTTATATATTTGGCTTCATGATCATCAGTTTACTTTATACGGTTTGGAAAACCGATAGCTTTGCATTCGAAACTACCAGCATGACTCCAATTGGGGTATACGAAGTTATTTTGATCTTTATCTTAGTGCTGGCTTCAATCATGATCCTATTTGCAAAATCGAGACTGACTTCAATTATTTTGATGGGAGCGGTTGGTTATACGGTGTCACTTTTATTTGTTCTATTCAGGGCACCTGATTTAGCCTTAACTCAATTTGTCATTGAAACAGTTTCTACATCCCTGTTCTTGCTTTGTTTCTATCACTTGCCGAAGTATAAACCAAAGGAAAAGCGTATGCGCTTTAAATTGACGAACCTGGCAATCTCTCTTGGTGTCGGAATTACGATGACACTTATCGCACTTGCTTCTCACAGTACGAAGCTATTTGAATCCATCTCTGAGTTTTATAAAAAGGTTACGTACAAAGAAGCCGGTGGAGAGAATATGGTTAACGTAATCCTGGTTGACTTCCGTGGTTTGGATACCATGTTTGAAATTACCGTACTATCCATTGCAGCCATAGGAATTTACACCATGATTAAACTCCGTCTCACGAAAAGAGGAGGGGAAGAATGAAAACAAATGATTTAATTTTACAGACGGTCACTAAAATCGCAACTTTTATTATTATTTTGTTCTCAATAAACATTTTCTTTGCCGGACACTATACGCCCGGCGGTGGATTTATCGGTGGTCTTATGACTTCTTCTGCCATCATTCTTTTATTGCTGGCATTTGATTTAAAAACCGTAAAAAGTTTTCTGCCGGTAAATTATTTATCGTTGGTTGCTGTTGGATTGTTGTTATCTGTCGGAACTGGAGCTGGTGCGTTATTCTTCGATGCTCCTTTCCTGACGCACGCATTTGATTATTTTAATTTACCGCTCCTTGGTAAAACATCCCTTCATACAGCAGTTATCTTTGATACGGGTGTTTATCTAGTTGTAATCGGCGTGACAATGACCATTATTCAAACGATTGGGGAGAGTGAATGATGGAGATTTTAATGTGTTTTGCTATAGGAATTCTATTTACGATTTCCACCTATTTACTTTTATCAAAAAGCTTGCTTCGTATCATTATTGGAACAAGCATATTGAGCCATGCGGTGAATTTATTGGTTCTTACCATGGGAGGATTAAAACAAGGAGCTGTGCCTATTTTAAGTGAACACGCCAAATCCTATGTGGATCCACTGCCACAGGCATTAATCCTGACAGCGATTGTAATTAGCTTCGGTGTCACATCTTTCTTCCTGGTATTGGCCTATCGTTCCTATCAGGAACTAGGAACGGATAACATGGATCAACTGAGAGGAAATAAGTCATATGAATAACCTTGTTATATTACCTATTTTACTTCCGTTATTAACAGGAATTTTATTGTTATTCCTTGCGAAAAAAATAAATGCCCAAAGAATAGTCGCCTTGGCCTCTTCAATACTGGTCCTGGTAGTTACCTTTTCACTTTTAATAGAGGTAAAAACAAATGGCATTCTAACCTTGCAGGCCGGCAGCTGGGATGCCCCTTTTGGAATTAGTCTTGTAGCGGATATGCTGGCAGCCTTACTGGTTTTAACTACATCTCTAATTACATTAGTAACAATTATTTATTCTTTTAAAAATATTGATGCAAACCGTGAGAAATATTTCTACTATGCCCTTATCCAATTTTTAATTGTAGGTGTTAACGGGGCATTTTTGACCGGAGATATATTCAACTTATTTGTATTTTTTGAAGTAATGCTAATGTCATCTTATGTATTACTAGTGACAGGTGGGACAAAAGTACAGCTCCGCGAGTCTATCAAGTATTTGCTTGTAAATGTAATTGCTTCTGGCCTTTTTGTCGCTGCTGTTGCTTTTCTTTACTCTGTTGTAGGTACGCTGAATATGGCGGATATCTCAGAAAGAATTGCGGAAGTAGACCAGCCGGGAATCATCACGGTTATCGCTGTTCTGTTTCTAATCGTGTTTGGATTAAAGGCAGCTATTTTCCCTTTATATTTTTGGATGCCCGGCTCATACTTTGCGCCGCCAATTCCAATCCTGGCATTGTTTGGTTCATTATTAACAAAGGTTGGTGTTTATTCCATCCTAAGAACCTATACCATCATGTTTTATCATCAAACTGACTATACGCATACATTGCTGGAGTACCTTGGAATTTTAACCATTGTATTCGGCTGTATCGGTGTATTGGCCTATATGGATGGCAAAAAAATCATCATTTACAATATCGTAATTGCAATTGGTGTTATAATCTTCGGTATTTCAATCATGAATACCGCATCTATATCCGGTTCCATTATGTATACAATCCATGACATGATGATTAAAGCAGCCCTGTTTCTGCTTATTGGAGTTATGATGGCTAAAACAGGGACAAGTAATATTAAGCGCATGGGTGGGCTAATTCACGAATCTCCACTTTTAGCTTGGATGTTCTTCATAGCAGCTATATCGTTAGCCGGGGTTCCACCTTTCAGTGGTTTCACAGGGAAATTACTAATCATTCAGGGTGCCTTTGATGAAAGGCATTACGTTGGAGGATTGGTAGTCCTATTCTCAAGTTTAATTGTTTTATATTCCGTGATGCGCATTTTCATATTCGCATTCTGGGGTGAGAAAAAGGTTTACGATGAGAACTTCTCCAAGAAAGACAATCGTTTCTTACTATTGCCGATTGGCATTTTACTTGTAGTCTCAATATTGTACGGATTGGGCTCTGAGGTTGTTTATACGTATGTGTCTGATGCGGTTGATGTTTTAATGAATCCAACAGATTACATTCAGGCCGTACTAAAGGAGTGATGAAGATATGTCTTATCAAATATTATTAAATGTAATTCTAGCCTTGACCTGGATGTTTCTGACGACGTCAAATACAGCCGCTTCATTTATTATCGGCTATTTAATTGGGGCGATTATTCTTTTTCTATTCAGACGCTTTTTTTCGACTCGATTTTATTTGCATAAGGTATTGGCTGTCCTGCATCTCTTGGGGATATTTATACGAGAATTATTGATTGCAAACTTCGACGTTTTCAAAACAATCATCAGACCAAAGCTTGAACTGAAGCCAGGAATCTTTACTTATGAAACCAAACTTAAATCGGATTGGCAGATCACTCTTCTGTCCTGTCTGATTACCTTGACTCCCGGTACATTAGTTCTGGATATTTCTTCTGATAATAAAACATTATTCATCCATGCATTAAATATATCGGAGATTCCAGAAATGCAAGAAAGCATAAAAAATTCATTTGAACGGCTTATTCTGGAGGTGAGTGAGTAATGATTAGTTTCATCCTTCAGCTTTCTTTAGTCTGTATAGCTATTTCGATGCTCATTCTAATTTATAGAGTAATTAAGGGACCAAGCATCCCTGATCGTGTAGTGGCATTGGATGCTATTGGCATGAACTTAATTTGCATGATAGCCATCCTATCCTTATTGCTCAGCACATCGATGTTTTTAGAGGTTATCCTTCTGATCAGTATTCTTTCGTTCACTGGTACGGTTGCCTTTTCGAAATTCCTGGAGAAAGGGGAAATCATAGAAAATGAACGAAATTAGTTCCTATATTTTTGTATGTATTGTTTTAATCGGTTCTATATTGACCGTTATATCAGCTCTTGGAATACTTCGTCTACCTGATGTATATACGCGGAGCCATGCAGCTTCTAAAACATCCACTTTGGGTGTAACCCTTGTATTGCTGGGCACATTCTTATATTTCTGGCTTACAGAGGGCCATTTTAACTCCCGTATCCTGCTAGCTATTTTGTTTATTTTTATGACAGCTCCAGTTGCCGGACATTTAATCAGCCGTGCAGCCTATAATACAGGCGTTAAATTGTGGAAACATAGTGTGCGTGATGATTTAAAAAAGGCAAAAAAACAGAAAAATAGTTAATGACAGAAAAAGAGGATGCTTACAAGGTCGCTTTAGACCTTGTAAGACATCCTCATTTTTTTATTTGGATCACTGCAAGTGTACATCTGCTGATACATATTAATTCGTTCTCTTCATCCGTTATTTTAATTTCCCATACCATTGTTTTTTTTCCTCTGTGTATAATATTTCCTATTGCGGTCACCAAGCCTTCCCTTTTGCTTTTAAGATGATTCGCATTAATCTCTAAACCAACGACTGCTTCTTTCTCCTCGTCAACCATTGTATATCCACCAAGACTGGCGACCGTTTCGGCAAGAGCAACCGATGCACCACCGTGAAGTAGTCCCATAGGCTGGTGTGTCCGTTGGTCAACGGGCATGGTTGCAACAACCCTTCCTTTACTGACCTCAACTATTTCTATCCCTAATGTACCCATCAATGTTTTACTTAAATCCAATTAAAGGCATCCTTTCCATTGCTTATTTGTTATGAATTAGATAAAGAGCGGAAAAATAAAGGAGTAAAGCTTACTTACAAGTGATTCCTATTCAGATTTTTTAAGGTGAATCCCTTCAAAGATGATGAATGGGCTATCCGTAGGACTTTACAAAAAGCATATCTAGATGATGGAGGTATGGTCAAATGGATCTTCGAGAAGGAATGGTTCCAACTGTATTAGGTACTGCTGTCGCCGCTACTGGTTATGCTCTTAAACAAAAGCATAATAGCAATAAAATGATTGCCAATACACTATTTGGATTTGGGCTTGCCCATATTGCTCTTGGTGTTATTGACTTAGTCGAGCATCGCAACGATATCTAAATGAACATCATCTATCCCCTAAATAAGCAACTTAACCGTTGCTTATTTTTTGGTCTAATACAATCTACCTTCTCCTATATATAGTTATAAGGTAATTTATTTCGTAAGAGGAGGTGCCCATATGTATGCAAATCAACAGTTTTATAACTGGGCTCAAAGTCTAGGTCCTCATTACCACATACCCACATGGATCCATCCATCTGTTATGGGTATGAATTCTTATTCTTCATATAACAGAAAAGTTCCTGCTATAGATACAACAAAATTTAAGAATTCTGCTAATCGAACCGCGTCCTATCTGACTGAAGCATTAAGAATCGCCAATCAGATCTCTACATCTCAAGACTTAGCTCGTCAAATTATGGCAGCCTCGGAGTTTAATAATCTAAGCGAAGTGAATCGATTATTGCTTTCAACCGGTATTCGAATAGCTCCGTCCATCTATTACGATCCGGAGGGAATTCGGCTGGTTTTTGCTGATAAACAAACCAGTCCTCCCTGTTGTGAAGTTGGGGTAGTCATACGATGGAGCTAAAAACCAGCAGTTTGATAACTGCTGGTTTTGTTTATAAATTATTATTAATAAAATCCGCCACCATATCCATAAGGGTATCCATATCCATACGGAGGATAACCATATCCATATCCCAATGGTCTGCTAAGCAATGCTCCACCTATTAATCCGCCGGCTAATCCTAAACCAAATCCCCCGATCGGACCTCCAAATCCAAAACCAAAACCTGGTCTACCCCATGGTCTTCCCCACGGTCCGCCCCACGGTCTACCCCATGGTCTTCCCCATGGTCTCTGTCTATAATCCATCTGTAAAATACCTCCTGTGTGTTTTAATGCCTACACTATTATGTATGCAAAAACCTAACAGCAGGTAAGGGCGAATGCCCTCTTATAAGGATACATTCACATTTAAATCTATTTATGAGTATGAATTATTCTTCACCATCCAAACCAAAACGTTCAACCAATACAGCCAATGTCCTCGCCATTACACCAGTAGCACCTGATGGTCCAAGCTCATAGCTGGAACGTCTTGTTGATGTACCAGCTATATCTAAATGCACCCATGGAGTCTCCTCAGCAAATTCACCAACAAATGCACCTCCCATAATGGCATGCCCCTCTGCTCCCGGCGAATTATTAAGATCAGCTATTTTGCTATTGCGAACACGCGCTTTATCCCTTTCGGTAATTGGCAATCTCCACATGGGTTCTCCAGCTTCATCAGATGCTTTTAAGACTTCCTCAAACCAGCTTTCATGATTTGTCATTGCACCTGTCATTTCTACACCTAATGCTGTAATAACTCCCCCGGTTAATGTAGCTACATCAACTAAATAATCCGCTCCATGCTGTTTAGCATATGTAATCGCATCTGCCAGCACAAGACGCCCCTCGGCATCTGTATTCAAGACCTCAATTGTTTTACCAGCCATGGAAACGATGACATCATCTGGTTTGAAGGCATTTCCGGATATCATATTGTCTGTTGATGGAATAACGGCCACAACATTTTGTTCAGGTCTCAATTCCCCAATTATCTCCATAGCTCCAAGGACAGCGGCTGCTCCCCCCATATCCGTTTTCATTCCAACAATCCCTGCTTTTGTCTTTATTGAATACCCGCCTGTATCAAATGTAATTCCTTTGCCAACCAAACCAATTACATCTGTCCATTCAGATTTCCCTTGATATTTCAGGACAATCATTTTAGGTGGTTCAGCCGATCCTTGGTTGACGGCAAGCAAGGCTCCCATTCCAAGCTCCTGCATATCCTCTTTTTCAAGGATTTCACACTCAAACTGATATTTATCAGCCAGTCCTTTAGCATAATTGGCCATATCTGTAGACGTTAGCATATTACCTGGAAGATTTACTAAAGTCCGAGCTGAATTGGTTCCTTTTCCGTATGTATATCCAACAAAAAGGGAAGATTCAACTAGCTCTTGGTCAGCTTCCGTATATACAGAAACCTCTTCTATTTTCTTATCAGGTTCATTTTTCTTTTGCTTATATCCTTCAAATTCATACGTAGACAAAGCTAATGCTTCTCCTAAAGCGTGTGCTGCATCCTCCACCGTAATGACATCTGTCAGGAATGACGTTAAATCGACGCTAATCTTTGTCCATCCACAATCTTCGACTTTTTGAAACATTTTGCCGAATGCTTCTTTTAGCTCTTCGAATGTTAAATCTTTTTGTTTCCCCAGTCCAACGAACACCAATCTCTCCGGTGGAATTAGACCAAGTGTATGCAATGTCGATACTTTTTTCTTCCTAGCGGAAATATCTCCAACCCTGGCAAGATCCTGAAGCTTACTATTCATCATTTTATCTGCGTCCGATAAAATCGCCGCAAGCGTAACTGGATGATTAAATGCTCCAGTTACCAAAACCGGCATATGTGTTTGACTCGGATTTTCATTATAAACTTTAAACATACTACTCCTCCTGATCGTTTATCTTCATTCATGCCTTTTCTTACTGACATCAACTTTCCTTACCTATTATCTTACCATTGACATCGTAATTTAGAACAAATGATGTATTCCATTCACTGAAAAATTAAACGATTCATTCGACATATCTTGCCTATTTTACCCTTACTTTAGGTATAAAAAAACAGAGGACTGTTATCCTCTGTGAATTAGTTGCGGAGGGCCAACAGGATGTTGGTCATGGAGGCTTTGCTACAGGGTTGGGTGGTTTTAGTCTTCGTTCCTTGTAATCCGGCTTCAACGGCTAGAAACTCAGGACATAAGCATGACCTCTACAGGAGGCCTACAGGATGTAGGTCATGAAGACGTTGCCACAGGACGTGGCGGTTTTAGTCTTCGTTCCTTAAGATAGCCGCTTCAGCACTATATTTAATCCGGCTTCGGCTCCTAGCTCCTCGAGTCATAAGTGTAGCCACTGCGGGAGGGAAAAACGCCTCCCTACGTGCCTCCTCTTATGCTTGTCGGAGCTGACCAGTCGCCTCAGCACTATAACCAACACATACCGGTGCATGATCGTATGGGTCGATGATGATTCTGGCTTCTATTTGGAAGACGGTTTTTAGTACTTCTTGGTTTATGATTTCGGTTGGGGTACCGGATTTGATGATACTGCCGTCTTTCATGGCTATGATATGGTCTGAGTATCTGGATGCATGATTGATATCATGGAGTACCATTACTATTGTGCTTTTTTCTTGGCGATTGAGTTCCTGAATAATTTGCAATACGTCCAGCTGGTGGGCCATATCTAAATATGTTGTGGGCTCATCTAAGAGGATGACATCTGTTTTCTGAGCCAGTGCCATGGCCAGCCAAACCTTTTGCCTTTGGCCACCAGATAAGCTTGCGATGCTTCGATTTCGAAAGGGGGATGTTTTGGTAATTTCCATTGCCCATTCAATGATCTCCATATCTTCCTTCGTCATTATTTTATTGTTTTTACGATGTGGATAACGCCCATAGGATATCAGTTCCTCCACACCCAACAATCCCGGTGCAGCTGGGCTTTGCGGCAGCATAGAAAGCCGTTTGGCAATTTCCTTCGTTGAAACGGTATTCATATCTTGCTCCTGCAAAAATACCTTTCCTTGCTTTTGTTTCAGTACGCGTCCCATCGTTTTTAATAAAGTAGATTTCCCACAACCGTTTGGTCCAATAATAGTCGTTATGTTGCCCTTAGTAATCTCTAAGTTTAAATTTTTAAACACGGTCTTTTTTTCATAACAGGCTTCAAGGTTTTCTGTACGCAGAATACTCATATCAAAAATCCCCCTCTATGCTTTCGCCTTTTTGAGTAAATACAAGAAGAATGGTACCCCAATAATGGATACGATAATACCAACTGGCAGTTCAGCAGGGGCAATGATTGTTTTGGCAATATAATCAGAAGAGACCACCAACAGCGCACCGATTGCTGCACTCACAGGGATAACAAATTTATTTTGAACACCAACAAGATAGCGCGAAATATGCGGTGCCATTAAGCCAATAAATCCAATACTGCCTGATACTGATACACAAGCGCTTATTAAGCCGATACTGCTGAGAAGTAAAATTGATTTTTCTTTATTAATGGCTATACCTAAACTGATAGCGCTACTATCCTCTAATTGGAGCAAATCAAGTATATAGACCTTTTTTAGAATGATCGGTATACATATAAACAGCCAAGGGGCCATGGCAAATATATAAAGCCAATTGGCATCATAAATGCTGCCTGTGATCCACACAACTGCCATTTCAAAATCAGTTGCTTTCATTTTCAGCGACAAATATAAGGAAACGGCACCGAAAGCTGAACCAATCGCAATTCCAGTCAAGATGAGTCTTTCTACATCAAGGGAGCCATTTTTCCATGAAAAGGCGAATATGATTAAGGCCGCCAGCAATCCTCCAACGAGACCAAATAAGGGCATAGCCATAATGGAAAGCCATGTCATTCCTTGAAATACGCTATGAAAGAAAAACATAAATAAAACAACAGCCGTACCAGCACCGGCATTAATACCAAGTATTCCTGGATCGGCCAAGCCATTCTTCGTCACTCCCTGAATCACAGCACCGGCTATTCCAAGCCCAATCCCAACCAGACAGCCAATCAGAATCCTCGGTAACCTAAAATCAAAGATGACCAAATCGTGTTCAGGATTTACGTCTATTCGTGCTAATGTCTTTATTACATCGATAACAGACAATTGAAAGGTTCCAGCCATCAAGCTATAAACGATGACTGCTGTAATAGCGAGTACAATCAGCCATAATGTTATGTAATATCTTCGTTTTGAAACTTTATGCAAGGCCTCTTCCTCCTTTTGTTCTGATTAAATAGAGGAAGAATGGTACACCAATCAATGCAGTCACAACGCCAATCGGTGTTTCAAAGGGATAATTGATAAATCTGCTTAAAACATCACATAGACCGAGAAATACAGCCCCAAGTATGCCTGCACAAGGAATTATCCATTTATAATCAACGCCGACAAGCATACGGCTAATGTGCGGAATGATTAAGCCTACGAAACCAACTTTTCCTACTAATGCAATTGCCGTACCCGTTAAACAGATAACCGACAGAATACAAATCGCTTTGACTAATCCGGTACGCTGACCCAAGCCAATTGAAACTTCCTCACCAAGAGAAAGGATCGTCACGGATTTGGAAACCAGTAAGGCAAGGAAGATTCCAACTATACCAAATGGCACAGCCAGTGCAAGGAGCTCCGAATCTATTTGATGCAATCTCGCATTATACCAAAAACTAATATTTTGGGAGACTTGGTAATAGGAAGCCAATGCTTGAGACAGGCTGCTCAAAAACGTCCCAAGCACAGTACCTATAATGGCCAAGCGAACAGGTGATAAACCATTAGGTAGCATGGAGCCAAATCCATAAACAATTCCTGCACCGAGCGCAGAACCAACCATTGACAACAAAATCATTTCAATAGATGTCATATTCGGCAGAAAAATCATTGATACCGTAATGATAAAAGCTGAACCATCTGCCACACCCATAATGGAAGGGGATGCAAGATAGTTTCTTGTCATCCCCTGCATGAGTGCACCTGATATAGCAAGGAAGGCTCCAACAAGAAGTGCCCCTATTGCTCTCGGTAAACGGGATGTCATAATAATGGCATGGTCCACATTATCGGCATCATAATGAAAAAGGGCATTCCAGATCGTTATATAATCTATATTTTTGGCTCCATAAAAAACGGATAACAGGATGATAAGGAGTATAAGAATGGGTGCCGCACTTATTATCAGTAAAGGTATTTTCCTCTTATCCATACACTCATCAACCTTACTCAGTTAAAGAGCTGGTTGCAGCTTTGAGGAAAGCCGTCTTACTCCATGCCGTTCCACCCTGGGCAAGAGGATCCACAGTATTAACGAATACTTTTCCGTTTTTAGCAGCATTCATACTTTTCCAAATTAGATTAGCTTCTAACTCTTCCAATGCTTTCGGTTTATCAGCATTTTCACTTTCTTCAAATTGAAGGAACACATAATCCGGATTCACTTCCGCAAGTTTTTCCATTGAGATAACTTCCTGTGCCTTCGCAGCTTTTACCACTTCCGGTACCTCAAGTCCTAAATCACTGTACAGAACCGGGTTGAGGTACATACTTTCTGGATACACATAGACATTGCCTCCCCGAATACGAAGGACCATTGCCTTTTTCCCTTTCAGAGATTCACCCAATTGTTCTTTTGCTGCCCCAGCATCTTTCTTATAATCAGAAATAATCTTCTCTGCTTCAGCTTCTTTACCTGTCAAATGAGCCATTAAATTTAAGTTATCTTCCCAGTTTGTTGAGATATGGGAGTATGGGAATGTTGGTGCAATCTTCGTTAACTGTTCAGTGATATTCTCCTTCGCTTTGGAAGTCCAAAGGATCACATCAGGCTTTAATCCAAGTAATGTTTCATAATTTGGCTGTGTTTTTTCCCCTATGGACTTAGCACCAGCCAAATCATCTGCCAAATAAGCTGGCAGTTCTCCGGCAATTGTAATAGCACCTACAGGTTTAACTCCTAAAATCGCTGCATCCTCCATCGATTCAAGACTCGCTGTAGCAATCTTTTTCACCTCAGAAGGAACCGTATATTCTTTATCAAGGTATGTAATCGTTTGAGTTTTATTTTCTGATTTCTTGCTATCATCAGCTTGAACTTCATTCTCAGATTGTTTTATTTGTGTCTCCGTACTGTTGCATGCTGCCAAACCAAGGCAAGTCATAGCGGATAATCCCATGATTAATAAATTCTTTTTAATACTCATTTTCCTCTTCCTCTCATCTGGTCCTTTTTCTATGTACTCGCTTTCAATCTAACTAAACAATTTGTCTTACCAACCCCCATATTTATTGCGGAAAGTATTGAAAATGATAATCATTATCAAGTATTATATAAAATATAAACGAACAAACTGGAATTTTCAATTAATTTTATGTAAATTTTTGAATGATTTATACTTAATTTGTCAAATAATCTTTTGAATACAAATGAAAAGAGGTCAATAAATGAGCGAGACAGCCCCTAAAAATTCTTCTTGGCATCAAAATGTTTCTTTACCTAATACCTGGGATGTAGATATGTACAATCAGAAACAGGACCGGTTTTATCGTATTTTCATTTACAAGCCGGATACTGTTCCTCCTCCTGAAGGATACCCGGTTATCTATGCGTTGGATGCAAACTCTGTTTTTGGCACCTTTGTTGATGCAATGCGTGTTCAGATGAGGAAGCCGGAAAAAACAGAGGTATATCCAGCAATTATTGTTGGAATTGGTTATCACACAGATCAGCCATTCTCTCCTTACCGTGTCTATGATTTTACCAGGCCAATATCAAAAGAGAATTTACCGCCGCACCCAGCAGGCATAGAATGGCCGTCCCATGGTGGAGCTGAGCATTTCCTTACATTTATTAAAGAAGTAGTTAAACCGGAAATAGAGCGAAATCTGCCGGTCAATATAAACAAACAAACACTGTTTGGCCACTCACTAGGCGGATTATTTGTTTTACAAATTCTTTTCTCAGAGCCAGACACTTTTCATACATACATAGCAGGAAGCCCCTCTATTCATTGGGATCCGATGTTTTTTAGAAGCGAGAAAGACGCATTCATCCATAAGATAAAACAATCAGAGCGGCAAATAAAGATTATGATTGGTGTAGGCGAGCTGGAAAAGCAACACTTTAGTCATATGAATAAAAATGCTGCTGAAATTTCCGAAGACCTTAATCAGTTGCATGAATACGGGATTCACATACAGTTCAGGGAGTTTTCAGAGGAAAATCATGTATCCGTATTATTACCACTTATAAATCGCGCAATTAAACTGGGGAGTATATAAAAAAACTATATAGCGAACACCGAATTTAAAGCACAAAAAAACCGTCCATGAGGAACGGTAGGAAAAAAATATTTAACTACTTTTTATTAATAATCTGATTTCTAAATACTTGCAAGCTCTCTGTTTCATTCAAAGCTTTTAGCTCAGGTTCAGTCAGCTTGCCTGTTCCCATACTGACTACATACACCTTCAGCTGTTTTTTTCCCCATTTCTGATATACATCATCCACGGTATCGTAATATAGATCAATTTTATTCCCTTTTATCGCTGAACCTGTATCAGCAACCACTCCATACCCATAGGATGGGATAAAAAGAATGGTCCCAATTGGAAAGACGCTTGTGTCCGCTGCAATCGTTGAATATAAGTCGCGCTTTACCTTTACACCGGAATAGGTGATTCCATAGCTGGGATGGTTTGGATTTTTCCCAGTTGACTCGTACCCTGCTGTATAACCTGTAGCAATCACTTCTTTAGCCGGGTATTTATTCCAATCATCATTTTCT
The DNA here is from genome assembly GCF_058267535.1 of Pradoshia sp. Z5_111. Classification (NCBI taxonomy): domain Bacteria; kingdom Bacillati; phylum Bacillota; class Bacilli; order Caryophanales; family Bacillaceae; genus Pradoshia; species Pradoshia sp. Z5_111. The sequence continues at coordinate 59,603 of NZ_JBZCPQ010000014.1, forward strand.
TCCAGTGTGGACGCTGATTTTATTTGTCCAACAGAGGAAGTTGTGTCATAGCTTGATAACGATATTTGATCTTTGGGCTTAGGATTTTCCCTAATTTTAGAATGTATATGGCGAAAAACAGGAAACTCATGAACACTAATTCCTGTAAAATATGAAAGGGTTACAACGGTAGCCAGTAAGAATAAAAAAACGAGTGAAATTGCTCTGATAAATTTAAAAGTATGGTCCATGTGACGATTTCTCCTTTCACACAAACCATTCTTCCCAATACCAGAGTATCTATTCCTTTTTCAGAACTATCTATATTTTGTTAAAATAAAAAAACCCACTAACGATTACTCGAAGAGGGTTAAAACATTCTGTATCCCATTGAACGAAGAATTCTTATAACTATACCTGAAACAATGGATCCTGCTAATCCTGCTGCCAAAATAATTGCATCTGCGGAGGCAAGGTTGAAAAATCGCTCTTTTAATAATTGAAAACTAGAAGAAGGATTTACAAAGTACTCCGTTAACTTAACACTATTAATAAAATATAATGCTGCCAAGGGATAAATTACTGCCATAATCCATGTCTTTCTAAACAGCATATTTAAAATAAAGCCCAATCCAAAAAAAAGAATAAAGAATAATACCACTGATATAATTACAACCGGAATTGACATGCCCATTCTCTATAACTCCCCCTTAGTCGTACAAAAGTAAGTTTATAGGATGGAAGAATTTTCGTCAATTGGGTTGTTTTTGAAAAATAACATTTACCGCCATTTATTTAGTGTTTTTTGTTTTACCGCTTCCCCCGCAGCATGAGCATGTTTCAGATCCACCAAGCAGTAATTGAAAATATCCTTTTCCATAGCAATACGGGCACTGATAGGCTTTTTGATTCATAACGTAATCAACCCCTAATTTATTGAATTTTCTGATAATATATCAGAAATTTCAGAAAATGAAAAGTACCCAAAAAGTCTCAGTAATCCGATGTAAGCGTATACAAATTTATTTTCCTTTTAAATACTCCCTTATACACAAGAAATCAATTATATAAATAATTTATATGCGGTGTATTGAAAGACATCCCCTGGATTGATTCCTTCAAGCGGTTTCTTATGCAGGGATGCATGCTTTTCATTTAATTCCGTTAATAACAATGAACTATCCGGATCCTTTTTAATTGTCTCCTGGTCCATAAAAGCAACATCCAGTAGTTCAGTTTTTTGCATGGAAATTTCTCCGGAAATTGGTTCCAATAAGAAAAGCAGCATATTATCACTGATTTCATTACGAATAACACCTGTTCTAAGACCAAATAACCCAATAATCTTTGTTTCAATCCCCGTCTCTTCTTTAATCTCTCTAACCACTGCTTCATCTGCTGTTTCTCCCGGCTGTACAAAACCTGCCGGCAATGACCATTTCCCTTTTAAACCACCATATGACTTCTTCACAACAAGCCATTTACCATCCTTTGTTACGACCAACCCTGCTACACCTAACCAGACGTATTTGCTTCTTTCTAACATATGAACACCTTTTCCTGGATTTTTTTAGTAATCAAAAAGCTGTCTCGAGTATAATCGGACAGCTTTCTTTCGAGGTATGTTATACCTTATTAGATTAATTTAAATTTACCCTTTTTCATGAGAAGCGGCAAGCCACCCATCATGTATAAGGCACGATTATCTATGATTTTTTTCATCGCAGCTGCTTTTGTACCTTTTAATTTTTTGCCAAAAACAACTCCAATCGCATCATCATCGCCAAGTGAACATACAGTGCCTTTTGGCTCAAATACGAAATCCTTCAATTTATCTCCTCGAATAAGAGCAGCAATATTTTCGGAGCAAACTTCAGCCTGCTGCATAGAGATTTGAGCTGTTGGTGGGTAAGGACGATTTATCTCTTCATTAATGATTAACGCACAATCTCCAATGACAAAAACATTTTCAAGACCGGGCGCCTGCAAAGTAGGTTCCACTTTCACGCGGCCGCGCATCGCCTCAATACCTGACTTTTCGATGATACTGCTTCCTCTGACACCCGCAGCCCAGATAACTGTACCCGCTTTTATTAATTCTGTTTCATCTTCGCCTTTACCAACCAGTATTCCCTCTGCCGTGCAGCCTTTGACCGGTGTGCCAATCATGAACTCCACGCCTTTTTTCTCCAATCGGGCAACAGCATATTGTACAAGCTCCGGATCAAAGCCTGGTAATGCTGTAGGTGCTGCTTCTACACAAATAATACGCGCTTTATTAGGATCAACATCATATTCTTCACAAAGAGCTGGCATACGATTAGCAAGCTCTCCAATAAATTCAATACCTGTAAATCCAGCACCGCCTACTATAATGGTTAATCTTTCTTCCTTTTTATCCGTTTGGTATTGGGAGAACTGATAATCAATATGTTCACGAATATGACGTGCTTTATTTACACTGGAAATACTGAATGCATATTCCTTTAATCCTTCAATACCAAATGTTTCAGATTCGGCACCTAAAGCAACCACTAAATAATCATATGAAACAGTACCAGTCTCACAAACTATCACTTTCTCATCTTTTTTTATTTCTACAACGGTATCTTCAATCATCGTTACTTTATTACGATCGATGATACTACTAATATCATAGCGTACTTTATTGTGATGTATGGTACCCGCTGATGCTTCATGCAGCCAAGTTGTTTCATAATGATAACGATGCTTATTAATGAGTGTAATTTCAGCTTCATTCACATTCATTTTATTCTGCAAACGCTTAGCTGTTAACAATCCGCCATAACCGGCTCCTAGAATAACAATTTGAGGCTTTTTCACTAGTATCACGTCCACCTTTTTTATATGATATAAAAAATTCAAACATCTTGTGATATCATTCACGTATATTACGTCAAAAATGTCACAAAATATTAACATTTCGCTATAGATTACTATATTCCCTTTTGGTTATTTTTTCAAGCGCTGGATATAAAAAGGATAAAAAAACTAGGAACGGTTTTACCTTTGACTTTTTTGAATATTTACTCTTATTATCTTTATATACACACTTATCCTTTAGAGGAACGTTATACCAAGATATATGGTACTATTTATTAAAGATTTATTTACAATATAGGGGGTAATCAAGTGAAAGAAGATCAAAAAGTATATGACATAACGATCATAGGTGGAGGACCTGTAGGATTGTTCACTGCTTTCTATGGTGGTATGAGGCAAGCCTCAGTGAAAATCATCGAAAGTCTGCCCCAGCTAGGCGGACAATTATCCGCACTCTATCCTGAGAAATATATTTATGATGTAGCAGGTTTTCCTAAAATACTTGCTCAAGAATTAGTTAATAACCTAAAGGAACAAATGGCTAAGTTTGATCCAACCATTTGTCTTGAACAAGCTGTCGAGAATGTTGAAAAACAGGCAGATGGTGTTTTTAAAGTAACAACCGATAAAGAAGTTCATTATTCAAATACGATTATCATCACAGCCGGAAATGGAGCATTCCAGCCAAGGCGCCTTGAACTCGAAAATGCGTCTAGCTATGAAGGAAAGAATCTTCATTATTTTGTTGATGATTTGAATAAATTTGCCGGTAAAAAAGTCGTCGTATGTGGCGGAGGGGACTCTGCAGTAGACTGGGCATTAATGCTTGAGCCTATCGCCGAGGAAGTAACACTTGTTCATCGCCGTGATAAATTCCGTGCCCATGAACATAGTGTGGAAAATCTTAAAAACTCAAGTGTAATCATTAAGACTCCTTATATACCATCTGAATTAGTTGGCGATGGGGAAACCATTAAACAAATCGTGTTGGATGACGCAACAGGGGAACATAAAGAAACGATTGACGTTGATGCCGTATTAGTTACATTTGGTTTTGTTTCTTCACTTGGACCTATTAAAGAGTGGGGACTTAATATCGAGAAGAATTCCATCATTGTGAATAGCAAAATGGAAACTAATATACCTGGTATTTATGCAGCTGGAGATATTTGCACATATGATGGGAAAGTGAAGCTAATTGCCTGTGGATTTGGTGAAGCTCCTACGGCTATTAACAATGCAAAAGCATATATGGATCCTAAAGCAAGAATCCAACCCCTTCATAGTACAAGTATGTTTAAAGATTGATTGACTGAACTAAAACTGGTCAAGACGCATCATGCAAAATAAATAAGAGGAATTCATAATGTAAGCTGCTATGCTCATACGTTCTGAATTCCTTCTTTTTTTAGTCACAACTCACTCTCTCTTTGTAGTATATAAATTATTCCCTTACGTACTAGTAAATACCAGAGTCAGGCCCCATATGAA
>NZ_JBZCPQ010000015.1:0-56716 GCF_058267535.1 Pradoshia sp. Z5_111
TATGACTTCCAATGTCGGAGCTCATAGTTTGAAAAAGAATCGATATGTTGGGTTCAATATGCAGGATCAAGGCCAGGTCATGGAAGAATTAAAACGCGCTTTCCGTCCGGAATTCCTAAACAGAATTGATGAGATTATTGTGTTCCACTCTCTGGAAAAAGAGCATTTGAAATCAATTGTTACGCTGCTGGGTGACCAGTTAATCAAACGCTTAGCTGAGCAGGAAATTAATCTTAAGTTGACGGAAGCAGCAAAAGAAAAAATTGTAGAAGAAGGCTATGATCCTGATTATGGAGCACGTCCTTTGAGAAGATCTATTCAAAAACATGTTGAAGACTTCTTATCAGAACAACTGTTGAAAGGAAAGATTGAAAAAGGTAAAAAAATTACTATCGATGTGGTTGATGGTGAGTTTACTGCCAAAACAGGGGATGAAGTAATAGCTGGTAAGTAACAAATAGTGGTTTGAGGGCACTGCCATAGGGTTGTGCCCTTTCCTTACAGATAGCTATAAATACTTTATAATGACAAATAATAAGAATAAGAATAGCGATATAATCCGTAAAATAAAAGAGTAAGTATATAATTAGTTAATTTATTCCCCGGAGAGGATTAAAAGAAATATGGCAAAAAAGAAAACGAAATTTATCTGCCAAAGTTGTGGTTACGAATCAGCGAAATGGATGGGGAAATGCCCTGGCTGTAATGAATGGAATACCATGACAGAGGAAATTGAAATAACAGCTAATAAAAATCAGAGACGTACAGCTTTTACCCATTCGGATCAATCAATGGCGAAACCTACATCGATTACTTCCATAGGTACGGAGCAGGAACCACGCGTTTTGACAGATTCAAATGAACTCAATCGTGTTTTGGGTGGAGGAATTGTACCAGGATCCTTGTTATTGATAGGTGGAGATCCGGGAATTGGAAAATCCACTTTATTGCTGCAAGTTTCATCCCAGCTAGCGAATAATAATTATGATGTTTTGTACATATCTGGTGAAGAATCAGTGAAGCAAACAAAATTAAGGGCTGTTAGGCTGGGTGTATCTTCAGATCATCTCTATGTTTATTCTGAAACAGATATGGGGATGATTGAACAAGCTATCAATGAAATGAACCCTAATTTCGTCATAATCGACTCTATTCAAACGGTGTTCCATCCTGATGTAACATCTGCTCCAGGCAGTGTATCACAGGTTCGTGAATGTACAGCTGAATTAATGAGATTGGCTAAGACAAAGGGAATTGCAATATTTATTGTTGGCCATGTTACAAAAGAAGGTAATATTGCCGGACCGAGACTATTGGAACATATGGTGGATACTGTACTCTATTTTGAAGGGGAACGTCATCATACTTTCCGCATTCTAAGGGCAGTCAAAAACAGATTTGGTTCTACAAATGAAATGGGTATTTTTGAAATGAAGGAAGAAGGACTGGAGGAAGTTTTGAATCCTTCGGAGATATTCCTCGAAGAACGTTCTCAGGGTGCAGCTGGTTCAACAGTCGTAGCTTCGATGGAAGGAACACGGCCCATACTTGTAGAGATACAAGCCCTCATTTCTCCATCTATTTTTCCTAATCCAAGAAGGATGGCAACAGGAATTGACCATAACCGTGTCTCTTTGTTAATGGCTGTGCTGGAGAAAAGAGTAGGTCTCTTACTTCAAAACCAAGATGCATATTTAAAGGTCACTGGTGGAGTAAAGCTGGGTGAGCCTGCTGTAGATTTGGCCGTAATAGTCAGTATAGCTTCAGGCTTTAGAGATGTACCTACTAGAGCAACGGATTGCATTGTTGGTGAAGTTGGATTAACCGGTGAAGTTAGAAGGGTATCGCGTATTGAACAAAGAGTAAAGGAAGCAGCAAAGCTTGGATTTGAGCGTATTATCGTGCCTGCCAATAACTTGGGCGGCTGGAGACCTCCATCAGAAATCAAAGTGATTGGTGTCAATTCGGTAAGCGAAGCTTTAAAATATGCATTAGGGGGTTAAGTTAATGGATAAAAAGGCAGCAGAAAAAGCCAAGGCGCAAATCATTCAATTGGTATCCCCAGGCACCCCCTTTAGAGAGGGATTAGATAATGTTTTGCGTGCCAATACGGGTGGATTAATTGTGGTTGGATATAACGATAAAGTTAAATCCCTTGTAGATGGAGGATTTAAAATCGGCTGCCCTTTTTCACCCAGCTATCTATATGAATTAGCTAAAATGGATGGAGCCATTATCCTTAATGAGAAAGTGGAGACCATTATGCTTGCGAATGCCCATCTTGTACCGGATAAAACGATACCTTCAATGGAGACCGGAATGAGACACCGAACAGCCGAGAGAATTGCTAAAGAGACGAAGGCGTTGGTAATAGCTATTTCTCAACGGAGAAATATCATTACTCTTTATCAAGGCAACTTTCGATACGTACTGAGAGAATTGTCTGTGATATTAACAAAGGCTAATCAAGCGATGCAAACGCTTGAACGGTATCGGTCTGTTTTGCAGGAAAGTATTCATAATTTAAGTAAGCTTGAATTTGAAGAGATGGTAACATATGCGGATATTCTATATGTAATGCAGAGGCTTATAATGGTTATGAGAATTAAAACCGAGCTTTTGATTTATATGAATGAATTAGGTGTTGAAGGAAGGCTGCTGCGTTTGCAATTACATGAAATGCTGCATGTGGTGGAACAGGAAGTAATGCTTGTTTTAAAGGATTACACTATTGATCCGGAGGGCCTTAAGCCAGAACAGGTTTTTCAGGCATTTGTTGATTTATCCTATTCAGAATCTGTTGAGGATACAGCTATTATGAAAACACTTGGATATACAGGGTTTGTACCGATGGAACAAATCGTCTCACCCTGTGGGTATCGTGCGCTTCATAAGATACCTAGGCTGCCCTTCAGTATCATTCATAATCTCGTAAAGAGGTTTGGGAAGCTATCTAATTTGTTGAATGCAAGCGTAGCGGATTTGGATGACGTAGAGGGTATAGGAGAAGTAAGAGCTAAAAAAATCCACCATGGGCTGAGACATATAAAAACAGAAATTGGGCAGCACAGCTTATAAGATAAAATATGGAAGTCCTGACATCTGTTTGACGTATAATCAGGTTATAATAATAGATAATGCATAAAAAAGTCTGATATATGCTTTTTGTTACAGTGTAGTTACATCTTCTTTACATCAAGTTAATTAATGGGTAAAAACTATTAAAGGATGAAAGTCCTCGTTTATAATTATTAATGGGAGGTGAAAGAATGTTAAAAAGAATTATACAACTGTGTTTCTTAATCGTAGGAGGAGCCGTAGGAATCATCGTATTGCCAGATTTATTTTCATTAATTACAGATAATTCATTTATTACTAATCCTATTTTTACTGGTTTCGCAGGTGCAATTATTTTTTATATCATTACTTTCTGGATGGTTGATCATGTAGTACATTTCATTAAATGGGTGGAAGAACAATTAATTATTGCTCCCATCACGGATATTATATTTGGAAGTTTGGGGCTCCTACTTGGCCTTCTATTGGCCTTCCTTATTGGTCTTCCGCTGAATTCAATTCAGGTACCGATCATTAACACAGTCGCTCCAATTCTCTTAACGTTAATATTTGGTTATTTAGGCTTCCAGGTAGGATTTAAAAAACGGGATGAGCTAACCAATCTTGTGACTAACTCGGTTAAAACAAAGAAAAAGGGTACAGAACAAGATGGCGATACAGAAACAGCTCCATCCAATATAAAAAGGAAAGTTCTCGATACAAGTGTGATTATCGATGGACGTATAGCAGATATTTGTAAAACTGGCTTTTTGGAAGGACCTATTGTTATCCCACAATTTGTGCTTGGTGAATTGCAGCATATTGCTGATTCTTCCGATGCTTTGAAAAGAACAAGGGGAAGAAGAGGATTGGATATCCTCAATAAAATCCAAAAAGAACTTCCAATTGAAGTCGAGATGTATGAAGGTGACTTTGAAGATATACAGGAAGTAGATAGTAAGCTCGTCAAATTAGCCAAGGTATTAGACGGAATTGTTGTGACCAATGACTTCAATTTGAATAAAGTTTGTGAATTTCAAAATGTCCAGGTGTTAAATATTAATGATTTAGCAAATGCGGTTAAACCGGTTGTTATTCCAGGTGAAGAAATGCTCGTACAGGTTATAAAAGATGGGAAAGAGCAAAATCAGGGTGTAGCTTATCTCGATGATGGAACGATGATTGTGGTAGAAGAAGGCCGAAATTATATCGGCAAGAAGATTGAGGTCATTGTTACATCCGTTTTACAGACTTCGGCTGGACGTATGATATTTGCGAAACCAAAATTAATGGAAAAAGCATTATAAAAGAAATAGCTTTGAATGATTAGGAGTAGAAGATGGACTATGAAGTGATTATCCCTGCAGCTGGGCAAGGAAAGAGAATGAAGGCAAGTAAAAATAAGCTTTGGATTGAACTGAAAAACAGCCCGATTATCGCACATACCTTGTCTGTGTTCGGCACTGATAAGTGTTGTAAACAAATTATTTTGCCAATCAATCCCGCTGAAAAAGAAGAATTTGATAGGCTGATCAAAACATTATCACTACCGATTCCTGTTGTATTGATAAACGGCGGCAGTGAGCGGCAATATAGTGTCAGCAATGGGTTGGAAGCCTTAAGTGACGAGGCAGAAATCGTCCTCGTGCATGATGGAGCCAGACCGTTTATTAATCATTCAATGTTAAGGAACTTAATTGCTGATGCAAAAGAGTTCGGTGCAAGCGTGTTAGCTGTACCTGTTAAGGATACGATTAAACAAGTCAGAGATACTATGGTAGAGAAAACAATCGATCGATCAAGCTTGTGGGCAATCCAAACCCCGCAAGCTTTTCGTGTGTCCCTATTAAAAGAGGCACATGAGGCAGCGGCTGCCGCAAATTACCTTGGAACAGATGATGCGAGTCTAGTTGAGCAAATCGGGAAGAGGGTAGCCATAACAGAAGGGAATTACGATAATATTAAAATCACCACACCAGAGGATCTATATTTTGCAGAAGCGATTCTGGAGAAAAACGTAAAAGGAGACCGCCATGTTTAGAATAGGACAAGGTTTTGATGTACATCAACTAGTAGAAGGACGACCACTGATTATTGGGGGTATCACAATTCCTCATGAAAAAGGATTGCTTGGACATTCTGATGCGGATGTTCTGCTTCATACTGTAGCAGATGCATGTCTGGGAGCTGTGGCAGAGGGAGATATCGGCAAGCATTTTCCGGATACTGACCCGGCTTTTAAAGATGCCGATTCTAAAAAGCTTTTAACTCATGTATGGGAACTTGTGAAGCAAAAGGGATATAAACTGGGCAATATTGATTGCACAATTATTGCAGAGCGGCCAAAAATGCGCCCTTATATTGACCAAATGCGTGAAGTGATCGCCGGTCTACTTGAAGGTGACATGGAACAAGTAAACGTAAAAGCTACTACAACTGAAAAGCTCGGATTTCCGGGCAGAGGTGAGGGCATAGCGGCTCAAGCTACGGTTCTTTTAATAAAAGAATAGAACTGGTGGTTTTAAACAAGATTAAAATAGTGGTAAAATGAATCCTACTTAGGTACTTTATCATTTGGGAGGAAATATTAATGACTAGCAGTATACGTGTTCGGTACGCTCCAAGTCCGACTGGACATCTTCATATCGGTAATGCCAGAACAGCTTTATTTAACTATTTATTTGCACGCAGCCAGGGTGGCAGCTTTGTTATAAGGATTGAAGATACAGACCAAAAAAGAAATATTGCCGGTGGAGAAGAAAGCCAATTAAAGTATTTGAAATGGCTGGGCATGGATTGGGATGAAAGTGTCGATGTACCAGGTGCATATGGACCTTATCGCCAATCTGAACGTACTCATATTTATGAGGAATATTATCGTGATCTTATTAAAAGAGATATGGCTTATAAATGCTATTGCACAGAAGAAGAACTAGAACAAGAACGTGCGGAACAGATGGAACGTAATGAAACTCCGGCTTATTCGGGTAAATGTCGCCATCTGACAGAAGAAGACCATGCAAGGCTCGAAGCAGAAGGCAGAAAACCAAGCATTCGCTTTGTTGTTCCAAAAGGTAAAGTATATACATTCAATGATATGGTTAAAGGTGATGTGTCGTTTGAATCTGATGGCATCGGAGACTTTGTCATTATCAAAAAAGATGGAATTCCTACGTATAACTTTGCAGTAGCAATTGATGATCATTTGATGGAAATATCTCATGTACTTCGTGGAGATGACCATATTACTAATACACCTAAGCAACTGATGGTCTATGAAGCCTTTGGATGGGAGCCCCCTGTTTTTGGCCATATGACATTGATTGTCAATGAAAGCCGTAAAAAATTAAGTAAGCGTGATGAATCTATTATCCAGTTTATCGAGCAATATGAAGAACTTGGCTATTTGCCTGAGGCTCTATTTAATTTTATTGCGCTTTTGGGATGGTCTCCAAGCGGCGAAGAAGAAATCTTCTCGAAGGAAGAGTTTATTTCAATCTTTGATGCAGACCGATTATCTAAATCACCAGCTTTGTTTGATAAACAAAAGCTTACGTGGATGAATAATCAATACATGAAAAAGGTTGATACGGAACGAGTGCTTGAATTGGCGTTGCCTCATTTACAGGAAGCAGGTCTTGTACCAACTGAAATGTCTGAGGAAGAACATCATTGGGTACAAAAGCTTATAGCTTTATATCAGGATCAAATGAGCTACGGAGCAGAAATCGTGGACCTATCAAACATCTTCTTTAAGAAAGAGATTGTTTATAATGATGAAGCGAAGGAAATACTGGGGGAAGAACAGGTTCCTGAGGTATTGAAGGCCTTCCTTGAAGAAGTAAAGAGTATGCCTGAATTTGTTGACAGTGAGATTAAGGCAGCAATTAAACGAGTGCAAAAAGAAACAGGTCATAAAGGCAAAAAATTATTTATGCCTATCCGTGTAGCGGTTACTGGACAAGCTCATGGTCCTGATCTGCCAAAAGCAATCGAGCTTTTCGGCCGTGATCGAGTGATTTCTCAAATAGAAGAACTTTTACGTTAACATTTTAACTGTAATATAATATAGTATAATTAAACATTTATACTTAAAGTGATGAATGGGGATAAGTAGGATTAAAGAAGATGTTTATTAGAGAATAACCATCATTGGCTGGAAATGGTTATAACCTCTCTTAATCTGAATGCACCCCTGAGCCCTTCTTTGAACGTCTGATAATAAGGTCAGTAGAGGAAGGCGGCATACCCATTGTCGTTATAAAGGGGAAAGTTGGAGCTCGATACTTAAGCTCAAACAGAGTGGAACCGCGCTTATAAGCGTCTCTGTCTTTTGGACAGGGCGCTTTTTTTATGCAAAAAATGGCCGGTGGTATAGAAACAGGATGTTTATTATACGATCTTTAGGGAGGAAGTTACCGTGTTCCCATCTTTCGTAAAGTACATCTCTAGATAGAGAATGTTTTTGCTTTTATGCGTTTAAGGAGGGGTAACATCATGTGGAAACGGTTAAAAGAAGATATAGATGTTATATTTGAACAGGATCCTGCAGCAAGATCGACAATTGAAATCATCCTGACCTATTCAGGTTTACATGCTATCTGGAATCATCGAATTGCTCATTTTTTTTATAAGAGAAATTTCAAATTTATTGCCAGGGTCATTTCCCAGTTTAGCCGATTTTTAACCGGTATAGAGATACATCCGGGAGCGACAATCGGCAGGCGCTTTTTTATTGATCATGGCATGGGTGTCGTTATTGGAGAAACTTGCGAGATTGGTGATAATGTGACTGTATACCAGGGGGTTACACTTGGAGGTACAGGTAAAGAGTCAGGCAAACGTCATCCAACAATTGAGGATAATGTATTGATTGCAACGGGGGCTAAAGTGCTCGGCTCCATCGTCATAGGGGAAAACTCGAAGGTTGGAGCGGGTTCAGTGGTTTTAAAAAATGTCCCTGCCAACTCAACGGTAGTCGGCATTCCCGGTAAGGTAGTTATCAAAGACGGCGTACGATTAAAACAAGATTTAAATCATCGGGACCTTCCTGACCCTGTAGAAGATCATTGCAATCGAATGGAACAGGAAATTGATATATTAAAGAAAGAGTTAATGGAATTGCGAAAGGAGTTAAATAAACGTGAGCGTTCAAATTTATAATACACTGACAAGAAAAAAGGAAACCTTTCAGCCAATTGAAGAGGGAAAGGTTAAGATGTATGTATGCGGTCCGACTGTATACAACTATATTCATATAGGGAATGCAAGGCCGGCGATCGTATTTGATACGGTCCGCAATTACTTACAATATAAAGGCTATGATGTAAAATTTGTTTCTAATTTTACAGATGTGGATGATAAGTTAATCAAAGCAGCTCGTGAACTGGGAGAAGAAGTACCGGCTACAGCTGACCGGTTTATTAAAGCTTATTTTGAGGATGTAGGGGCACTTGGATGCAAAAAGGCGGATGTGCATCCAAGGGTAATGGAAAACATGGATTTAATCATTGAATTTATTCAGGCTCTAATAGATAAAGGAATGGCTTATGAATCCAGTGGGGATGTGTACTACCGTACAAGAGATTTTAAAGATTATGGAAAGCTTTCGCACCAGTCCATAGATGAGCTGCGGGTAGGCGCGAGAATAGAAGTAGATGAACGGAAGCAGGATGCACTTGATTTCACTTTGTGGAAAGCGGCTAAAGATGGTGAAATTTCTTGGGATAGCCCATGGGGCAAAGGAAGACCGGGTTGGCATATCGAATGCTCTGCGATGGCTAAAAAATACTTAGGTGATACGATTGATATTCATGCTGGAGGTCAGGATTTAGCATTCCCTCACCATGAAAATGAAATTGCACAGACAGAAGCTTTAACCGAAAAGCCATTCGCAAATTATTGGATGCATAATGGCTATATTAATATTGATAATGAAAAAATGTCTAAATCTCTCGGTAATTTTGTAATGGTACATGATATTATTAAGCATCATGATCCGGCAGTATTAAGATTCTTTATCCTGTCCGTCCATTACAGAAATCCAATTAATTACAGTGAAGAGTTATTAGAGTCCACGAAGATTTCATTGGACCGCTTGCGAACTACTTACGAAAACTTAAAACACCGCCAAACGGCAAGCACGAATATTACTCATAACGATGCGGAATGGTTCGAGAAAATCGGAGAATTGCATGGAATGTTTGAAGAAGCAATGGATGATGATTTCAATACTGCAAATGCTATTTCGGTATTGTTTGAATTATCAAGGCAAGGTAATTATTATCTGTTGGAAAAAGTGACCTCTGATGCGGTTATTGAAGCATTTTTGAATGAGTTTCGCATTTTATTTGATGTACTGGGTATTCAGCTTGAAGTTGAACAATCGCTTGATGCTATGGTAGAAAAATTAATTGAAGAACGTAATCGGGCAAGAAAAGAACGTAACTTTACTCGCTCTGACGAGATTAGAGATGAGCTAAAAGCAATGAATATTATTTTGGAAGATACTGCCCAAGGTACACGCTGGAAACGGGGATAAAAAGAATGCTTGAGGACTTAAAGAAATTAGATGTAACGGCTTTGGGAAGTTTGGCCCTGGCCTATATTGGAGATGCGGTATATGAAGTATATATCCGCCATCATCTGCTATCTATTGGACAAGTAAAACCAAACAGGCTTCATAAAGAAGCGACTAAGTATGTATCTGCCAAATCACAGAGTGCAGTTGTACATTATTTATTAAACGAGCATCTTCTGACCGAAGAGGAAGAAGCTGTTATACGCCGAGGGAGGAATGCTAAGTCAGGCACAATCCCCAAAAATACAGATGTGCAAACATATCGATACAGTACAGCTTTTGAAGCATTAATTGGTTATCTATATGGGAACAAGAATCAGGAACGTCTTGATGAAATTATAGAGTTGGCGATTCAATTTAAAGAGAGGAGTGAAGTGCAGAGATGAGCGATGATTTAATTATGGGACGTAATACCGTCTTGGAAGCATTGCGGTCAAAACGCGATATCCATAAGATTTGGATTGCAGAAGGAGCCACGAAAGGGCAGATTCAGCAGGTAATCGCGGTTGCAAAAGAAAATAAGATTATGATACAAACAGCACCAAAGAAAAAACTGGATCAAATGATTGAGGGGAATCACCAAGGAGTTATTGCTCAGGTGGCTGCCTATCAATATGCAGAAATTGATGACATGTTTAAGTTGGCGGAATCGAGACAGGAAGACCCGTTCATTCTATTGCTTGATGAATTAGAGGATCCGCACAATCTGGGTTCTATCTTAAGGACAGCTGATGCATCCGGTGTTCATGGTATCATTATTCCGAAGCGGAGAGCGGTTGGGTTAACAGCTACAGTTGCTAAATCATCGACTGGGGCAATTGAACATATCCCGGTTGCACGCGTAACGAATTTATCACGCACGATAGAAGATTTAAAGGAACGCGGTGTATGGATTGCTGGTACAGATGCGAAGGGAAGCCAGGATTATCGGTTGATGGATGGAACGATGCCTCTTGGAATTGTGATTGGTAGTGAAGGGAAAGGAATCAGCCGAGTAATTAAAGAAAAATGCGATTTCTTATATCACTTGCCAATGGTGGGGCATGTTACCTCTCTCAATGCAAGTGTGGCGGCCAGCTTGCTGATGTATGAAGTATATCGAAAGCGATATCCGCTAGAGGGATAAAGATGGAAACCATACTGGTGGTAGATGGCTATAATATCATAGGAGCATGGCCTGATTTGCGCAAGCTGCGCGATCAGGACCTTGCTGCCGCTAGAGACCGTTTAATTGAAATGATGGCTGAGTTTCAAGGTTTTTCCGGACACCGGGTCATAATAGTATTTGATGCTTACTTCGTACAGGGAATGGAGAAAAAGTATAGAAATTCAAAAGTTGATGTTATTTTTACAAAGGAAAATGAAACAGCTGATGAATGTATCGAAAGGCTGGCTTCTAAATTAATAAAAATAAATACTCGTGTGTATGTTGCGACATCAGATTACACGGAGCAGCGAACCATCTTTGCGCAGGGGGCTTATCGGAAATCTGCCCGTGAACTGTTGCAGGAGATGGAATATGTAGAAAAAGAGATTGAAAAAAAGGTCGTGCAAACAAAGGATGAACAGCCTGTATCAAGGATCCCGTTAAGTCGAGAAGTGTCGGAAATGTTCGAAAAATGGAGAAGAGGAAATCTGTGAGGGCATTGACGCTATAAAAACGCTTACTGTATAATATTGCTATCTTTGGTATCTTACGGAGGGATCGGTGTGGCAATTTCTATCGGGGTAATGCTGGATGATGATTATGGTCATATGGAAGATGAACTGCTAGTCGACCGGGTTCATCAAGGGGACAGCGGGGCCCTGGATTTTTTGATCCACAAATACAGAAACTTTGTAAGGGCTAAAGCGAGAACTTATTTTTTAATAGGTGCAGATAAAGAAGATATTGTACAGGAAGGTATGATTGGTTTATTCAAAGCTATCCGAGATTATAAGGAGGACAAGCTTACATCCTTTAAAGCGTTTGCCGAGCTCTGTATTACCAGGCAAATTATTACGGCTATTAAAACTGCGACAAGGCAGAAACATATACCGCTCAATTCCTATGTTTCTTTGGACAAGCCTATCTATGATGAAGAATCAGATCGTACATTGATGGATGTTATAACAGGTGTTAAAGTCATGGATCCAGAGGAATTAATTATTAATCAAGAAGAATTTGATTATATTGAGCTTAAAATGAGCGAGCTGCTAAGTGATCTGGAACGAAAAGTCCTGTCTCTGTACTTAGATGGACAATCCTATCAAGAGATATCAGAGGAATTGGATAGGCATGTCAAATCAATTGATAATGCATTGCAAAGAGTAAAGCGTAAATTGGAGAGGTATCTAGAAGTCCGTTAATTTAGTATATTCATAGGGTTATATCTTTACCCCGCTTATTGACAGACAATTTCCTACATGATAAATTTGTAGTGGACTTCTTAATTAAGATAAAGGTGCATTTTATGAATAAAAAAGTTATCATCGCATGTACAAAATGCGGTTCAAGGAATTATTCAACGAATCATAACCAGTCTAACCAAGAAAAGGTGCGGCTGGAGCTTAATAAATTTTGTAAAACTTGTAATACGCACACACCTCATAAACAAACAATCTAATGACTAGGATTGTAAAACTGTATTGGCTGGAGGTTTCAAATTAATGCGACGCATTCTAGAATTCTTCCGAGGCGTTTCTCGAGAAATGAAAAAGGTAAGCTGGCCTAAGAAAAAAGAGCTTACAACCTATACGATAACTGTATTATCAACGGTCATCATTATGGCAGTGTTTTTTGCGGTTGTTGATCTAGGGCTATCCGAACTTATTCGTGTCATTCTTAAATAGTGAATAAACGACATAAAACATGGTATAATGAAAACTAGCATAAGAAAAGACTTGAAAGCCCGGAAACGGGTTTTTTAATTTGTCTAAAAAATAGATTCGATACAGAGCATTAATCTGCTGGATTTAAAATTTGCGCAAAAATTAAAAAATAACAGCTGACAAGATATATTTGAATATCACTGTTTACAAGGAGGGAAGGACGTTTAGTCCTAATAGAATATGGAGAAAAATTGGTATGTTGTTCATACGTATTCCGGATATGAAAATAAAGTTAAAGCAAACTTAGAAAAACGTGTAGAATCAATGGGTATGCAAGATAAAATCTTCCGTGTCATTGTTCCGGAAGAAGAAGAGACTGATTTCAAAAATGGTAAAAAGAAAGTAGTTAAGAAAAAAGTATTTCCAGGATATGTACTCGTGGAAATTGTTATGACAGACGATTCTTGGTATGTTGTCCGCAATACACCAGGCGTAACTGGGTTTGTAGGTTCAACTGGATCAGGCTCCAAGCCGGTTGCTTTAATGCCTGAAGAAGCAGCAGTGATTCTGAAAAGAATGGGTATGGACGAAAAAAGAATTGAAATCGATTTGTTTATTGGTGATTCAGTTAAAGTTAAGGAAGGTCCTTTCGCTGAATTTGCTGGTACAATAGAAGAGTTGGACAAGGCTAAGGGTAAACTGAAAGTTCTTGTTAATATGTTTGGCCGCGATACCCCGGTTGAATTGGATTTTGACCAGGTGGAAAAATTATAATCCTGAAAAACTTGCCTTTCATATTAAAAAGTGATAATATTTCTAGGGTCAGTATGTCTCAAGACAGAGACCTGAACTAATGGTAAATTCTTTATGAGTGAAATAAAGAATGATTGTATATTTGAGTGGGAGGGCAAAGCCCAATTACCACATCACGGACGATAAGGAGGTGTGTCTCGTGGCTAAAAAAGTAATTAAAATCGTGAAATTGCAGATTCCTGCAGCTAAAGCTAATCCAGCTCCACCGGTTGGTCCAGCATTGGGTCAAGCAGGTGTTAACATCATGGGTTTCTGTAAAGAGTTTAATGCTCGTACAGCAGAACAAGCAGGTCTAATCATTCCTGTTGAAATCACAGTATTTGAAGACCGTTCTTTCACTTTTATTACAAAAACTCCTCCAGCGGCTGTTCTTCTTAAGAAAGCAGCAGGAATTGAGTCTGGTTCTGGTGAACCAAACCGTAATAAAGTGGCAACAGTTAAGCGTGACAAAGTACGTGAAATCGCTGAATCCAAAATGCCTGACTTAAATGCAGCAAGTGTTGAATCAGCTATGCGTATGGTAGAAGGTACTGCACGCAGTATGGGAATTGTCATCGAAGACTAATTGTTGTATGGAGGTTGCGAATGTACGGTACTTCGCAACCTTTTTCGTGGGAGGTCAATTCCGTTAAAACCACAATATTAGGAGGATATAATAATGGCTAAGAAAACTAAAAAATACGCTGAAGCTATTCAGCTTATCGATCGTACAAAAGCTTATTCCGTAACAGAAGCAATTGAATTAGCGAAGAAAACAAGCTTCACTAAATTCGATGCAACTGTAGAAGTAGCATTCCGTCTTGGAGTTGATCCTAAGAAAGCTGATCAACAAATCCGTGGAGCGGTTGTACTTCCAAACGGTACTGGTAAAACACAACGTGTATTAGTATTTGCTAAAGGTGAAAAGCTTAAAGAAGCTGAAGCTGCAGGTGCTGATTATGTTGGAGATACTGACTACATCAACAAAATCCAACAAGGTTGGTTTGACTTTGATGTTATCGTAGCAACACCTGATATGATGGGTGAAGTTGGTAAATTAGGTCGTGTATTAGGACCTAAAGGTTTAATGCCAAACCCTAAAACAGGAACTGTTACATTTGATGTTGAAAAAGCAATCAATGAAATCAAAGCTGGTAAAGTAGAATACCGCGTTGATAAAGCAGGTAACATTCATGTTCCTATCGGAAAAGTTTCCTTTGAAGATAGCAAGCTAGTTGAAAACTTCACTACAATTTTTGAAACTCTTCAAAAAGCGAAGCCAGCAGCAGCTAAAGGAACTTACATGAAGAATGTAGCAGTGACTACAACTATGGGACCTGGAATCAAGGTAGATCCTTCTTCTTTCTAAGCTAAAAAATAAAATTTGACAACAGGGTATTTATTTAATATAATTACAAATGTTGTTATAAATAAATTTAACATTTATGCCATAGACAGCAGGTGCTGGTTAAAGCTTAATTTCCTGCCGAGGTATTCGATCATAATAGAACTATTTTGTTCGGACTATCATCGTACCTCCATGTCTGTCATGATATGGAGGTTTTTTTACGGGTGTGAATGGTAACATTCTACAGGAGGTGTTAATATGAGCAATGCGAATAATGTTAATGCAAAGAAACAAATTGTTGATGAAATCGCTGGTAAACTGAAAGACAGTGTATCCACAGTTGTTGTTGACTACCGTGGTTTAAACGTTGCTGAAGTTACAGAACTTCGTAAACAATTACGTGAAGCTGGCATCGAGTTCAAAGTTTACAAAAACTCCATGACTCGCCGTGCTGCTGATCAAGTTGAACTTTCTGACCTTAACGAAGCTCTTACTGGACCAAATGCGATTGCATTCAGTACTGAGGACGTTGTAGCTCCGGCTAAAATCTTGAACGACTTCGCTAAAAAACACGAAGCTCTAGAAATTAAAGCAGGTGTAATCGAAGGAAACGTTGCAACTGTTGAAGAAGTTAAAGCTCTTGCAGAACTTCCATCTCGCGAAGGTTTGCTTTCTATGTTGCTCAGCGTGCTTCAAGCACCTATCCGCAACTTGGCACTTGCTACAAAAGCAGTGGCAGAACAAAAAGAAGAACAAGGAGCTTAATTGCTTCTTGATTAGAAATACGTATACAACGATTTATTAAAAACTAAGGAGGAACTTATAATGACTAAAGAACAAATCATTGAAGCAGTTAAAAATATGACTGTTTTAGAACTTAACGATCTTGTAAAAGCAATTGAAGAAGAATTTGGCGTAACTGCAGCTGCTCCTGTAGCTATGGTTGGTGCTGCTGGCGGAGAAGCTGCAGCTGAAAAAACTGAATTTGATGTTGTTCTAGCTAGCGCTGGAGATCAAAAAATCAAAGTTATCAAAGTAGTACGTGAAATCACTGGCCTTGGTCTTAAAGAAGCTAAAGAAGTTGTTGATAACACTCCTAAAGCTATCAAAGAAGGCGTTTCTAAAGACGAAGCTGAAGAAATCAAAGCTAAACTTGAAGAAGTTGGCGCTGGTGTAGAAGTTAAGTAATTTTACACACTCATATGAAAAGGCTCGCTGCAAATACAGCGGGCTTTTTCTGACTTTAGAAATAAAAGTTGGAATTTAGGTTTTCGTTAAAACGATCCGAAATGCAATTGGTCAGGAGGGATCTGGGTTGTCAGATCATTATTTTTCCCGCAATCCTCAGGTTGATAGTAATCCTGATGAATGGAGCTATACTTTAAGAGGGAAGACATTTCGTTTTAAAACAGATGCTGGTGTTTTTTCTAAACGTGAGGTTGATTTTGGTTCAAGATTGTTAATAGAGGCCTTCGTGGAACCTGAGGCTTCCGGCAAACAGCCAATCATTGATGTCGGCTGCGGTTATGGCCCGATAGGTTTATCTTTGGCTGATTCTTTTTCTGACAGAACAATTCATATGGTAGATGTGAATGAAAGAGCTCTCCATTTGTCAGGGGAAAATGCTCGAATCAATGAGATCAAAAATGTTAAGATTTATGAGAGTACTGTTTATCAAAATGTTACGGAAACTGAGTTTGCAGCGGTTGTTTCGAACCCGCCCATCAGAGCCGGAAAAAAAGTGGTACATGAAATACTTGAAAGAAGTAAGAGTGTTTTACAGGATGGCGGCGAGTTGTGGATTGTCATTCAAAAGAAACAGGGAGCTCCATCCGCAATGGCTAAAATGGAAGATGTTTTTGGAAACGTCGAGGTCATTATAAAGAAAAAAGGGTACTATATTTTGAAGTCTAAAAAAGTTTGACTTGACAATATGCCTATGTTAATATTAAAAAATGCATATATATAATTTGGGACACCCTGCACATTTTGGTAAAGAAACAAATAAATGTGTATATGTTCTGGAAAATATGGAAAAAATAAACCAATACTATGCGTTTTTGAAATTGAGGTTTTCAGATTGAAACCCTTTTTCTTTTTTGTTCTATCAGCTTGTATATGGCTGTTAGAATATAAATTCTATCATAAACGCTTTATTTGAGGGGTGAATCAGTTGACAGGTCAACTTGTTCAGTATGGACGACATCGCCAACGCCGGAGCTATGCGCGCATTAGCGAAGTGCTCGAATTACCGAATTTAATTGAAATTCAAACCTCTTCCTATCAATGGTTTCTTGATGAGGGCTTAAGAGAAATGTTCCAGGACATTTCCCCTATCGAGGATTTTACAGGAAATCTGTCTCTGGAGTTTATCGATTATAGCCTTGGAGACCCGAAATATCCTGTGGAAGAATCTAAGGAGCGGGATGTAACCTACTCCGCCCCATTACGGGTTAAAGTAAGACTTGTAAACAAAGAGACGGGAGAAGTTAAAGACCAAGATGTCTTTATGGGTGATTTCCCTCTCATGACGGAAACGGGAACGTTTGTTATAAACGGTGCCGAACGTGTTATCGTATCCCAATTAGTACGATCCCCGAGTGTATACTACAGCGGGAAGGTTGACAAAAACGGAAAGCGTGGATTCACGGCTACCGTAATTCCAAACCGCGGAGCATGGTTGGAATATGAAACTGACGCGAAAGATGTAGTTTACGTAAGAATCGATCGTACAAGGAAGTTGCCGGTAACGGTTCTTTTGCGTGCTCTTGGATTCGGCTCTGATCAAGAAATCATCGATCTAATCGGTGATAACGAGTACATCCGTAACACATTGGAAAAAGATAATACTGAAAGTACAGAAAAAGCTTTGCTTGAAATCTATGAGCGTCTTCGCCCAGGTGAACCGCCTACGGTCGAAAATGCGAAGAGTTTGCTTGTTTCACGTTTCTTTGATCCGAAGAGATATGATTTGGCAAATGTAGGACGCTATAAAATTAACAAGAAACTTCATATAAAAAATCGTCTTTTCAACCAAAAAGTAGCTGAAACTTTGGTGGACCCTGAAACAGGAGAAATCTTAGTTGAAAAAGATACTTTGTTGGATCGCCGTACTCTCGATAAAATCATCCCTTACTTAGAAAATGGGATTGGCTTCAAAACGTACAACCCTGTTGGGGGAGTCGTAGAAGAAGATGTACTGGTTCAAAATGTTAAAATCTATGCACCGAGCGATGCTGAAGGTGAAAAGGTAATTAACGTTATCGGCAATGCTTATGTAGAAAAGAAAGTTAAAAACATTACACCTGCTGATATTGTATCTACTATCAGTTACTTCTTTAACTTACTGCATGGTGTTGGCGACACAGATGATATCGATCATTTAGGTAACCGACGTCTGCGTTCAGTTGGTGAGCTATTGCAAAACCAATTCAGAATTGGTTTATCCCGTATGGAGCGTGTGGTTCGTGAGAGAATGTCCATCCAGGATACAAACACGATTACACCGCAGCAGCTTATTAACATTCGCCCGGTTATTGCTTCTATTAAAGAATTCTTTGGAAGCTCCCAGTTGTCTCAGTTTATGGATCAAACAAATCCACTTGCTGAATTGACACATAAACGGAGATTGTCTGCACTTGGACCTGGTGGTTTAACAAGGGAACGTGCCGGAATGGAAGTTCGTGACGTTCACTATTCCCACTATGGACGTATGTGCCCAATTGAAACACCTGAGGGACCAAACATTGGTTTGATTAACTCATTATCTACATTCGCAAAAGTAAACCCATACGGTTTCATTGAAACGCCATATAGAAGGGTAGACCCTGCGACAGGCAAAGTAACTGATCGAATGGATTACTTGACTGCTGATGAAGAGGATCTTTATGTAGTGGCACAGGCAAATGCCCCGCTAACTGAAGATGGTGGATTTATGAACGAGGAAGTTGTGGCTCGTTTCCGTGGTGAAAATACAGTTGTTAAACGTGATCGCGTTGACTATATGGACGTATCACCTAAACAGGTTGTATCGGCTGCAACAGCTTGTATCCCGTTCCTTGAAAACGATGACTCCAACCGTGCCCTTATGGGAGCGAACATGCAACGTCAAGCGGTTCCGCTTATTCGTCCGCAGGCTCCAATTGTTGGTACAGGTATGGAATATGTATCAGGTAAAGATTCCGGTGCTGCTGTTATTTGTAAGCACGATGGAATCGTAGAACACGTGGAAGCCAGAGAAATCTGGGTAAGACGTGTTAGTGAAGTAGATGGTGAAGAGGTAAAAGGTAATCTTGATAAATACCGTACCCTTAAATTCATCCGTTCTAACCAAGGAACATGTTATAACCAACGTCCGATCGTCAAATCGGGTGACCGTGTTGTTAAAGGAGAAATCCTTGCAGATGGTCCATCCATGGAGCTTGGCGAATTGGCATTAGGCCAAAACGTACTTGTTGCCTTCATGACATGGGATGGTTATAACTATGAGGATGCCATCATTATGAGTGAACGTCTTGTAAAAGACGATGTATATACTTCTATTCATATTGAAGAATATGAATCTGAAGCTCGTGATACTAAACTTGGACCGGAAGAAATTACACGTGACATTCCAAATGTTGGGGAAGATGCCCTGCGCAATTTGGATGACCGTGGAATCATTCGCATCGGTGCCGAAGTTAAAGACGGTGACCTTCTAGTTGGTAAGGTAACTCCTAAAGGGGTTACGGAGCTGACTGCTGAAGAAAGATTGTTACATGCAATCTTTGGTGAGAAGGCTCGTGAAGTTCGTGACACATCTCTCCGTGTACCGCATGGCGGCGGAGGTATTGTCCATGATGTTAAAGTCTTTACACGTGAAGACGGTGATGAACTGCCACCAGGTGTAAACCAGTTGGTACGTGTATACATCGTTCAGAAACGTAAAATCCATGAAGGAGATAAAATGGCCGGTCGTCACGGTAACAAAGGGGTTATCTCCCGAATTTTACCTGAAGAAGATATGCCTTTCCTTCCGGATGGAACACCTGTCGATATCATGTTGAACCCATTAGGGGTACCATCACGTATGAATATCGGTCAGGTATTGGAATTGCACTTAGGTATGGCTGCAAGACAGCTTGGAATCCATGTGGCAACTCCTGTATTTGACGGTGCTCGTGAAGAAGATGTTTGGGATACAATCGAAGAGGCTGGTATGTCTCGCGATGCGAAAACAATTCTTTATGACGGCAGAACTGGAGAACCATTTGATAACCGTGTTTCCGTTGGTGTCATGTATATGATCAAACTGGCACACATGGTTGATGATAAACTTCATGCCCGTTCAACAGGACCTTACTCACTTGTTACGCAACAGCCATTGGGTGGTAAAGCTCAATTCGGTGGTCAGCGTTTTGGTGAGATGGAGGTATGGGCGCTTGAAGCATATGGTGCTGCATACACACTTCAAGAAATCCTTACAGTTAAATCTGATGATGTTGTTGGTCGTGTGAAAACTTATGAAGCAATTGTAAAAGGTGACAATGTACCTGAACCGGGCGTTCCGGAATCTTTCAAGGTTTTAATCAAGGAACTTCAAAGTTTAGGTATGGATGTTAAGATTCTTTCTGGTGATGATAAAGAAATTGAAATGCGTGATCTGGAAGATGATGACGATATTCACCAAGCAGATACATTAACCATAGATCCTGATGTGAAAAGTCCCGAATCAGAAACAGTTGGTACAATCGAGTAACCTTAGTGATATTGGGATACGGAAAGGGAGGTAGGCCCCTTGTTGGATGTAAACAATTTTGAATATATGAAAATAGGCCTTGCTTCACCGGATAAGATTCGCTCTTGGTCTTTCGGAGAAGTGAAAAAGCCAGAAACTATAAACTACCGTACACTTAAACCTGAAAAAGATGGGTTGTTCTGTGAGCGCATTTTCGGTCCTACAAAGGACTGGGAATGCCACTGCGGTAAATATAAAAGAGTACGCTACAAAGGTGTAGTTTGTGACCGTTGTGGTGTTGAAGTAACTAGAGCTAAAGTGAGACGTGAGCGTATGGGCCATATTGAATTGGCTGCTCCGGTTTCTCATATTTGGTACTTTAAAGGAATTCCAAGCCGTATGGGTCTTTTACTTGACATGTCTCCGCGTGCCTTGGAAGAAGTAATTTATTTTGCTTCTTACGTTGTTACAGAAGCAGGAGATACTGCTTTAGAGAGAAAGCAGCTTCTTTCTGAGAAAGAATACCGTGCATACCGTGATAAATACGGCAACAAGTTCCAAGCTGGGATGGGTGCAGAATCCATTAAAAAGCTTCTTCAGGATATCGATCTTAACAAAGAGGTAGAATCCTTGAAAGAAGAGCTTAAAACAGCTCAGGGACAACGCCGCACACGTGCGATTAAACGTCTTGAAGTATTGGAAGCATTCCGTCATTCAGGTAACGAACCTTCTTGGATGATTCTGGATGTACTTCCGGTTATTCCTCCTGAACTTCGTCCAATGGTTCAATTGGATGGTGGTCGTTTTGCAACGTCTGACTTGAATGACCTGTATCGCAGAGTAATCAACCGTAACAATCGTTTGAAACGTCTGCTTGATTTAGGTGCTCCAAGCATCATTGTTCAAAATGAAAAGCGTATGCTTCAGGAAGCAGTTGACGCATTGATTGATAACGGTCGACGTGGCCGTCCTGTAACAGGACCTGGTAACCGTCCGCTTAAGTCTTTGTCTCATATGCTTAAGGGTAAACAAGGACGTTTCCGTCAAAACTTACTAGGTAAACGTGTTGACTACTCTGGTCGTTCCGTTATCGTTGTAGGACCAAACTTGAAAATGTACCAATGTGGTTTGCCGAAGGAAATGGCAATCGAACTATTCAAGCCTTTCGTGATGAAAGAACTTGTTGAAAAAGGATTGGCTCATAACATCAAATCAGCTAAGAGAAAGATCGAAAGACATTCTCCTGATATTTGGGATGTGCTTGAAGAAGTAATTAAGGAGCACCCGGTATTATTAAACCGTGCCCCAACACTTCACCGTCTAGGAATCCAGGCGTTCGAACCAACATTAGTTGAAGGTAGAGCTATTCGACTTCACCCGTTAGTATGTACAGCTTATAACGCTGACTTTGACGGTGACCAAATGGCTGTTCACGTACCTTTATCTGCAGAAGCACAAGCGGAAGCCCGTCTATTGATGCTAGCTGCACAAAACATCCTTAACCCTAAGGATGGTAAACCGGTTGTAACTCCATCCCAGGATATGGTTCTTGGTAACTATTATCTGACAATGGAAAGACCAGGTGCAGTTGGAGAAGGTATGATCTTCAACGACACTAATGAAGCAGTACTTGCCTATCAAAACGGATATGTTCACTTACACACTCGTGTAGCTGTACATGCTAGTTCTTTAAATAACGAAACGTTTACGGAAGAACAGAATAAGCAATTATTGCTTACTACTGTTGGTAAATTGATATTCAATGAAATTCTTCCTGAAACTTTCCCTTATATTAACGAACCAACAAGATCCAATCTGGAAGAAAAAACACCAGAGAAATATTTTGTTGAAAAGGGAGCAAATGTGAAGGAGATCTTGGCGAATCGCGAAAGAATCCAACCATTTAAGAAGAAAATTCTTGGTAACATTATTGCTGAAGTCTTTAAACGTTTTAAAATAACTGAAACATCCAAAATGCTTGACCGCATGAAGGATTTAGGATTTAAATATTCGACTCGTGCAGGTATTACTGTAGGGGTTGCAGATATCGTCGTTTTACCTGAAAAACAAGAAATTCTTGAAAAAGCTCAAGGTAAAGTAGACAGTGTTATGAAACAATTCAGACGTGGTTTAATCACAGAAGAAGAACGTTATGACCGTGTTATCTCAATTTGGAGTGAAGCGAAGGATGATATCCAAAGTAAGCTAATGGCATCCTTACATCACTTGAATCCAATCTTTATGATGAGTGATTCCGGAGCCCGTGGTAACGCATCTAACTTTACGCAGCTTGCGGGTATGCGTGGATTGATGGCCAACCCGGCTGGTCGTATTATTGAGCTCCCAATCAAATCAAGTTTCCGTGAAGGCTTAACGGTATTGGAGTACTTCATCTCCACTCACGGTGCGCGTAAAGGTCTTGCCGATACAGCACTGAAAACAGCCGATTCCGGTTACTTAACAAGACGTCTGGTTGATGTTGCACAGGATGTTATCGTTAGAGAAGATGACTGTGGAACAGACCGCGGCTTAGAAGTAAGAGCTTTGAAAGATGGTACAGAAACGATCGAAAGCCTTGAAGAACGTCTGGTAGGACGTTATGCAAGGAAGAAAGTTAAACACCCTGAAACAGGCGAAGTTCTGATTAATGAGAACGAAATCTTCACTGAAGATCTTGCTCAAAAAATTGAAGAACTTGGTATTGAAGAAGTTACAATTCGCTCTGCGTTTACATGTAACACTCGCCATGGTGTATGTAAGAAATGTTACGGACGTAACCTTGCAACTGGTCAAGAGGTTGAAGTTGGTGAAGCAGTCGGAATCATTGCTGCTCAATCCATCGGTGAACCTGGTACACAGTTGACAATGCGTACTTTCCATACAGGTGGGGTTGCCGGAGACGATATTACACAAGGTCTTCCGCGTATTCAGGAGTTGTTTGAAGCACGTAACCCTAAAGGGCAGGCAGTTATTGCTGAAATCGAAGGTACGGTTACAGCGATTAACGAAGTCCGTGACAAACAACAGGAAATTACAATCCAAGGTGCAGTGGAAAGCCGTTCTTATACAGCTCCGTATTCTGCACGCTTGAAAGTGAATGTAAATGACACTGTTGTTCCTGGTCAGGAGCTTACAGAAGGATCTATTGATCCAAAAGAACTTCTTAAAGTTACAAATGTACGTACAGTACAGGAATACCTGTTAAAAGAAGTGCAAAAAGTATACCGTATGCAAGGGGTAGAAATTGGCGATAAACACGTAGAGGTTATGGTTCGTCAAATGCTTAAGAAAATTCGTGTTATCGATGCTGGAGAAACCGATGTATTGCCAGGAACATTACTGGATATTCATCAGTTCACAAAAGCAAACCATGATGCGTTGCTTCAAGGTAAAAATCCAGCTACTGGACGCCCGCTATTGCTTGGTATTACAAAAGCATCTCTTGAAACGGATTCCTTCCTGTCCGCCGCATCCTTCCAGGAAACTACTCGTGTTCTTACAGATGCAGCGATTAAAGGAAAACGCGATGAATTGCTTGGACTTAAAGAGAACGTTATTATCGGTAAGTTAATACCTGCTGGTACAGGTATGCATCGTTACCGTAAAGCTGTTCCGGTTCTAACTGAACAAAAGGAAGAAACGGTTCCAGCTGAGTAATCAATCTACATCAGAAGAGGTAGCCGGATGATCAATCCGGCTAATCTTCTGTATATATATAAAGTAAATAAGGGTAACAAATTAATTTTTTTCGTGCGATTGTTGACATTTATGTTTTATAAATGGTACTATAGCAAAGGTGCTCCTATTAACCTGTTACTTTGGAGGATATTAATGATGTCTTATGAAAAAGTATCTCAGGCAAAGAACCTGATAATAGGGACGAAACAAACAGTGAAAGCTCTCCGAACAGGAAATGCCGAAACAGTTATTATTGCTCTTGATGCTGATTCAACAATCACATCAAAAGTAATTGATGCTGCTAAAGAGTATTCCGTTCCAATCGATTATGTAGACTCGATGAGGTTGCTCGGAAAAGCATGCAAAATAGATGTTGGAGCAGCAGCTGTTGTCATTATGAAATAGAAAAACTGTTTTTGCAGTTGATGCAAAAACTTTGTTTTTACCCTTTTATGAACCACCTGGATGTGTGGGACTAGGGGAACCAATTTTGAAGGGAGGAAACATCATGCCAACTATTAACCAATTGGTACGTAAGCCACGTAAATCTAAAGAAGAAAAATCAAAGTCTCCAGCTTTGAATAAAGGTTACAATAGCTTCAAGAAATCCCAAACAAACGTATCATCTCCACAAAAACGTGGGGTATGTACTCGTGTTGGTACAATGACTCCAAAGAAACCAAACTCCGCGTTACGTAAATATGCGCGTGTACGTTTGACTAATGGAATCGAGGTTACTGCTTACATTCCTGGTATCGGCCACAACTTGCAAGAGCACAGTGTTGTATTAATCCGTGGAGGACGTGTAAAAGACCTTCCAGGGGTACGTTACCACATCGTGCGTGGCGCACTTGATACTGCAGGCGTTAACAACCGTATGCAAGGTCGTTCTAAATACGGTACGAAAAAACCTAAAGCAGCTAAAAAATAATTATCAACCAAAAATAATTACTTCTTTGAAAGGAGGAACAAAATATGCCTCGTAAAGGACCTGTTTCAAAAAGAGATGTATTACCTGATCCGATATATAATTCCAAGCTTGTAACAAAATTGATCAACAAAATGATGATCGATGGAAAAAGAGGGACTTCCCAAAAAATCCTTTATGCTTCTTTTGATATCGTAAGAGAGCGTACTGGTAATGATCCAATGGAAGTTTTCGATCAAGCTTTAAAAAATATCATGCCAGTTCTAGAAGTTAGAGCACGCCGTGTAGGTGGAGCTAACTACCAAGTACCAGTTGAGGTTCGCCCTGACAGACGTACTACTCTAGGACTTCGTTGGTTAGTAAACTATGCTCGTCTTCGTGGTGAAAAAACTATGGAAGAGCGTTTAGCTAACGAAATCATGGATGCAGCTAATAACACTGGCGCTTCTGTTAAGAAACGCGAAGATACACATAAAATGGCTGAAGCTAACAAAGCTTTCGCTCACTATCGTTGGTAAAATCAAAAATACTAAAAATCTATATTCACAAGGAAGGAGAAAGACCCAATGGCTAGAGAGTTCTCCTTAGAAAAAACTCGTAATATTGGTATCATGGCTCATATCGATGCTGGTAAAACGACGACTACTGAGCGCGTTCTTTACTACACAGGTCGTATCCACAAAATTGGAGAAACTCATGAAGGTGCATCACAAATGGACTGGATGGAGCAAGAACAAGAACGTGGAATCACGATCACATCTGCTGCAACAACAGCAGCTTGGAAAGAACACCGCGTAAATATCATCGACACACCAGGACACGTAGACTTCACAGTTGAAGTTGAACGTTCCCTTCGTGTACTAGATGGTGCGGTAGCAGTACTAGATGCACAATCCGGTGTTGAACCACAAACTGAAACAGTTTGGCGCCAAGCTACAACTTACGGAGTACCACGTGTTGTTTTTGTTAACAAAATGGACAAAATCGGTGCGGATTTCTTATACTCCGTAAAAACTTTACATGAACGTCTTCAAGCGAATGCACATCCAATTCAGATACCAATCGGTGCTGAAGATGACTTCGAAGCAATCATTGACCTAGTGGAAATGAACGCAGTATTCTATGGTAACGACCTTGGTACTGATATCGAAGTTCGTGAAATTCCTGAAGAGCACATGGCAATAGCAGAAGAATACCGTGAGAAGTTAATAGAAGCAGTAGCAGAACTTGACGAAGAATTAATGGAAAAATACCTTGGCGGTGAAGAAATCACTAAAGAGGAATTGAAAGCAGCTATCCGTAAAGGTACTGTAAACGTTGAATTCTACCCAGTTATCTGTGGTTCTGCATTCAAAAACAAAGGTGTTCAGTTAATGCTAGATGCTGTAATCGACTACCTTCCATCTCCATTAGATGTACCTGCAATCAAAGGTATTCTACCGGATACAGATGAGGAAGTTGAACGTCATGCTGATGACAGCGAGCCATTCTCTGCGCTTGCTTTCAAAGTTATGACTGACCCTTATGTTGGTAAATTAACATTCTTCCGTGTATACTCTGGTACTTTGAGCTCCGGTTCATACGTACAAAACTCTACTAAAGGAAAACGCGAGCGTGTAGGACGTATCCTGCAAATGCATGCGAACTCCCGTCAAGAGATCTCAGAAGTACACGCTGGGGATATCGCCGCTGCTGTAGGTCTAAAAGATACTACAACTGGAGATACTCTATGTGAAGAAAAGAACCTGGTTATCTTGGAATCCATGGAATTCCCTGAGCCAGTTATCTCTCTTTCAATTGAACCTAAATCTAAAGCAGACCAAGACAAAATGTCTACTGCTCTTCAAAAGCTTCAAGAGGAAGATCCAACTTTCCGCGCTCATACTGACCAAGAAACTGGTCAAACGATTATCGAAGGTATGGGTGAGCTTCACTTAGATATTCTTGTAGACCGTATGCGTCGTGAATTCAAAGTAGAAGCTAATGTTGGTGCACCTCAGGTTGCTTACCGTGAGACTTTCCGTACACCTGCACAGGTTGAGGGTAAATTTGCTCGTCAATCCGGTGGACGTGGACAATACGGTCACGTTTGGATCGAATTCTCACCTAACGAAGAAGGTAAAGGCTTCGAATTCGAAAATGCTATCGTTGGTGGTGTAGTACCACGTGAATACGTTCCTGCTGTACAAGCTGGTCTAGAAGACGCTCTTGACCGCGGTGTGCTTGCTGGCTACCCATTAATCGATATTAAAGCAAAACTATTTGATGGTTCTTACCATGACGTAGACTCCTCTGAGATGGCATTTAAAGTAGCAGCATCTTTAGCTCTTAAAAATGCAGCGAAAAAATGTAATCCAGTTATCCTTGAGCCAATGATGAGCGTTGAAGTTGTTATCCCTGAAGAGTACATGGGTGACATCATGGGTAATATCACAGCTCGTCGTGGACGTGTAGAAGGTATGGAAGCACGCGGTAACGCACAAGTTGTACGTGCTATGGTACCTCTATCTGAAATGTTCGGTTACGCAACAACATTGCGTTCCAACACTCAAGGACGCGGCGTATTCTCTATGACTTTCGATCATTACGAAGAAGTTCCTAAGAGCATCGCTGAAGAGATTATCAAAAAAAATAAAGGTGAATAATTGATTTTCATTCTTTATTAAAGTATAACTACTTATGTAAGCCAAGATAGAAGACATTGTCAACTGTCTTGGCACATAGTATAAAAAAACCAATTTTCTTATATTAAAGGAGGAAATTCCTAAAATGGCAAAAGCTAAATTTGATCGTTCTAAACCACACGTTAATATCGGAACAATCGGTCACGTTGACCATGGTAAAACAACTTTAACAGCTGCAATCACTTCTGTACTTGCAAAAGTAGGTGGAGCTGAAGCTCGCGCTTACGACCAAATCGATGGTGCTCCAGAAGAAAGAGAACGTGGTATCACAATCTCTACTGCACACGTTGAGTATGAAACTGAAACTCGTCACTATGCACACGTTGACTGCCCAGGACATGCTGACTATGTTAAAAACATGATCACTGGTGCAGCACAAATGGACGGCGGTATCTTAGTAGTATCTGCTGCTGACGGCCCAATGCCACAAACTCGTGAGCACATCCTTCTTTCTCGTCAAGTAGGTGTACCTTACCTTGTTGTATTCATGAACAAATGTGACATGGTTGATGATGAAGAACTTCTTGAACTAGTTGAAATGGAAATTCGTGACCTTCTTTCTGAATACGAATTCCCTGGCGATGATATCCCAGTAATCAAAGGTTCTGCTCTTAAAGCTCTTGAAGGCGAAGCTGAGTGGGAAGAAAAAATCAACGAGCTTATGACTGCAGTTGACGAGTACATCCCAACTCCAACTCGTGACACTGAAAAACCATTCATGATGCCAGTAGAGGACGTATTCTCTATCACTGGTCGTGGTACAGTTGCAACTGGCCGTGTTGAACGTGGTCAAGTTAAAGTTGGTGACGTTATTGAAATCATCGGTCTTGCTGAAGAACCAAAATCTACAACTGTTACTGGTGTAGAAATGTTCCGTAAGCTTCTTGATTACGCTGAAGCTGGTGACAACATTGGAGCTCTTCTTCGTGGTGTAGCACGTGAAGAAATCCAACGTGGACAAGTACTTGCTAAACCAGGTACTATCAACCCACACACTAAATTCAAAGCTGAAGTTTACGTATTGTCTAAAGAAGAAGGCGGACGTCACACTCCATTCTTCTCTAACTACCGTCCACAATTCTACTTCCGTACAACTGACGTAACTGGTGTTGTAAACCTTCCAGAAGGAACTGAAATGGTTATGCCTGGAGACAACATCGAAATGTCTGTTGAACTTATCGCTCCTGTTGCGATCGAAGAAGGAACTAAGTTCTCTATTCGTGAAGGCGGACGTACAGTAGGCGCAGGCGTAGTTGCTAGCATTCAAGAATAATTTTACTTATTAAAACAGGCGGGTGTACAACCGCCTGTTTTTTTATGTTTATGTTCCGCAAAAATTGCAGAATTGGTTTACACTACACCGTTCGTTCATTTAGAACTTTATAATCAGCAACTCTCCGCTAACAAAAAATAATACATCCTCTCATACTCCCTTGTTTACAATATCCTGCTAATTACTGACAAAAAATCGAAACTAAATAACATCCATAAACTTCCTACGATGTAAAAAATCAGATACAATAGATATATGCGAATTTTTTATTGGGGGACAAAGGATGATAGGAACGTTAAAATCTATGCTTCACCCTCGAGAAACAAACATCGAGTTGAGAGGCGTAATGACAAAAACTCAATACATACTTTTGTTTGGTGGATTACTTTTCTATAGTATGGTCTTGTTTGGTGCCTATGGATATCTAGGTTTGGGCAGTGAAAACTTGTCTGTGTATATGGAGACTCTAAAAGAAGTCAGATGGGAAACGACCAAGTTTTTATACTTTATTGGTAAACTAGCTGCTGGTCTCTTATATCCGTTGTTGTTCACATTATATTTTACAGTGCTATTTTGGATCGTTTTTGAGGACCTCTCTTTTCGAAGAGTGTGGAAACATCAGCTTATACCTTTAATGGTGATGCTCGTAGCGAAGACAATGGAACTAATATGTATGCTGCTACTAAGGGTTCCTGAACATTCATCTCCCTTTAGTCTAGGAGTCATTACACAAATGCTTACACCACAGATCTTTTGGGTGGAATTAGCTGCAAACATTACGATATTTATACTGTTGGCAGGCTATCTTCAATATCGAATTTTCCACAAGTCACTTGATTATAGTAAAAAGAGAGTGATTATAACTGTATCTTTATCCTGGATTTTATTTATAATGCTGGATGGGGCAACGGATACATTATTTAGAGTCATGAAGGTGATTATATGAATTCTAGCCTTGGGAAGAAAAAATGGTCTCTTGTGTCATTAGCCGTTCTCTTATTTATACTTACAAATAGCATTATTATTTACAAAATAGATAAAATTGATCGGACAGTCCTTATTACAGATCCTCATACCACCAAAAAAGGTACATTAAAAGAAACACTTCAAACTGAAGGGGAGGCTGAGCCATCTGAAATATATAAGGTCTTTTATGAAGAACCAAGGGGGATGCTCGATGAAATCTTGGTTGAAGAGGGTCAGCAGGTCCAAGTAGGTACACCATTGCTAAGTTATTTAACTAATACTGATAGTAGCGATGTCATAACTGGATTAGAAGAAGCTAACAAACGCCTTTCTATGAAAATAGAAAAATTGAATGAGGATATTTCCTTGCTTCAGTCGGAGGTCGAAGAGTATAACAGCTTACAAACTGCCGACAACGATGATGAGAAGGCGGAACCAGATTTAGATAACACACGTATATTGGAGTATGAGATAAAAAACATAGAATATGAAATTAAGATGACTGAGCTGCAAATAGAGGAAAATCAAACACAGATAGATCTGGCCAACAGTGCTGAAGATCAAATTACAATAGAAAGTAAAATTGATGGAACTATCGTGCAAAGAAATGACTTTAGCAGGACAGCAGATAATCCGTTACTAACTATTATGAATCAAGCCTCTATAGTGGTGAATGTATTAGTTGGCGAAGATGATATCCAGCGAATAAAATTTGATCAGGAAGTTATGATTAAACCGAAACATTTGGATTCGGGATTGATTAAAGGCAAAGTAATAAAAATAAGTGATATTCCGTTTAGTAAAAATGATAAGAATGATAAAAGCTTCTATAATATATCGGTTCAGCCAGAAGATCCAAGTGAATCATCAGAAGAGGCTGCAGAGAGTCAGTTATTAATCGGATCCCATGTAGCTGCCGCTATCACATTGAAGGAGCTTAACAATGTAGTTGTCTTACCAAAGAAAAGCCTGGCAGGTAATCATGTGGTACTTCTTGAAAAGGGAGAGCTAAAACAAAAGAAGATTAAGGCTGGATTAGTATTTGGTGATAAAGTGGCCGTGACTAAGGGGCTCAAAGAAAAACAACGTATACTACCTTTAGCCGATGCTAGCATAAATGGGGATACTAGGTA
Source organism: Pradoshia sp. Z5_111 (assembly GCF_058267535.1). Classification (NCBI taxonomy): domain Bacteria; kingdom Bacillati; phylum Bacillota; class Bacilli; order Caryophanales; family Bacillaceae; genus Pradoshia; species Pradoshia sp. Z5_111. The sequence continues at coordinate 30,967 of NZ_JBZCPQ010000015.1, forward strand.
CATAAAGTCCGTTGACTTCGATTATGTAAATAAGAAGACGTATAAACAATTTAATGTGGAAGAAAAGTTATGGCTAGTAGCAAGAGGTATAATACAATGATTATGAGATAAATATGATAAGTGATGAGAGAGGGGAAGGTGCATACTTTCCTCTTTTTGTTATGTTTGAGAGAGAAAGCTAGTATATTAATGGAAAGAAGAACGATAACTTGAAAAAGTAGAAGTGAGATTGTATACTAATATTCGTGTGATAGAAGAAATTATTTTTAACTGTTGCATACCCAGAAAGTATAATGTATAATAGACAATGTTGGTCTTTTCATTGCGATGATGTGGAAGGTTGCTGACACACCCGGCCGCTTTGCCATGGCGCGTGTGTAAGGAGATTTCCACGGAGAATGTCTATTACAAAATAGGCGATAAAGGAGGGAAAATAATGGCAAAACAAAAGATTCGCATTCGTTTAAAAGCATATGATCACAGAATTCTTGATCAATCTGCTGAGAAAATTGTAGAAACTGCAAAACGTTCTGGTGCAGCTGTTTCCGGTCCGATTCCACTTCCGACTGAGAAAAACGTGTACACGATCCTACGTGCGGTTCATAAATACAAAGATTCTCGTGAGCAGTTCGAAATGCGCACGCACAAACGTCTAATCGACATTGTAAATCCTACACCACAAACTGTAGATTCACTAATGCGTTTAGATTTACCATCTGGCGTAGATATCGAAATCAAATTATAATCGTTTCATAAAAATAAAAAGAAAACACTAGGAGGTGTGACTCATGACCAAAGGAATCTTAGGTAGAAAAATCGGTATGACTCAAGTATTTGCTGAGAACGGTGAACTTATCCCGGTAACAGTTGTTGAAGCAGTACCAAACGTAGTTCTTCAAAAGAAAACTGCTGAAAACGATGGCTACGAAGCTATCCAACTAGGCTACGAAGATCTTCGTGAAATGCTTTACAACAAACCACAACAAGGGCACGCTGCTAAAGCGAACACTGCTCCTAAGCGCTTCGCTCGCGAAATTCGCGATGCAGACCTCAATAACTATGAGGTAGGTCAAGAAGTCAAGGTAGATCTTTTCGCTGAAGGCGAAATCGTTGATGTAACAGGAATCTCAAAAGGTAAAGGTTTCCAAGGACCAATTAAACGTCACAACCAATCTCGTGGTCCAATGTCTCACGGATCTCGTTACCATCGTCGTCCTGGTTCAATGGGACCAGTTGCTCCAAACCGCGTATTCAAAGGCAAAAAACTTGCTGGACGTATGGGTGGAACTCAAATCACTGTACAAAACCTTGAAATCGTTAAGGTTGATGCAGAACGTAACGTAATCCTTATCAAAGGTAACGTTCCTGGACCTAAAAAAGCTTTACTAAAAATCAAAAGTGCGGTTAAAGCGAACTAATCTATCGAGAAAGGAGGAAAATCGCAATGCCGAAAATTGCTCTTTTAAACCAAGCTGGTTCTCAAGTAGGCGATATAGAGCTTAACGAATCAGTATTTGGTATTGAACCAAATGAGAGTGTTGTAACTGAAGCAATCCTTATGCAAAGAGCGTCTTTGCGCCAAGGAAATCATAAAGTTAAAAATCGTTCTGAAGTAAGAGGCGGCGGCCGTAAACCATGGCGTCAAAAAGGAACTGGACGTGCTCGTCAAGGTTCTATCCGTTCCCCACAATGGCGTGGTGGTGGTGTGGTATTCGGACCAACACCAAGAAGCTACTCTTACAAACTTCCTAAGAAAGTACGTCGTTTAGCTATTAAATCTGTACTTTCCGCTAAAGTGAACGAAGAAAACGTAATCGTTCTTGATGCTTTAACTTTTGAAGCACCAAAAACTAAAGAATTCACAGCTGTATTAAAAGGCTTGAATACTGAAAACAAAAAAGCGTTGATCGTAACTGCGGATGTAGACGAAAACGTTGCGCTTTCCGGCCGTAACATTCCGGGAGTAACAATCGTTGAAGCTAACGCTATTAACGTATTGGATGTTGTAGGACATGAGAAGTTAATCATGACTAAAACAGCTGTTGAAAAAATAGAGGAGGTGCTTGGATAATGGAAGCACGTGATATTATTAAGCGCCCCGTCATTACTGAAAGCTCAGCTGACATCATGGCCGATAAAAAATATACTTTTGAAGTTGACGTAAGAGCTAATAAAACTCAAATCAAAGATGCTGTTGAAGAAATCTTTGAAGTTAAAGTTGAAAAAGTTAACGTTATGAACTACAAAGGTAAATTCAAACGCATGGGTAAACATGCTGGATATACAAACAAACGCCGTAAAGCGATTGTTAAACTAACTGCTGATAGCAAAGAAATCGAATTCTTTGAAGCATAATTTTTAAAGAAAAGGAGGGACACAACATGGCGATTAAAAAGTATAAACCTACCAGTAATGGTCGTCGCGGAATGACTGTTTCCGATTTCGCTGAAATTACAACGGATCAACCGGAAAAATCATTATTAGCACCTTTACACAGAAAAGGTGGCCGTAACAACCAAGGTAAGTTAACTGTTCGTCATCAAGGTGGCGGTCACAAGCGCCAATACCGTATCATTGATTTCAAACGTGATAAAGATGGCATTCCAGGACGCGTTGCTACTATCGAGTACGATCCAAACCGTTCTGCTAACATTGCACTAATCAATTATGTTGATGGGGAAAAACGTTACATTCTTGCTCCGAAAAACTTGGTGGTGGGCATGGAAATCATGTCTGGACCAGAAGCGGATATCAAAGTAGGTAATGCTCTTCCATTAATTAATATCCCAGTGGGTACTGTTATCCACAATATCGAGTTGAAACCTGGTAAGGGAGGACAATTAGTTCGTTCCGCAGGTACTTCTGCTCAAGTACTAGGTAAAGAAGGACGCTACGTACTAGTACGTCTTAATTCCGGAGAGGTTCGTATGATTCTTGCTACTTGCCGTGCAACAATCGGTCAAGTTGGTAACGAGCAACACGAACTTATCAACATCGGTAAAGCGGGACGTTCTCGTTGGTTAGGTAAACGCCCTACTGTACGTGGTTCTGTAATGAACCCAGTAGATCACCCACACGGTGGTGGTGAAGGTAGAGCACCTATCGGACGTAAGTCTCCAATGACTCCTTGGGGCAAACCAGCTCTTGGATTCAAGACTCGTAAAAAGAAAAACAAATCAGACAAATTTATTGTTCGTCGTCGTAAAAAATAACGCGGTTGTACTACGGTTCGCGTGTAGAACCGTAGAGCAATCACGAAGGGAGGCACAAACATGGGTCGCAGCCTAAAAAAAGGACCATTTGTTGACGATCATCTCATCAAGAAGGTTGAAGCATTGAATGAAGCTGACAAGAAACAAGTTATCAAAACTTGGTCAAGACGTTCTACAATCTTCCCACAATTCATCGGACACACAGTTGCTGTATACGATGGACGCAAACACGTACCAGTTTATGTAACGGAAGACATGGTAGGCCACAAGTTCGGTGAATTCGCACCAACTCGCGCTTACAAAGGTCATGCCGGAGACGATAAGAAAACAAGACGTTAATCAGAGAGGAGGGCATAAATATGCAAGCAAAAGCTGTTGCTAGAACAGTTCGTATTGCTCCTCGTAAAGCTCGTTTAGTATTAGATCTAATCCGAGGTAAGCAAGTAGGCGAAGCAGTTGCTATTCTTAACTTAACTCCGAAAGCAGCTTCCCCTGTTATCGAAAAAGTATTAAAATCTGCCGTTGCAAACGCAGAACACAACTACGATATGGACGTTAACTCGCTTGTCATTTCTGAAGCCTATGCTAACGAAGGACCAACACTTAAACGTTTCCGTCCACGTGCAATGGGTCGTGCAAGCGCGATTAACAAACGCACAAGCCACATCACAATCGTTGTATCAGAAAAGAAGGAGGGATAATCCGTGGGTCAAAAGGTAAATCCGGTCGGTATGCGTATCGGGATCATCCGTGATTGGGAATCCAAATGGTTCGCAGAAAAGGACTACGCTAAACTTTTGCATGAAGACATTAAAGTACGTGAGTACATTATGAAACGTCTTCACGATGCATCTGTTTCTAAAATCGAAATCGAACGTGCTGCAAACCGCGTGAACATTTCTATCCACACTGCAAAACCTGGAATGGTTATCGGTAAAGGTGGTACAGAAGTTGAAGCGCTTCGTAAAGCACTTAATCAATTAACTGAAAAACGTGTTCATATCAACATCATTGAAATCAAGAGAGCTGATTTGGACGCTAAATTAGTAGCGGAAAATATCGCGCGTCAATTAGAAAACCGTGTATCTTTCCGTCGTGCACAAAAACAAACTATCCAACGTGCAATGCGCGCTGGTGCAAAAGGTATCAAAACTCAAGTATCTGGACGTTTAGGTGGAGCTGATATCGCTCGTGCTGAACACTACAGTGAAGGAACTGTTCCACTTCATACTCTTCGCGCTGACATCGACTATGCTACAGCAGAAGCGGACACTACTTACGGAAAGCTTGGAGTAAAAGTATGGATCTATCGTGGAGAAGTCCTTCCTACCAAGAAGAAGTCTGTGGAAGGAGGAAAATAATATGTTATTGCCTAAACGCGTAAAACATCGCCGTGAACACCGCGGAAAGATGAGAGGCCGTGCAAAAGGCGGTACTGAAGTAGCATTCGGCGAATACGGTCTTCAAGCTCTTGAAGCTTCTTGGATCACAAACCGTCAAATCGAAGCAGCTCGTATCGCAATGACTCGTTATATGAAACGTGGCGGTAAAGTTTGGATTAAAATTTTCCCTCACAAACCATACACTGCAAAACCTTTAGAAGTACGTATGGGTTCCGGTAAAGGGGCACCTGAAGGTTGGGTAGCAGTAGTAAAACCTGGTAAAATTATGTTCGAAATCGCTGGAGTATCTGAAGAGGTAGCACGTGAAGCCCTTCGTCTTGCAGCTCACAAACTTCCAGTAAAATGTAAGTTTGTAAAACGTGAAGAAATTGGTGGTGAAGCAAATGAAATCTAATGAGATCCGTGATTTAACCACTGCCGAAATAGAACAAAAACTTAAAGCACTTAAAGAAGAGCTTTTTAACCTTCGCTTCCAGCTTGCTACAGGACAATTAGAAAACCCTGCACGTATTCGTGAAGTTCGCAAAGCGATTGCACGTATGAAAACAGTTGTGCGTGAAAGAGAGCTCAACGTAAACAATTGATAATGAGAGGAGGTTCACACAATGAGTGAACGCAACCAGCGCAAAGTATACACTGGCCGTGTTGTTTCTGACAAAATGGATAAAACAATCTCTGTTGTCGTTGAAACAAAGAAAACACACCCTTTGTATGGCAAACGCGTGAAATACTCCAAAAAATATAAAGCTCATGATGAAAAGAATGAAGCAAAAGTTGGCGATATCGTTAAGATTATGGAAACTCGCCCATTATCCGCAACAAAACGCTTCCGTTTAGTAGAAGTTGTAGAAAAAGCGGTTATCATTTAATATAAATGTTTCGGATTTAGTAATTCCGAAGGGAGGTTACGCAGATGATTCAACAGGAATCTCGTTTGAAAGTAGCTGACAACTCTGGTGCTCGTGAAGTACTTACAATCAAAGTTCTTGGCGGTTCCGGTAGAAAAACAGCTAATATTGGTGATGTAATCGTATGTACGGTCAAACAAGCAACACCAGGAGGCGTTGTTAAAAAAGGTGACGTTGTGAAGGCAGTTGTTGTTCGTACTAAACGCGGCGTTCGTCGTACAGATGGTTCATACATTCGATTCGACGAAAATGCATGCGTGATTATTCGTGATGACAAGAGCCCTCGTGGAACACGTATTTTTGGACCTGTTGCTCGTGAACTTCGCGACAGCAACTTCATGAAAATCGTTTCACTAGCTCCTGAAGTTCTTTAATAAACAGTGATATAGACTTTTCAAGGAGGTGCGAATCTCGTGCATGTAAAAAAAGGTGATAAAGTAGTTGTCATCTCCGGCAAGGATAAAGGGAAACAAGGCGTAGTTCTTGAAGCATTCCCTAAGAAAGATCGTGTTCTTGTTGAAGGTGTAAATATTGTAAAGAAACACGCTAAACCTTCTCAAGCGAACCCACAAGGTGGTATTTTCGAACAAGAAGCAGCGATCCATGTTTCTAACGTTATGATTATTGATCCTAAGACTGGTAACCCTACTCGCGTAGGCTATCAAACAGTCGACGGCAAAAAAGTACGTGTAGCAAAAAAATCAGGTGAATCTTTAGATAAATAAGTCAGAAACGAAGGGAGGTACAACAAGTGAACCGCCTTAAGGAAAAATATCAAAAAGAAATTACTCCTGCTCTAATGAGCAAGTTTGAATACAATTCAGTAATGCAAGTTCCTAAACTTGAAAAAATCGTTGTGAACATGGGTGTCGGCGATGCCGTTTCAAACGCGAAAGCATTGGACACTGCTGTAGAAGAATTAGCAACTATCACTGGTCAAAAACCAGTTGTAACAAAAGCTAAAAAATCTATCGCAGGTTTCCGTCTTCGTGAAGGCATGGCAATCGGTTGTAAAGTAACTTTACGCGGAGAGCGTATGTATGAGTTCCTTGATAAATTGATTGCAGTTTCCCTACCACGTGTACGTGACTTCCGTGGAATCTCCAAAAAAGCATTCGACGGTCGTGGTAACTACACATTAGGTGTTAAGGAACAGTTGATTTTCCCTGAAATCGACTACGATAAAGTAAACAAAGTCCGCGGCATGGACATTGTTATCGTAACGACAGCTAATACTGATGAAGAAGCTCGTGAGCTTCTAACTCAATTCGGAATGCCATTCCAAAAGTAATCGCTAAATAAGGGAGGCGAAAAAGTGGCTAAGAAATCAATGATCGTGAAACAACAACGTACACCAAAGTTTAAAGTACAAGAGTACACACGTTGCGAACGCTGCGGCCGTCCGCATTCTGTATACCGCAAATTTAAACTTTGCCGTATTTGTTTCCGTGAACTAGCATATAAAGGACAAATTCCAGGCATTAAAAAAGCTAGCTGGTAAAACCCGAAAACGGGAAGGAGGTTATCATTGTGGTAATGACAGATCCAATTGCAGATTTGCTAACTCGCATTCGTAATGCGAACATGGTTCGTCACGATAAATTGGAAGTTCCAGCTTCCAAAATGAAAAAGGATGTAGCTGATATCTTAAAACGTGAAGGTTTCATCCGTGACGTTGAATTTATTGAAGATAATAAACAAGGTATCTTGCGTATCTTCTTAAAATATGGTGCTAACAACGAGCGCGTAATTACTGGTATCAAACGTATCAGTAAACCAGGTCTTCGTGTATACGCAAAAGCAGGAGATGTTCCTCGCGTATTAAACGGACTTGGAATCGCAATCGTATCTACTTCTCAAGGTGTTATTTCTGATAAAGAAGCACGCGCTAAGAAAATTGGCGGAGAAGTAATCGCGTACGTATGGTAATAAACATTTCACTGATGAATGGAGGTGCACGAAATGTCCCGCGTAGGTAAAAAACCTGTAGAAATTCCAGCTGGAGTTACAGTTACTTTGAACGGAAATACAGTAACTGTTAAAGGACCAAAAGGTGAATTGACTCGTACTTTTCACTCTGATATCGAAATCAAAGTTGAAGATAATATCGTAAATGTATCCCGTCCAACTGATGAAAAACTTCATCGTTCATTGCACGGTACTACACGCGCTATCATCGCTAACATGGTTGAAGGTGTCTCCCAAGGCTTCGAAAGAAATCTTGAGTTAATCGGGGTTGGTTATCGTGCTCAAAAACAAGGTAAGAAACTTGTATTGAATGTAGGATACTCTCACCCAGTTGAGATCGAACCAGAAGAAGGACTTGAAATCGAAGTTCCTGCTAACACAAAAATCACAATCAAGGGTACTGACAAGGAGCGCGTTGGAGCTTTAGCTGCTAACATCCGCGATGTACGTCCTCCTGAACCTTACAAAGGTAAAGGTATCCGTTATGCTGGCGAACAAGTTCGTCGTAAAGAAGGTAAAACTGGTAAGTAAAGGCCCTAAAGCTTAGGAAAGGAGTGTCGTAAATGATCACGAAGGCTAACAAAAACGCTACTCGTAAGAAAAGACATGCACGTGTCCGCGCTAAATTAGCGGGTACACCGTCTCGTCCGCGTTTAAATGTTTTCCGATCCAATAAGCACATTTATGCACAGCTTATTGATGATGCTAATGGTGTTACTTTAGCTAGTGCATCAACACTTGATAAAGAAATTAGCCTTGAGTCCACTAGTAACGTGGATGCAGCTAAAAAAGTTGGCGAAGTTATCGCTAAACGTGCTGTAGAAAAAGGTGTTTCCGAAGTTGTTTTTGACCGTGGAGGATACTTATATCACGGACGTATACAAGCACTTGCAGATGCTGCACGTGAAAACGGATTACAATTCTAATAGACAAAGGAGGGACATATTAGATGCGTCGCATTGATCCAAATAAATTAGAACTTGAAGAACGCGTAGTTACAGTCAACCGCGTAGCGAAAGTTGTTAAAGGCGGACGTCGTTTCCGTTTCACAGCGCTAGTGGTTGTCGGAGATAAAAATGGACATGTAGGATTCGGTACTGGTAAAGCACAAGAGGTGCCAGATGCAATCCGTAAAGCTGTTGAGGATGCGAAGAAAAACCTGGTTACTGTACCAATGGTTGGAGTTACAATTCCTCATGAAGTTATCGGACGTTTCGGATCTGGTGAAATCTTAATGAAGCCAGCTTCTGAAGGTACTGGAGTTATCGCTGGTGGACCAGTTCGTGCCGTGCTAGAATTAGCAGGTATCGCTGACATCCTTTCCAAATCTCTAGGCTCTAACACACCTATCAATATGGTACGTGCTACTATTGATGGCATTAAACAAATGAAAAGTGCGGAAGAAGTTGCAAAATTGCGCGGTAAATCTGTAGAGGAACTGTTAGGATAAGGAGGGAAATCAAATGGCTAACAAATTAGAAATTACCCTCACGCGTAGCTTAATCGGTCGTCCTGAAGATCAACGCGTAACAGTAAATACTCTTGGTCTTAAAAAAATGCACCAAACTGTAGTGCATAACGACAATGACGCTATTCGCGGTATGATTAACAAGGTATCTCACCTTGTTACTGTTAAAGAAATCTAAGCTTACTAACGTTTATATAAGGAGGTGCCAGCATGAAACTTCATGAATTAAAACCTGCAGAAGGTTCTCGTAAAGAACGCAAACGCGTAGGCCGCGGTATTGGTTCAGGTCATGGTAAAACTGCCACTAAAGGACATAAAGGTCAAAATGCCCGTTCCGGCGGTGGAGTAAGACCAGGATTCGAAGGGGGTCAAACTCCTTTATTCAGACGTTTACCTAAACGCGGATTTACAAACATTCATCGTAAAGAATACGCAGCAGTTAACCTTGAAAAATTAAATCGCTTTGAAGATGGTACTGAAGTAACACCTGAATTGTTAATCGAAACAGGTGTTGTGAAAAGCGAAAAAGCAGGAATCAAAATTCTTGCAAAGGGTAATGTAGAGAAAAAATTGACAGTTAAAGCACACAAATTCTCTGCAGCTGCTAAAGAAGCGATTGAAGCCGCAGGCGGTAAAACTGAGGTGATTTAATGTTCCGTACATTGCGTAATTTCATGCGAGTGAAAGATATCAGGAATAAAATTCTCTTTACTCTTGCAATGCTGGTTATCTATCGCATCGGGTGCTTTATACCTGTTCCCGGTGTGAATGCAGACATTCTTGCAATGAACGATGAGTTAAGTGTATTTGGAGTCTTGAACTTCTTCGGTGGTGGAGCTTTAAGTAACTTCTCTATCCTTGCAATGGGGATCATGCCATATATTACGGCTTCGATCATCATCCAGCTATTGCAAATGGATGTTGTTCCTAAATTTGCAGAATGGGCAAAGCAAGGTGAAGTTGGAAGGCGTAAATTAGCTCAGTTTACCCGCTATGGAACCATAGTTCTTGGATTTATTCAAGCACTTGGAATGTCATATGGTTTTAATAACATGGCTAATGGAGCTTTGATTGATAATCCAGGAATTACGACATATCTGTTAATAGCTACTGTATTAACAGCCGGTACCGCATTTCTTTTGTGGCTCGGTGAACAAATCACTTCTAAGGGAGTAGGAAATGGAATTTCGATCCTTATCTTTGCGGGTATTGTATCGGCAATTCCTTCTACGCTCAACCAGATATATGCATCCATGTTCGAAGATGCTGGAGATGCATTATTCCTTAATATAGCAATCGCTGTATTGATTGTACTTGCAATCATCGCTGTAGTTGTTGGTGTAATATTTATTCAACAGGCAAACAGAAAAGTACCTATCCAATACGCTAAACAGGTTTCAGGTAAAGGTCCAGTCGGTGGACACAACACACATTTACCTTTAAAAGTAAACTCTGCTGGTGTTATTCCGGTTATCTTTGCAGTTTCCTTTATTATTACTCCGCCAACAATTGCATCATTTTTCGGTGAGAATAGTGTAACAACATGGATTACTAAAACATTTGATTACACACAACCCGTTGGAATGATCCTTTACGTTGCTTTGATTATTGCATTCTCCTATTTCTATGCTTTTATTCAAGTGAATCCGGAGCAATTATCCGAGAACTTGAAAAAGCAAGGTGGATATGTACCAGGAATACGTCCAGGCAAAGCCACTCAGGAATACTTCACGAGAGTATTATATCGATTGACTTTTGTTGGGGCTCTATTCCTTTCATTCATCGCAGTGCTTCCTGTAATATTTATCAAGCTAGGCAATCTTCCATCATCTGCCCAAATAGGTGGAACGAGTCTCTTGATTATAGTAGGGGTAGCCTTGGATACAATGAAGCAATTAGAATCGCAACTTGTAAAAAGACATTACAAAGGTTTTATTAAATAAAAGGTTTCGGGGACTATTATGCTCCCCAAGCCTATTATTGTTTAGGGGGAAAAAGTGTGAATCTTGTATTAATGGGACTGCCAGGAGCCGGTAAAGGTACTCAGGCAGAAAGAATAGTAGAAGAATACAACATCCCTCATATCTCTACTGGAGATATGTTTCGGGCAGCTATGAAAGAGGAAACACCACTTGGTTTAGAAGCTAAATCATATATGGATAAAGGTGAACTGGTACCGGATGCAGTTACAATCGGTATCGTACGTGAACGTTTAGCTAAGGATGATTGTCAAAAAGGCTTTTTGCTAGATGGATTTCCACGCACTGTTGCTCAGGCTGAAGCACTTGAACAGCTTTTAGCTGAAATGGATCGTCAATTAGACTATGTCATTAATATACAAGTCAATAAAGATAGCTTGTTAGAACGATTGACAGGTCGCCGCATTTGTAAAGATTGCGGAGCTACCTACCACCTAGTATTTAATCCTCCTGCCAAAGAAGGCGTGTGCGACCGCTGTGGTGGAGAGTTGTACCAAAGAGCTGATGATAACATCGATACGGTGCAAACCCGTCTCGAAGTAAACATTCAACAGTCGCAGCCACTGATTACCTTCTATGAAGGAAAAGGATATTTACGAAATCTTGACGGACAACAACCGATTGATAAAGTCTTCGCGGATATAGAAGAGCTTCTCGGGAGCTTGTCTCGATGATCATTTGTAAAACCCAACGCGAGATTGAAATCATGCGTGAAGCTGGGCGTATTGTTGCTCTAACACATCAGGAACTGCAAAAATACATTAAACCCGGTGTTTCAACAAAGGAACTGGATGCTATTGCGGAAAAGTTTATACGCAAACATAATGCAATTCCGTCCTTTAAAGGGTATAATGGTTTTCGTGGCAGTGTTTGTACATCCGTTAACAACGAACTTGTACATGGCATTCCTGGGGATAAGACATTAAAAAACGGCGACATTATCAGCATTGATATTGGTGCACAACTTAATGGCTATCACGGCGATTCAGCATGGACCTATCCAGTTGGAGACATTGATGATGAAACCAGGAGACTGCTTCAAGTAACAGAAACATCCCTCTATAAGGGGATTTCGGAAATAAAGCCAGGCCAACGTCTCTCTAATATCTCACATGCTATTCAAACATATGTCGAGGAAAACGGCTTTTCTATAGTAAGAGAGTATGTCGGACACGGTATCGGTCAAGACTTACATGAAGCACCGCAATTGCCTCACTTTGGTCCGCCGAATAAAGGCCCAAGATTGAAGCCGGGAATGGTGCTGTGTGTTGAGCCAATGGTGAATGCAGGAAGCCGCTATGTTCAAACATTAGCCGACAACTGGACAGTTGTTACAGTTGATGGGAAGAATTGTGCTCACTTTGAGCATACCATTGCGATTACCGAAGAAGGCTATGAAATCTTAACATTAGTTTAAATGTAGGTGATCTTGATTGGTCCAAAAGGATAGATCTCCCCGGTTGGGACAATTTGTTCGGGTCACTCAAGGCAGGGATACCGATCAATATGCCATAATTGTAAAAATTGTTGATGAAAAATTTGTTTGTATCGCTGACGGAGATAAACGAAAGTTTGATTCTGCAAAGCGTAAAAACATACTTCATCTTCATTTGTACGAGGACTGGTCTCAGGAAGTGGAGAGCAGTTTAGGGGAAACAGGTCGCGTAACGAACGGAAAGCTCCGTTTCGCTTTGACTTATTTTATGAAAAGCTTAGAGAAGAAGGGAGAAGAACTGTAATGGCAAAAGATGATGTTATTGAAGTTGAGGGTACAGTTACTGAGACTTTACCAAACGCTATGTTTAAAGTTGAATTAGAGAATGGCCATACTGTCCTTGCCCATGTATCAGGCAAAATCAGAATGCATTTCATTCGTATTCTGCCAGGTGATAAAGTGACGGTAGAGCTATCTCCTTATGACTTGACCCGCGGAAGAATTACGTATCGTTTTAAATAATCTCGGTTGCACTCCGCATTTTATAAGGAGGGAAAACAATGAAAGTCAGACCATCAGTAAAACCAATCTGCGAAAAATGTAAAGTTATCCGTAGAAACGGTAAAGTAATGGTTATTTGTGAAAACCCAAAACATAAGCAAAAACAAGGGTAATATTTGAAGGAGGTGCACATAAATGGCACGTATTGCAGGTGTAGATATTCCTCGTGAAAAACGAGTTGTTATTTCTTTAACTTATATTTTCGGTATTGGTAGACCAACTGCTGAAAAAGTACTTGCAGAAGCTGGAGTTTCTCAAGATACTCGCGTACGCGATCTTACTGAAGATGAATTGAACAAAATCCGTGATATTATCGATGGATACAAAGTAGAGGGTGACCTACGTCGTGAAGTTTCCTTAAACATCAAACGTTTAATGGAAATCGGTTGCTACCGTGGATTACGCCACAGAAGAGGACTTCCTGTTCGTGGACAAAACACTAAAAACAACGCACGTACTCGTAAAGGCCCACGTAAAACTGTAGCTAACAAGAAAAAATAATAAGTAAGGAGGTTTTGTCGATATGGCACGCAAAACGAACACACGCAAACGCCGCGTGAAAAAGAATGTAGAGTCAGGTATTGCTCACATTCGTTCTACTTTCAATAACACAATTGTTACAATTACTGATGCACACGGAAATGCTATTTCTTGGTCAAGTGCTGGTGCACTTGGTTTCAGAGGTTCCCGTAAATCTACACCATTTGCAGCGCAAATGGCAGCAGAAACTGCAGCTAAAACTTCTATGGAACACGGTATGAAAACTTTAGAAGTTACTGTTAAAGGCCCAGGATCTGGTCGTGAAGCAGCTATTCGTGCATTACAAGCAGCTGGTCTTGAAGTTACTGCAATCAAAGACGTAACTCCAGTACCTCATAATGGTTGCCGCCCGCCTAAACGCCGTCGTGTATAATATTGTTTGAATAGAATTTATTTCCCTGTCTATAATGGGGTAATATAGTGATTTTCCTTTTTCTTAGAAAATCACAAATATGTTGCGCACATTGGGAGTATATATTGGGGAATTTCGGTTAGATGCAAAACACTACCTTCTTCTAGCCGGGGTTTCGACGTTACGAAGGAGGGTATTGTTGAATGATCGAGATAGAAAAACCAAAAATTGAAACGGTTCAAATCAGCGAAGACGGAAAATATGGTAAGTTCATCGTTGAACCACTTGAGCGTGGATATGGAACAACTTTGGGTAACTCCTTACGTCGTATCCTACTATCCTCATTGCCTGGTGCTGCCGTTACATCTATTCAAATAGATGGTGTGCTCCATGAGTTCTCTACTATTGAGGGTGTAGAAGAAGATGTAACTGCTATTATCCTAAATATTAAGAAGCTCGCATTAAAGATTTATTCTGATGAAGAAAAGACTCTTGAAATTGATGTTCAGGGGGAAGGGGCAGTAACGGCTGCAGATATTACACATGATAGCGATGTGGAAATTCTAAACCCGGATTTACTGATAGCTCACCTTTCTAAAAAAGCTCACTTGCGTATGCGCTTGGTAGCTAGAAGAGGAAGAGGCTACACGCCAGCTGATCAAAACAAACGTGATGATCAACCAATCGGTGTAATCCCTATTGATTCCATTTACACACCAGTATCTCGGATGACATATCAAGTTGAAAACACTCGTGTAGGTCAACTGACAAACTATGATAAACTTACAATCGATGTATGGACTGATGGAAGCACTGGTCCAAAAGAAGCTATAGCTTTAGGTGCGAAGATCGTAACAGAACATCTGAACATCTTTGTTGGTTTAACAGATGAAGCTCAAAATGCTGAAATCATGGTTGAAAAAGAAGAAGATCAAAAAGAAAAAGTATTGGAAATGACAATTGAAGAGCTTGATCTTTCTGTTCGTTCTTACAACTGTTTGAAGCGTGCTGGCATTAATACAGTACAAGAGCTTGCTAATAAGACTGAAGAAGATATGATGAAAGTTCGTAATCTTGGCCGTAAATCACTTGAAGAAGTGAAAGCTAAGCTAGAAGAACTAGGTCTTTCCCTACGTAAAGACGATTAATGAATGAATAGATAGAATCAGTTATTTCAACAAAGGAGGGAAACTTTCATGGCATACAGAAAGTTAGGACGTACAAGCGCACAGCGTAAAGCAATGCTTCGCGATTTGGCTACTGATTTAATTATCAACGAGCGTATCGAAACGACTGAAACTCGTGCGAAAGAATTACGTTCCGTAGTCGAAAAAATGATTACTTTAGGTAAACGCGGAGATTTACATGCACGCCGTCAAGCTGCTGCATACATCCGTCACGAAGTAGCAAACGCTGAAACTGGGCAAGATGCAGTTCAAAAATTATTTGCTGATATCGCGCCTCGTTACGAAGAGCGTCAAGGTGGATACACTAGAATCATGAAAATTGGTCCACGTCGTGGAGACGCAGCACCAATGGTAATTATCGAGTTAGTTTAATGATGTAAGGGTAGGGGTGGACAGAATATCTGACACCCATATCCTATATTAAATACCTTAATCCAATGATTCTGGTATAAGCTAACTAAAGCATTATGCGTTTTACGCATGTGCTTTACTCTTATTTTACTGAATAATCCAAAAAACGATAGAGCGTTACGATAGGCATGGATTGGGTGACGATCCAATTGATGTTTGTCTAGCTCTCGCACCCCTTGTACAGACAAAACGTACGTTGTCTGACATTAAGATAAGTGAATGCTGCTCTTAATTCAGGAAATCCATTGGGATAATCCGGAAGGGGTGCAGCGTTTTTTTATATTCAAAAATAGTTGAGCTAAGCAGAGAATAGAGCAGCACAGGGAGGAAGCTATGAGTAAACCGTTGGCTGAAGTTAGTAATATATCCTTTCAATATGAAGCGAAGACAAATAGAGCTCTGGATAATGTATCGTTTAAAGTCCAGGAGGGTGAATGGCTCGCTATTGTTGGGCATAATGGTTCAGGCAAATCAACATTAGCCAAGCTATTAATAGGGCTCTATTTTGCTAATGAAGGAACGATCATGGTTAATGATTTGGTCATGAGCGAAGACACTGTATGGGATATCCGTCGGCATATTGGAATGGTCTTTCAAAATCCTGATAATCAGTTTGTAGGTACAACTGTGCAGGATGATGTGGCTTTTGGTTTAGAAAACGCTGGCATTGAGAGAGAGGATATGATAAACCGTGTCCAGGATGCATTAAGGAAAGTTCGCATGGATGAGTTTCTCGATCAAGAGCCGCACCATTTATCAGGTGGACAAAAGCAACGTGTTGCAATAGCAGGTGTACTGGCCTTGCGCCCATCTATTATTATTCTGGATGAAGCCACCTCCATGCTTGATCCCTTGGGGAGATCAGAAGTACTTGGCATTATTAGAGAATTGAAGGAAGATAAACAATTGACAGTAATATCAATCACTCATGACTTAGAGGAAGCTGCCCGTGCTGACCGGATGATTGTATTGAATCAGGGGAAAATATTTGCGGAAGGCAGCCCGGCTGAGATATTTAAGTTAGAGGAAGAACTTGTGAAATTAGGACTTGATATCCCGTTTTCTATAAAACTTTCTAAATCATTAAGAGAAAATGGTATCCAAGTATCTGATCAAATCACCGAAGAAGGGCTGGTGAATGAACTATGCAAATATCACTTGAAGAAGTAGAGCATACCTATCAACTGGGCACACCATTTGAGCATCGCGCTTTATATGATATTAATGTTCGTTTTCCAACTAATTCTTTTATAGGTGTAATTGGTCATACTGGCTCAGGCAAATCTACTCTCTTACAGCATTTAAATGCCTTGTTAAAGCCAACAAAGGGGAAAGTCACAATTGGAGAAAGAGTTATCTCCGCAGATAAAAAAGAAAAGAATTTGAAAGCCATCCGTCAAAAAGTAGGAATTGTCTTTCAGTTCCCTGAACACCAGCTTTTTGAAGAAACCGTATTAAAAGATATCTGCTTTGGACCCATGAATTTTGGAGTGAGTGAGGAAGATGCCAAAAATCGTGCATATGCAGCGATCAAATTAGTGGGTCTGGATGATTCGATTATGGAGTCCTCTCCATTCGATTTATCCGGCGGTCAAATGCGAAGAGTAGCGATAGCAGGAGTACTGGCTATGGAACCGGAAGTGATTGTTCTGGATGAACCTACAGCCGGGTTGGATCCAAGAGGGCGAAAAGAAATTATGGATATGTTTCATACCCTTCACAAGGAAAAGGCTCTTACCACCATATTGGTTACACATAGCATGGAAGATGCAGCAAGATACGCAGACGAACTGATTATCATGCATAGAGGAACGATTGTTAAAAAAGCGTCTCCAAATGAAGTGTTCTCTGATCCAGAGGCATTAATGGATTTAGGACTGGCAGTGCCTGATACCATTCGATTCCAGATGGAATTTGAACAAAAGAGTGGTTTAGTTCTCTCCAAGAAACATCTGTCACTGGATGATTTGATTAGCGAGATATCAAATCTCTTGGGGGTGGACAACAATGATGGATAAATTTATAATGGGACGCTATGTTCCAGCTGATTCAGTTGTCCACAGAATGGATCCAAGGGCAAAATTATTATTAGTCTTTTTCTATGTTTGTATCGTATTCCTGGCTAATAACTGGATATCGTATGCTATTTTAATTACATTTACCTTAGTATTGCTAGGATTAACAAAAATTAAACCACTATTCCTATTACAGGGATTAAAGCCGGTAATCTTTTTAATCATTCTAACATTGCTTATACAACTGTTTTTCACAAAAAGAGGAGAAATTGTCTTCTCGCTCGCCGGTATTGATATTTATGATGAAGGAATTAAGATGGGGATCTTTATATCCTTACGTTTTACATTATTAATCTTAGTTACTTCTATCCTTACGCTTACGACAACGCCGATTGAGATAACGGATGGAATGGAATATCTATTGAACCCTTTAAGGAAAATTAAATTCCCGGTTCATGAGCTTGCATTAATGATTTCTATCTCATTACGCTTTATTCCAACGTTGATTGAAGAGACGGATAAAATTATGAAGGCACAAACCTCAAGAGGAGTCGATTTTTCATCGGGCCCGCTGAAGGAAAGATTGAGTGCAGTCGTCCCTCTCCTTGTTCCACTATTTGTAGGCTCCTTTAAACGTGCTGAGGAGCTGGCTACAGCGATGGAAGCAAGGGGATACAGGGGCGGAGAAGGCAGGACGAAATATCGTGCTCTTAAGTGGGAATTCCCTGACACAATCTTAATCATCTCTCTCATCGCCTTATCAATCGCTCTTATCCTCACTAGAAACTAATAGGGAGAGTATTGGAATGATACGTTACAAATGTACAATAGCTTATGATGGGACAAATTTTGCCGGCTACCAAATTCAGCCTGACAAGCGTACAGTTCAATTGGAACTGGAAAAGGTCCTAATGACCATGCATAAGGGAAGAGAGGTCAAGGTGGCTGCCTCAGGGCGTACTGATGCCGGTGTACATGCCAAGGGGCAAGTCATTCACTTTGATTCTCCACTTGAGCTGCCTCCGGAAAGATGGAAAAAAGCACTGGGAACTATGCTGCCTGCAGATATAGCCATCGTAGATATCGAAAAGGCTGATTCTGAATTTCATGCCAGGTTTAATGCGGTTGGTAAAGAATACAGGTATATCATTTCGTTGGCTGAAGTAAAAGATCCCTTTATTAGAAATTATGCCTATCACTATCCCTATAAGCTCGATTTAGCTATGATGGAGAGAGCGTCAGAGTATTTAACCGGGACCCATGATTTTACCAGTTTTTGCTCCGCTAAAACAGAAGTGGTGGATAAAGTAAGAACGGTCAAGTCGATTAATTTTCTTAGAGATGATCAACAATTGGTCATTCGTTTTGTTGGAGATGGTTTCCTGTATAATATGGTAAGGATTATGGTAGGCACTTTATTGGATGTCGGGATTGGCAAACGCCGCCCGGAGGAAATAAAAGACATTATTACTGCCCATGATCGCACGAAAGCAGGGAGAACCGCACCAGGACACGGGTTATATTTATGGAAAGTAGATTATAAATAAAATCTAAATTCCATGACAACTAATCCAGGTGTAACATTTTCTTGACAATGGCCGAAAAACGGTATATCATATCCTTTGGTATGTTAAAACCACGAGAATAGCCCCGGAAACTATTTCGTGTTTAGATAGAGCCACAAATTTTTTTAAAAAAAATGAAACAATGAACTATTTTTAGGAGGGTAAATCAATGCGTACGACGTATATGGCGAAAGCTAGTGATGTAGAACGTAAATGGTACGTTGTAGATGCCGAAGGTCAAACTTTAGGTCGTCTAGCATCACAAGTAGCCTCAATTCTTAGAGGTAAACACAAACCAACTTATACTCCACATGTTGACACTGGTGACCATGTGATTATTATCAATGCATCTAAAATCGAACTGACTGGTAAGAAATTAACTGATAAAATTTACTACCGTCACAGCATGCACCCAGGTGGTTTGAAAACAAGAACTGCTCTTGAAATGAGAACTAACTACCCAGAGAAAATGTTGGAGCAAGCTATCAAAGGAATGCTTCCAAAAGGATCTCTTGGTCGTCAAATGGGTAAAAAATTAAACGTATATGCTGGAGCTGAGCATCCACATCAAGCACAAAAACCTGAAGTTCTTGAGCTTCGCGGTTAATATTAAAGGAGGATATAACATTGGCACAAGTACAATATTACGGTACTGGTCGACGTAAGAGCTCCGTTGCTCGTGTGCGTTTGATTCCAGGTGAAGGCCGCATCATTATCAATGATCGTCAAATCGATGACTACATTCCATTCGCAGCACTTCGTGAAGTAGTAAGACAACCTCTAGTTGTTACTGAAACAACAAACAGCTATGACATTTTAGTAAACGTTAAAGGTGGAGGCTACACAGGTCAAGCAGGCGCTATCCGTCATGGTATCGCTCGTGCATTACTTGAAGTAGATCCAGAATACCGTCCAGGACTAAAACGTGCAGGATTGTTAACTCGTGACCCACGTATGAAAGAACGTAAAAAATACGGTCTTAAAGGCGCGCGTCGTGCACCTCAGTTCTCAAAACGTTAATTTTACAATTGCGTTCAAAAGACTCCCAGACATTTGTCTGGGGGTCTTTTTGTTATGTTTGGAGATATAAATGCAGAGCGGCTGGCTGTGTGAGCAAAGTTGAGTCATGCTGGAATTAGTGCCAGATTGGCTCGGTTACGCGTAAATTCCAAGGATTAATATTCTGGATTGGCTGGATTATGGGCCAATTCGGCTGGATTAAATGCTGGATCGGCTGGATTAAGAAATCGTTTGGCCGGATCAAATAGAAAAATGGCTTGATTTATTAGGTATTTGGCTGAATTGAATAAGAAAACGAGTATATATACAACAAAGCGACCCGAAAAAGAGAAGATGGACTACCCCGACAGCCATACATCGATCCGATTAACACCTCCTTATACACGATGTTTTATAACTCCTCCTTACATTTCCCATTTATCCCATGGCATGAGTATAGGCCATCCATCAAACAATAGAGTATATCTTAATTTTCTATTGATGATTATATTTTAATTTAGAGGTGGTTTAATGAATACAGTTGTAAATCTTGCTGCTTTTCGTAAAGAAAAGCGGTTGAAATATGAGCGTGAGATACTGAAGGATTTTTCGCTTGAACTTTTAGGGAGGCAATATCGCCATCTTGCTAAAGGGTTAAAATGTTTTCCGGGATACTCAATTGAGCCAGCTGAAGAGCATTGTTATGATATTGCAGTGGAGGGTTTTCTTCTAGGTGGATATTATAGTAAGTTTAATCGGTATGGAGAGTCGCCAGAGCGGATAAAAGAGAGAGCGAAAAAAGAAATTGATATGCTCTCACAGCAATTGTTTTACTATCTTTATCAATCGGAGGAAAATGGATCTCCTTTTATACAAGAAACGCTGCGCAGCTTGACGGATGAATATGTGACGGCTTGGTGGATGGAAGGATACGCAAAAGGAATTAATCGATATAAAATGAGGATGAAATAGATCTAGCATGTTCTATCTAAACTCCTTGTCCCATAAGATACAGTAATAGTGGATTATGGGGTAAAGGGGATAAGCTATGAATGTTCAAAAGAAGGTTCTCACGACCTGTTTTGTGGTTGGGGTGGTTCTTCTGTTTTTATTGATGTCATACAGGATGAACCAGCGTGTATCATTTCAGCAGTGGAATCTGCCCTTGGCTGGAAAAGTTATTGTCATTGACCCAGGACATGGAGGGATAGATGGCGGGGCGACCTTTAATGGTGTAATCGAGAAAAATGTAACATTGCCAATTTCGTTAAGACTAAGGGATTACCTGCAGGAACAAGGTGCCCTTGTTTTAATGACAAGAGAAAAAGACGTAGATCTTGCTGATTCTGATTCGAGAAGTATACGGGAAAGGAAGCGGACGGATTTAATTACAAGGACTAAATTTATAAACAATTCTGAGGCGGATTTGTATATTAGTGTGCATGCCAATGCCTTTCCACAGGTGAATTCGAAGGGAGCCCAGACGTTTTATTCGCCAAAGTTTACGGAAAATAAACAAGCGGCTAAATTGATCCAAGCAGAGTTTATTCGTAATTTAAGAAATACGAAAAGATATGCTAAACCTATGGAAAGTGTATATTTAGTCAAGCATGCAAATAAACCGGGAGTTCTGGTAGAAGTCGGCTTTCTTTCAAATGATGAAGAAAGACGCAATTTACAAAGTAAAGTGTATCAGGATGATATCGCACTCTCAATCTATACGGGAGTAATTAGATATTTTTTAAAGGAACATGAAGAAGATTGAAAATACAGAATCAAATTAGCAATTGATACCTATTGAATATGTTATACTAATAGCGTTTACAAATACATACAAGGTAGGTGTCGTTCGTGCTTACAGAAGTAAAGGTAAGAGAATTACTTGGAGAAATTAAAGATCCATTTTTAAATAAAACCCTTAAAGAAACAAACGGTATTATAGAGATAAAGATTAAAGAAGAAAAGCAGCATGTGAGCGTGAAAATAGCGATTGCTAAAACAGGTACGGCTGAACAGCTGCAAATCCAGCAAACGGTTGTAAATACATTAAAGGAGGCTGGAGCGAATACAGTAGGCATTCGTTTTGCTGACTTGCCAGAGGAAGCCTTGGCTAAATTCCGTGAGTCTTTGCCGAAAGAAGAAAAAGGCTTACTCGATAGTGACACTACCTTTATTGCAATTGCCAGTGGAAAAGGAGGAGTCGGTAAATCCACCGTCTCTGTAAATCTGGCAGTGGCTTTGGCACGCCTTGGTAAAAAGGTTGGTCTGGTGGATGCTGATATTTATGGTTTTAGTGTTCCGGATATGATGGGGATTGATAAGCGTCCAACTGTTAAAGAGGAACGTATATACCCAGTCGATCGTTTCGGTGTAAAAGTGATCTCTATGGGGATGTTCGTTGAGGATAATGCACCGATTATATGGAGAGGTCCGATGCTTGGAAAGATGCTGAATAACTTTTTCCAGGAAGTAGAGTGGGGAGATTTGGATTATTTATTGCTTGACCTTCCTCCTGGAACTGGAGATGTAGCTTTGGATGTTCATTCCATGCTGCCAACCTGTAAAGAAATTATCGTTACCACTCCACATCCTACAGCTGCGTTTGTTGCCGCTAGAGCGGGTGCTATGGCAATTCGTACAGAGCATGAGGTAATTGGTGTGGTTGAAAACATGTCTTACTTTGAGAGTAAAACAACCGGCGAAAGAGAATACGTCTTCGGTAAAGGTGGCGGCGAAAAGCTGGCTGAAGAGCTTAATACAGAATTATTAGGCAAGCTTCCTCTTGGACAGCCTGATTGGAATGATGAGGAGTTTGCGCCATCAATCTACGCAGAAGATCACCCGACCGGAAGGATGTTTACAGAAATAGCTGAGAAAGTAACTGAAATGGTTAATAAATGATAAGTAAACGCCTCCGTTCGATAGGAGGCGTTTTATTTATGGTTGACCTGCTTTCTTATTGTTTGAAGTATTTTCTTTAGATTTTTCATCAGCTGCTTTTAGTAGGATATCTTCTATTTTTGCTTTATAGAGCGGGCTATCAATGACCTCTGTTAAGACGGATTGAAGTTCTTTGCGATAGTCCTTTCCTTGCATGATTTCGGTGAATTCTTTTCTCATATCTGAATCCTTTAGGACATTTGTTAATAATGTCATATATTCCGGATCAGTCATTAAATCTTTAAGAATCTGTTTATGAGAGGATTCCAGGCCATTTGCAAGAGACTTCACAAACTTCGGATCCTTGAAGGCATTCTCCCAGAATTGTTTCTCTTTATCAGAAGTTAATACTTTCTCAATAGTTTTTGAAACATCCTCCTGATTCATAATCAATTCAGTTTTAACTGATTCATCTTGAAGAATATCCTCAATTGCTTTCTTCCCTTCATCTGACTTTAAAACATCTACAATAATTTTTTTAGTATCACTATAGTTTTCTTCTCTTGATTCTGTATTTGTTTCACTGCAGCCGGTTAAGGTGATTAGGCATAAAATAAGACCAAAAGCACATCTGAATATAGTTGTCATTAATTTAATCCTCCTCTAATAAATCTACATTGATAATATGAATCGAGAATAAAAAAATATACGTGTTTATATGAATTAATAGATTTTCATGACAACGGTTGGTACAATTTAGTAGAACATACATAGAGGGTGGGGAAAAATGAGCAGTCGATATTGGGTGAAGCTATTTATGAATACCTTGCTGATAGGCGGTTTTACAGCGGGGGTCGTTGGTTTAATTGCAAAATGGAATGAGTTTTCACTTAAGACACCAGTTGAATTACTAGTTGGCTTCTTGTGGATGGCTGGCGTTGGATTAATATTCAGTGTTATTAGCCAGATGTGTTTTTTTGCGTATTTAACCGTTCACAGACTTGGGATGGAAATGTTTAGATCTGTTTTTGTATGGCATGCCATACAATTGGTGCTTACTGTATTTGTTTTAGTTGATTTAGGTTATTTGCGGTTTGTGTTTTTTGGAAATGAAACAGAAGGTGCCATTTCATATGTCTGGTATCCTGTCTTAATTTTAGTAGTAGCCTTAATAGTAGCTGTGCTGAAAGTTAAACAAACAAATAAAAGTGCCTTTATACCTACCTTGTTTTTTATGGTCGTAGTAACAGTAATAGAATGGTTCCCGGTGCTCAGGGTAAATGATGAAAGCTATATGTATTTCATGTTAATTCCTTTGCTTATCTGTAACACCTATCAACTGTTGATTTTGCCAAAATATCATGAAAAATCAAAGGAAGCTGCGAAGGAACGTATGAAGCGCACGCAGCAAAAAGCCGCACACTCGTAAAGGAGTGCGGCTTTTTTAGTTTAATTGAAGAGTTTCCCTATTCATTAATGGGCTGCTGTTTACCATATAGGGTATCCTGCTAATTTCGTGGCTGGTTGATTTAGAGTTGGATATCATTTCAGAGACAGAGAGTAGCTTTAGGTTTTTATTAGTCAATTCCTCTTTAATGAGCGGAATCGCTTTGGCGGTTTGTATGGCAGCATCAGAAGCATGAAGTAAGATGATATCCCCTTTTTTGGCCTGAGCAACATTGTGGGCAATAATCTTTGTCCCTGGGTTTTTCCAATCCATAGAATTGACACTCCAATGGACCATTGTAAGGTTCGACTTCTCGGCAATTTTTAATACTCGTCTATCTACATCCCCAGTAGGAGTCCGTAATAGGAGCGGCTTTTCTATTCCAGCTTTTCGGAAGGCTTCAAGCCCTTTAGATATATCCTTTTGGATTCCAGGCTCTTCAAGCTCCGTGTAATCGATATATGAGTAACCTAAAAGGCCAATCTCGTAACCCTGCTCTTTAATCAGCTTAACAATATGAGGATGACGTTCAACCCATGAGCCTGCTAAGAAAAACGTGGCCGCATGAATTTTTTCCTGTTTTAAAGCTTTTAGAATATCCTCAGCCTTTTCATCGCCCCAGCCGATATTAAATGTCAAAGCTACTCCTTTTTCTCCTTTGTATATAATCTTTGGTTTCCCATTGATTGAAAAAGAAGGTGAGACCGCGATGAATTCCACATAGAAAAAAAGGGCTGTGAAGAACGTAATAATCAGTAATAAGATTAGTTGCTTTCCTCTGCGTGCATTTGTTACATAAAAAAAGGGCATGTTATTCACCTCATCCAATTGATCAGCTTTTAATGTAATGTATTTGTTAGGTGGGACAAATATTACAGTTAAAAAAACAGCTTGTATAAAATTTAAAAAAATGATGTAACATATCCCTGTTGATCAATTAGGTAGGAGGGATATTGTGCTGGGGGTTTTACTGACAGAAAAAGAAGGTATGGAATTAGAGTTTTTAATTAAGAGAGAAATGGAAGAAATTCGTACAGATGAAAGAATAGAAAACCATCATCCAATAGTTCAAAGGGCAATAGAAGAAAGATATAAGATTTTGTTAAAACTCCTGATTAGAATTGCCCCGAAAAGCGAGTATTTAAGGTATTTGAATACACCTCGAAAAACAGAAAATAATTTTGATAAAAAGTGTTGACTTAGAATTTAAATGCTGATATATTTATATACGTTGTCACGAACGAAGTCGAAACGAAAGAAATCGGCTGAAAAAACTTTTTAAAAAAGTTGTTGACAACAAAAAGCGAATTTGATAATATATAAAAGTCGCTGAAACAAGCAACACAGATTGTTCTTTGAAAACTAAACAAAACGAAACGCCAAGCAAGTCTAAAAAAAGAGATTTTTAAAATCTCGTCAA
>NZ_JBZCPQ010000016.1:0-42974 GCF_058267535.1 Pradoshia sp. Z5_111
GTGCCCTTCCCTCCCGCAGAGGTCATGCTTATGTCCTGAGCTTCTAGCCGTTGAAGCTGGATTAATCAAAAAGCTGAGACGACTGTAACATGGAACGAAGACTAAAAGCGCCACTTCCTGTGGCAACGCCTTCATGACCTATATCCTGTAGGCCTCCGGTCCTTTTAGTTTCAAAGGTCTATCCCTTTCCAAAAAAAGTGCCCCATTCATATGATGGGACACTCAGAATTCTTACAATTTATTAGGATCGTTCGTTTCCATATCCGGTGGTGTAGGAGGAGTTTGATCATCTTCTCTTCGCTCGGATATTGTATTGTCTTTGGATAAATCCTCAGACAGAATTTCCTTTTTAGCTGATACGTTCACTGTTACATCGCTTGCTACCTTGCGCTCAGGCAATGTTCCATGATCCGCCAGGTGACGAATTTGTTCGGCATCTAACGTCTCAATTTCAAGTAATGTGTTAGCAATCAGATCTAACTTACTGCGGTTTTCAGTAAGAATTTTTCTTGCACGTTCATAGCACGTTTTGATGATATTTTGGATTTCGATATCAATTTCATAAGCAATCTTATCAGAATAGTTTTGCTCACTATTAATATCGCGACCTAAGAATACTTGGCCTCCTGAAGCCTGGCCAAACTGCATCGGTCCGAGCTTATCACTCATTCCGTATTCAGTCACCATTTTGCGGGCAATGCTTGTAGCACGTTGGAAGTCATTATGAGCTCCAGTACTCACTTCACCAAAGACGATTTCTTCAGCAACACGTCCGCCTAACAATCCGGTAATCTTATCGAACAATTCAGGCTTAGTCATAAAGTAACGATCTTCACGCGGAAGCATTACAGCATAACCGCCTGCCTGGCCACGCGGAACAATTGTTACCTTATGGACCATATCTGCTTCGTCAAGTACCAACCCGATAACCGTATGTCCGGATTCGTGGAAGGCAACAATATTTCTTTCTTTCTTAGAGATGACACGGCTTTTTTTAGCAGGACCGGCAATCACACGATCCGTTGCTTCATCAATGTCGCTCATATCTACTTTTTTCTTATCCTGTCTTGCAGCTACCAAAGCAGCTTCATTCAAGAGATTTTCTAAATCGGCACCGGAGAAACCTGGGGTTCTCATCGCAATTGCTTTAAGATCCACATTTTCATCAAGCGGTTTGTTTTGTGCATGTACACGAAGTACAGCTTCCCTTCCAATTAAGTCAGGACGGTCAACCGTAATTTGTCGGTCAAAGCGGCCTGGACGTAAAAGAGCCGGGTCAAGAATATCAGGTCGGTTTGTAGCAGCAATGATAATGATACCTTCATTTGCTCCGAAACCATCCATTTCAACAAGCAATTGGTTCAGGGTTTGCTCACGTTCATCGTGTCCCCCGCCAAGGCCAGCTCCACGCTGACGTCCAACTGCATCGATTTCATCGATAAAAATAATACATGGTGCATTCTTCTTCGCATTTTCAAAAAGGTCACGCACACGGGAAGCACCCACACCCACGAACATTTCAACAAAGTCTGAACCACTGATAGAGAAGAAAGGTACACCTGCTTCACCAGCTACTGCTCTTGCAAGCAAGGTTTTCCCTGTTCCCGGAGGTCCTACTAAAAGTACCCCTTTCGGAATTCTCGCACCTAATTCAGCAAATTTACGAGGGTCCTTCAAGAACTCCACAACTTCAACCAGTTCTTGTTTTTCCTCATCAGCACCCGCAACATCTTTAAAGCGTACTTTTTTCTTTTCTTCACTGTAGAGCTTAGCTTTACTTTTACCAAAACTCATTACTTTGTTTCCGCCACCTTGCGCACTATTCATCAAGAAGAAGAACAATAGCAAAATAATGACGAACGGAATAATTGAAGTTAAGAATGTTACCCATACACTTGTTTCTTTTGCTGGAGCAACTGTAGATTTTACACCCTGTTCATCAATTAAGTCAGTAACCTCTTCAGCCTGTTCTGCAAGGATATATGTTAAATAAAACTCATTTTCCTTAGCATCCTTTAATTGACCCTTAACAGAATATACTCCGCGTTCCACCTGTAAATCAGCGGATTTAACCTCACCTTTTTCAAGACTTTCAATAAACTCATTATTAGAAATATGTTTAGTTGGCTCGGAATTTTGGTTAAACACACTTACTACTCCGATAATCGCCACAAAAATAAGTAAATAGAATATGGTATTTCTAAAAATACGGTTCATCCCTAACCTCCTCCCAAAAAACTAAATATAGTATTCGTATCTACAATCAGGTTACTTATATATTTTATATAAAGATCATAGCACAGTCTATTATATGAATAGAACGGTTATTAATCATCTATATCCCTATTTGGCAGTTTCGTAAACTTCCCTTTTTAACACGCCAATGTATGGAATATTCCTGTATTTTTCCATATAGTCAAGTCCGTATCCAACAACAAACTCATCAGGTACATTAAAGCAAGCGTAATCCGCATGTATATCAGCTTTTCTTCCGGATGGCTTATCCAATAATGTGACAAGCTTGATGGATTTAGCTTTTCTGTATTTAAATAAATCCACTAAATAAGAGAGGGTAAGACCGCTGTCTATGATATCTTCAATGATCAGCAAATCTCTGCCTTCAACAGATGTGTTTAAATCTTTAATGATTTTAACTTCACCGCTTGAAACCGTAGAAGTACCATAGCTGGAAACATCCATGAAATCCATTTCCAAATAGCTGTCTACATGCTTTAATAAATCGTTCATAAAAGGCATTGCACCTTTCAGCACACCTATCACTAATGGATTTAGATCCTTGTATTCCTCTGTAAGCAAAGCCCCGAGTTCTTTAATTTTGCCTTGGATTTCTTCTTCTGAAATCAAAATTTTCTCAATATCATTATGAATCGTCATTCGGTAGTCCTCCTAGAAGAGCATTATTCAACATACTTTATCATGATGGCTGGCGTCGGGGTCTTTTCTAGATTAATCTTTTGCAGACCTGGTATCCAAACAATTTGATCATTCTTATTAACAATAATTGGCCAACTCTCCCGCTCATGCACAGGTATCTTGTGTTCAAGAAACAGCTTTTTCAGTTTTTTATGGCCTGTAAAGCCTTTAGGCTGGTATCGATCTCCATCCCGCTTATTCCGTACCCTTAATGGTAAGTCCTCTTCACTTAAAGGTAAAATACATGTATATCGAGATGCATGCTCCCATTTTTCAGATAAGGTATCCAGCAAAACCGTTTCAATAACAGCGCCATTCGCAAGTGCCGTCTTCCCCGGTATACGGATTTCTTTTGAAAAAGTTACTGATGGCAACCTTCCAAAATGGAAAAGCAACTGATCATATGTTTTCGTAACTTGAAGCCCAGAAGGTAATTGCACGGAGATGGAAGGATTGGATTCTGTCAATAAAGACTGAATACACTCTATATGTACGTATGAAAATACATAAGGTTTCACTTGATAAAGATAGTTTAATATTAGATGAATCACCCTCCTTTGTAAAGGTTTTGGCACCTTTCCGAGAGAAGATATGGGAACTTTTAAAATCCCGTCCTTTTCAGTTAATTCAAGAGAATTATACTCTTTTTCAGCTAACATCATCAAAAATCCTTCATCTTGTTCCAAATCCTCGCTAAACCGTTGAATATGATCAAGCGCTTTACTATTTTCCTTTTTTATCAATGGTAATATGTATTTACGGAATCGATTTCGGGTATAAATATCCTTTTCATTACTTGGATCCATGCGTGGCTTGAGATCCATCTCTGTGCAATATTCCAGGATTTCCTCTCTTGTGACAGCAAGAAAAGGACGTATGATCCATCCACCCGCGAAGGATCTTTTCAGAGGAATTCCAATCCTGGCCATCCCTGAAGTCCCCCTAATAAGGTTCATTAAGACTGACTCTGCCTGATCATCCTTATGGTGAGCAAGAGCTAATTTTTGCGCCGCATACTTTTCCATTATATCCCTATAAAATGCATATCGACAATCCCTGGATGCCTGTTGTGGATTTTTACCTGTATCTATAATATATTTTGGAACATCTATCCGATTTCCTTCAAATAGGATTCCCCATTCCTTACATATTCCTTCTACAAATAAATACTCCTCAAATGATTCTTCACCTCTGAACATATGATCTACATGGGCAACCACAAGGGTTAGATTATATGATTTTTTTATGCTATTAAAAAAAGCAAGCAATGCCAATGAATCCGGCCCTCCGGAAACACCTACTAAAATCGTGTCATTATGATTAATCAATCGTTTTTTATTAATATAAGCAGTTACTTTCGCCTCTAACATACATATTCCTTTCTACCGTTGCTTTCAATTAATTATTATCGTACCACTCTTATAAATGGAATCCAAAAATTATCTTTCAAAAAAACGGTAGAGACAGCGTTATTGTTTGTATTTCTTGTGAACTTATACAACTTGACCAAACATATAAAATGCATAAAGCAAAGTAATAATAGCAACTAAAAAGAACGTTTCAAAGAAATTGCTTTTATCACTGGATTTCCGTTTCCTCATCTGTACCCGACTAGTGTTTACTGGAGCATTCCTTTTTACGGCGGTACGGTTAGCAGTTTGTTTTGCGTGTAAATGGGATATGACTTCCTTTTTCATATCAGTTGCCGTTATGTATTGGCCTTTCAAAGCTTTTAAAAGAATAGACTCCAACCCTCTGAGTTCCTGATTGTTTTTCACTAATTCCTTTAATTGGTTAATTCCCTCTCCATTTTTATTAAACCTTTTTTGATAGGCTGCATTGATCACTATCATAGCAAGTGCAAATAAATCATAGGAAGGCTCTGCCCTTCTGCCCCCAAGTTCCCAATATCCGCGATCAAAATACTCAGTGTATTCTTTAATCGCACGGCCAATTTGCGTGGTTCCTCCTACATCTATAAAACGGACTTTAAAATCGGGTAATTGTACAATCAAGTTTTCAGGTTTTAAATCCCCAAAAACCCATCCGAGTTTATGCATTTCTTCAAGGCTGTTTAAAAGCTGCAACATAAGTACACCAATCCAATCTGCACCTCTTTTTTGCACAAAGGTAAGAAATGAATCTCCGGAAATATACTCCATCACGTAGAAAGGAATGATCTTTCCGCTCCCTATACAGTCATCCACATCTATCAAATAAGGTCCTAGGGATATTCCCTGGACCTTTGCAAATGATTTTAATACATTTACTTCTGCGGCAATAGTAGCACTGTTATCACTAAATTTGATTGCTACGGATCCATCTGAAGAATCTGCAAGATAAACAATTCCATTCGCGCCATACCCTAATTCTTTTCGAATGATATAACTCTTATGATGCCATTTGCCCCTGATTACTGATCCAATTGGAAAGCTACATGGTTTCTTCGAAGTATTGATCATCGTCGCCTACTATTCTCCTTATAGAAGACTCTTTATTAAAATACTTAATGGCTTCACGAATAGCTGGACCAGTCGGGGTAATTCCTCCAGTGGTTAATTTAGCGAAAATTTTAGAAAGGGATTCAAGTCTAGGGCTCCAATCCATCACTCTTTCCACTTCGGTTCTTTTCCCGGGAAATATAAAAACTGAGAACTGATTTTCACCACTTCTCGCATTTAGACTAATAGATAAATCTATAAGCGCCTCTTTAACCGTTGGCAGCTTATGTTTCATACTGGCACTTGTATCAACCAATACAAGAACCTCCATTTTTACCTTTTCTCCCAGATCCTCCACTACCTCCATTACCTCCCCGCGTTTATCAGGTGGTAATTCTTCCATAGTGATATGATTTCCAAGTATTTGCTGTAGCTCCTTATTCACCACACCCTGTATCGTTTGGTTCATCGCCTTCCTAGTGACCATTTGTACAGTTTGTGATAATTGTTCAGCATAGACGATTTGATGAATGCCAGCACCAGATGATGCTATATTCTCAATTTCCCGCATTCCTCCTTCGTCTATAATGTCCTTATCCATAACGCCAATTACATTTACTGTAATTCCTTCCTCACGTGCCAGTGCAGCCATCGCTGTCGGGCTCTCTCCCTGATTGGAGCAGCCGTCTGTCAGCAATAATATTTGCTTAACCGTACCTGTCTTCATTTCATCATCCTCCTATACCGCTATTTTTATTTTCATCTTCGCCTATATATAGGCGCTTTATACGATTAGGAGGATATTATTATTGAGCTTTTTTCTTCTTCGTACTGACAGGTATACTTGTCCATTTCGGAATATTATGGTTTATTTGTGCAACAACAATTGTCATATCATCCTCAATTTTACCTGAGCTTGTCCTGATTACCTCTTCGAGAATAATATCAGCTATTTCCTGTGGCTTATCAGTACCGATTTCTCTAATCTTTCTAATCATCCATGCTTCATAATTCTCAACATGCTTTGGTCCTTCAAATATTCCATCACTCATCATAATTAAAAGGTCACCGGCCTTTAATTGGTCATGAACCACGTCCACATCAAATTCTTTGATAATACCAATTGGCAAGTTGTTAGATTGGATTTTCGTAACCTGCTGCCCTCTCTTTATAAAGCTTGGTGTTGAACCCACCTTTAAAAATTTCACACTCGCATCCTGTAAATCAATCATTGATAGGTCAAGTGTTGAAAAAATCTCATCTGTAGTCCGCAATGAAAGGATCGAATTAATCGATTTAATAGCTACCTTTTCCTCTATTCCAGACTCAAGTATTTTCTGCAGTAACCCTAAGGTTTCCGAGCTTTCATTATGAGCCCTTTCTCCATTTCCCATACCATCACTAATGGCAATCGCATGCTTCCCTTTCCCAATGTCAATCATGGTGTAACTGTCCCCTGACACAAGTCCCCCTCCCTTTGCAGCATGGGCTACACCAGTTTCTACTGTGTAGCGTTTGGCAGAACGGAATGTTAAGCGGCATAAACCTCCCTGAAATGAACTGCATTCTTCTTTGTAAACAATAATGTGCTCTTCCAATATATCTGAGAGCATGGGTGCAATTAATTTCTCACCTACACCACTTCCCTCGCAATCCGGGATTTGCATATCTATATCAACATTCCCCTGTTCCAGGGAATAAATTTCAATTTGGTGGATATCCAAGCCGAACCCCCGAATGGAATCCAGTAACTGTTCTTCATGTATATGGAGATTTTCACGTTCTTTTGTAATCTCCTTGGCGAAATCCTCCATTACCTTTGAAACTCCCTGGAGTTGATCTGCCACAAGCTTTCTACTTTCTCTCACTTGTTTTTTTAATTTTTGATTTGCATTATAATAAGAGATTTCCTGAAGCATCGCCTCCGTCACTTTATCATATCTTGTACAGAACCGTTTCCATTCTCTTTGAGTGGCCTGCGGAACTTGCCCTGACTCATCTTGTAAAGTCTCAACCAAATCTCCCATCATTCCATACGTATATTCGAAATTCTTCGCCCAGCAATGATCCTTTTTGAAGCATGTCTGGCATGTTTTTTCAGTCACATTGCTCAAAAAATAATCCAACTCACGTTCCTTTTCTACCTCCTTCGTTGTTTGTTCCTCCATCTGTGAAAAACTATTCGATAAAGCCTGGAAAACAGAAGAAAATTGATTCACTCTTTGTGCAGTAACATCCCTGACCCTCCTGACATAACGTTGCTGTTCATTCGTATGCTCTGCTGTTCCAGGAATATGTTTGGCTACTTTTGAAATAAGGGTAGCAGGGGTCATAAAAAATAAAGCAATAGCCAATAAAGATTCATATAGCGTTATTGATATATTTTGACTCCCTTCCCCATAAAGGCCAATTAGTAATGTGGCAATAATTAAACCTAATGATGCCCCTATTTTTTTCCCTTCCTTAAGGAGGCCCCCTAGTAAACCAGAGAAGGCCAATAAGCTCATCTGAAAAAGGTTACTGAGATTGGCCAGACTAAATATTAAACCTGTTACCACTCCTACTGTCGATCCAATAGAGGCTCCTCCGGAGACTGCAAAAAGAAGAACTAAGTACCTGCTTAATGTATGATCAAGGGAAATATGATAAATCGACCAGCCGATCGTACCGGTCATAACAGAGGCCAGCATGATTATCAAACTGATAACCTCTTCTGTCCTTAGTCCCTGTGGACTTTTTTTCATGGCAATCAGTGGGATACATTGAATGAAAATCATGGTAAGAATAAGAGCTAAACCTGCTTCAACACCGATCATCATGGCATCGTATATTTCAAACTTCATATATCTCAAATAGCGTTCCGTTGCTCCTGCAATTCCCATGGCTATTAAAACATATACACCAACAACTTTAAATTGGTTCTCCACTGATGGCTGTCTCAGCTTATATAAGAGGAGGAATAAGGCACATGAAGCAAATAAACTTAAACCTGCTGACCAGGAGATTGTTAAGGCTCCTCCTATTGAGGCGACCATAACAAGCGGCGAACGTTCCCGTCTCATCATATATACAGCCGCAAAGAATGGAAGAGAAAATGGAGCTAATTGTGAAAGGATAAGCGCCCTTCCCAGGAGAAATCCCAATACTACTAATATATATCCTTGTTTCACGAAGTAATCTTCCAGCTTCGTTACATACTTGTCCACTAATTGAGAAGGATTCCATTTGCCTGCATCATATTGAACATCCGTTACTGATCCATACATTGTACTTTGTGTTTTATCCACATTACCACTCCCTAACAGGTGATTGTCTCTCATTATAAAGGGGATATAATCCTAAATTTGTCAGAACGGAGGATGAGTTTTTATAAAGTGTTCGACGGCATTCCATGTGAATGGGCAGAAGAAAGCACAAAGGTTATCGAAGGAATCATAAAGAAGAATATTTTATTAAACTACTTTGTAGGAAAGGCTAGAAGATAGAAGAAATAGATACTTATTTAAATGTAATATTCTAATTATTGGCTAAAATATTTAAACCATTGACAAAGTATTTACTAGATTGTAAGATAATTTTTGTGTTCAAAAGCGCATTTGATTATGGCGGTGTAGCTCAGCTGGCTAGAGCGTACGGTTCATACCCGTAAGGTCGGGGGTTCGATCCCCTCCGCCGCTATTTATTTGGCCCCTTGGTCAAGCGGTTAAGACACCGCCCTTTCACGGCGGTAACACGGGTTCGAATCCCGTAGGGGTCATCCATACAAAAAAACCAGGGATATATCTCTGGTTTTTTTTGTGTTTATAAAGAATATAACTCTTCAGTATTTATCACTTCTTACTATTCCATCTATAAAAACACTCAACAATCAAACATTTTTTAATATGACGGCTTTATTGATCTTTATATAAACAACGTTTCCCGACATGCTCCTTCTAGTAAAATCCTATAAACTGCAGGATTACACTACCCTATCTATACCATATAATCCCTATATCCATTGATAATCAAATGAAAAAAACAAAAAACAGACCAACAACTGATGCTGGTCTGTTATATAAATTGCCATTTTGTTTCAGCAGCAAGGTTTAGCCGCGTCTTCCGCCTCTGCCACCTCGTTTGGATTCTGTGTTCCTCTTAAGAGATGACATACGCTCTTCACTATCTTTCAAGAAGCGGGCCATTTTTTGTTCGAAGCTTTCTCTTGGCGGTCTGGAATCATGTCCTCCTCTTCCTCCCCGAGAGTCATTTCTTCCAGCACGAGAATCGTTTCCTCTGTTATAACGAGGTCGTTGTTGATAAGATGATTGCGCAGGTTGTTCGCTCTCCTTCTTCTCAACAGCTTTTTTTATAGAAAGACCGATTTTGCCATCTTTCTCTACATTTATGACTTTTACTTCAACTTGATCTCCCACTTTTAGGTGATCATTAATATCTTTTACATAATTATCAGCAACCTCACTGATGTGGACAAGTCCTGTTGAACCCTCGGGCAGCTCAACAAATGCTCCGAAATTAGTGATTCCTGTTACCTTACCTTGTAACTTGCTGCCTACTTCGATTGACATAAAAAAATTGCTCCTCCTTAAGAAATTAAAAAAATAAAATAATGGAAGTTATAGCTTCCCCTTATATTATAATCACTGAAAAAAATATGTGTCAACGTGAGGGATATCTACTTGCCCTCATTTTCGGGAAGATTGAATATTATTTCTCCATCATCTGATAGAAAATATTCCTTACGCGCAAACTTTGCTATATATTCATCATCATTCAATTTAATGATTTCTTCTTTTAATCTTGCTTCATCCTTTTGAAGATCTGACAATTTCGCTTTCAATTCAATTTTAGTTTCTTCTTTGTCCTTCAAAGCGGAATGTTGAGAAAAGAGTGTTGTAAGAACGATCCCAGTTGTTATGATGGCAAAAAGTGCAAATAATACTAGCCTTCTTGTCAATCCTAATTTCTTTTTCTCAAAGGACTGGGTTCGTTTCTCTTGATATTGGACATATGGCGTATCGATTTGTTTGATATTTTCCTTCTTTTTATCAAGCGATCCCATTTCCTTTCCCCCTTTAAGACTTATTTGTCCATTTTTTAATAATTTTATTGATAGTATTCTTCAACTTTTTTCCAATTCCTGCTAGATTATCAAAAAACTTTTCGACAGGTGCTCGCACACGGCCAGGAATTCTCTTCCACAGCCATGCCACCGTACTAGTAAAGGGATAGAAGAGTATCCTTACTATCGATATTAATGCCTTTAAAAGATACTTGGCAAGCCATAATAGAGGATTGCCAAACTTTAGCAACAATTGAAATATAAACAATATAATAGTAATAATTAACGTAATTAACCCTTTTATTGGTCGAATGAATAAGAGAGCTCCCAATTTAGCAAGGAATTTACCGGATTGATGAGTCCAATAAATAGTCATTTCCAGCAATCTTTTATATAAATTTCTAAGAAGGGCTTGATAGGCGGAATACCCGCATAGCAGCGCCAATATGATATAAAAGCGCCATTCTCCCTGATTGGATTCGTACAAAACATAGAAAATGAGCAAGGCCTGAATGCACCAAAATAAGATGTCGTTAATAAAAACAAACCATACTTTTCTCTTTGCTCTAACTAAAAAACGGTTGTAGGTATCAAATGCCGCTCCAAAGTAAATACCCATGCCAATCATGGATAAAAGAGTTACAAACTGGGTGTCCAGACTCATCTGAACAGTTTGCCAAAGAATCCTTTAGCTTTCTCCCCACTATGTTCGTCCAGGTAATTGATTTCAATTATTTTTCCTTTAATTGATACAATTCCTTTATCAACATCCAGATTCTTCATTTGTAGATTTTGCCCTCTGACAGAAAGAAACCCCATCACAGTTTCGAGAAGGAACTCCTCATTGTCAAAGCTCTCTACCTGCTTAACACCTGATATATCGAGAAGCCTTCTACCCTTCATGCTAATATCGTGATCAGGTCCAGCTGATTTACTCGTTTGGTTTGTATCATAGTATTGGTTCATCCTAATCCCCCATTATCAAACATTTGTACAAGTGTATGATAGGATGATAGGAATTAGACCATGCTTAAAAAGACTCTGATAGTTTTGCTTCTTTTATGAGGGTATACATTCCTGCCGCCTCATCCTTCTTCGTTGTCTCCAGAAGTTTATCTACACGGACAGTCAGTACTTTTTGCCCCAATCTGATATCTAAAATATCTCCAATCTTTACATCGGCTGAAGCTTTGGATTCTTTACCATTTATTTTAATTCTTCCTTGATCTGCTACTTCTTTTGCAATCGTTCTCCTTTTAATAATCCGGGAAACCTTTAAAAACTTATCTAATCTCATTATGTATTCAACCTCCATTTATTCCTTTATATACCTGACTTTTTGGCCTGTTCCCAAAACTCATCAAGCTCATTCAGTGTATAATCGCTCCATGCTTTTCCTGATTCCCTTACACATTCATTTACAAACAAAAATCTCTTTCTGAATTTTTGATTTGTCCGATGCAGTGCCTCTTCAGGGTTGATTTTTAACAATCTGGCCACATTTACAAGGGCAAACAGAACATCTCCAAATTCAGATTCTATATAATGGGTGTCTGTTTTATTCCCATTCCACTCTGCTTTAAATTCATCAAGCTCTTCAAAAACCTTTTCCCAGGCAGGTGAAACATCATTCCAATCAAAGCCAAATTTAGAGGCTTGCCTCTGAATATCAAAAGCCTGCATAAGATTCGGCAAATGAGTGCTGACATCCAAGATGGAATCAGGAGAATTTGAACCTTCTTCCTTTTTAATCCTCTGCCAGGTTTCCTCTACATCTCTTGCGGATTCTGCCCTTTCATCACCAAAAACATGGGGATGTCTGCGCACCATTTTTTCAGATATACCTTGAATGACATCATCAATGGAAAAGTATCCTTCATCTTCTCCGATTCTGGCATGCAACATCACCTGAAGCAATACATCACCAAGCTCCTCAATTATGTGATCAATATCACCTTCATTAATTGCATCAATCAGTTCATAAGCTTCTTCAAGTAAATACTTTCTTAGTGATTCATGAGTCTGTTCCCTGTCCCATGGGCACCCCTCCGGAGATCTGAGTTTATCAATGATCTCTCGCAGCTTCCAAAACTCCTTATATTGATATTCTTCCTTCTGAATCGGAGGTACATAAACTGAAGTTAAATTGCTTAATTGCATAGCACGATCCAACTCATAAAGCCGCATACGTTCAACTGATTCAGAGCTCATCCCTGCACCGGTCACTAAATAAACCTCATGATCATCCGGATATTTTTCCATTAAGGTCAGCTTCACTTCGGAAGCAACAAAGGCATCATAAACCTGACTTACAATTATATGCTGAGTGATATTGACATCCCTCAAGGAAAGGTCCGTACCATCTAGAAATTGAAAACCCTCAACTGGGTCCACTTTAATGGATGTGAACATGGCATCGAGGAAGCTTTGGCCACCTTTAATATGTACAGGTATCCCTCTCTTTTCACCTTCCGAAAGCAAGATTTGGACTGTCTTTTCAGCAATTAGCGGATGCCCCGGCACACTATAGATTACATCCTGGACCTTAGCCTTCTGAATTAGCACTTCTGCAATCTCCTCATAAACTGCTTCGAACTGATCATGCTTCTCATAGATGGAGTCAAAGCTCTCAACCTCTAGACCCTCAGCCGCCAATTCTTTCAATACCGGGTGTTCAATAGTTCTCGCATATACAAACTCTGCGTTTTTCAATAATTTATAAATGCCCAAAGGCATTTGATCAAGCTCTCCTGCCCCTAAACCTATAATTGTGATTTGGTTAGTCACACTTCAGCTCTCCTAACGTTTGAATTTCTCTTTGTGCATAATTCTTATCAAATGATGTCCTCCCGGTAGATGGGCCAGTTCATCATTTTTAAATAGTTTCATTTTAAGCAGCATATACAGATAAATCATTCCTCCGATTGCAACGGAACTTAATGCATGTATGGAGGCCAGTATTCTTGACTGACCAAGTTCACCCACAAAAAAGGAAAATAAAGCTGAATAGCCTTTTAATACAATATACATGACAATACCGGCTATCACCAAGCTTGCTATATGATAAATTTCCATATTCCTACCAGTTATTCGTTTTTCTATCAGATAAAGCAGCAGGATGCAAGCAGCCATCATTGCAAGAAGACTTGCGTACGCAGCCCCTTTTATTCCGCTTCCCGCAATCAACCAAGGATTTAAAAAGACTTTAATCCCTATCGATAGTAGAATAACCACAACTGATGATTTCCAAAACCCCATTGTTTGCAAAATAGTTGAGCATGTCACCAGGAGGGATGCGAATAATATTAGGATAGCGAGTACACTTAATGCCCCAATCCCTTCATCATCTTTAAAAAGCATAATATTCACTGACTGGATAATTCCTAATAACCCAATAGCTGCTCCAACTCCAATAGCAGAACTGATTTTAATAGCCAATCTGCACATTTTCTTAATTTCTTCGATTGCTTTACTTTTTTGCAAGTTGGTTAATACGGGGACAATGGATAAAGAAAGTGAAGTGGCTACAACAAGCCCTACCTGTATCAACGGTTGCCCTCGGTCATAAACACCCTTCATCGCTTTTGCTTCCTCTGCAGGTATCCCTTGTGCAAGGAGATTCGTATACAGTTGGAAGGAGTCAATTAATTGAAGTAGTAGCAAGTACATATTACTTAAACAAAAACCTAGCCCCTGAAATAAAAGGACTGCTCCCGTTTTGATTAGTACTTCCTTTTCTGGCATCAGTGCTGGAAAATAATCATGGCGTTCTCTCCATAAATAAAGACCCAGGACAACAATAGCTGCAACACCTCCAATTAAGGACCCTGCTATCGCATTTTCACCAACGGTGTATAAAGAATACTCAAATTTCATAAGCAAATATGTACCAATCAAAATAAAGGCAACCCTAAATAGCTGCTCAAAGGTTTGGGAAAGCGCTGTTGGAAGCATATTTCCCTCTGCCTGATAAGTACCCCTTACAATGGAAATAAAGGGCATTAGCAAAAAGGAAAAGGCCACTATGCGAATTAAAGGGGCAAGTTGAATATCATTCATAACCTTAGCTATCAAATCGGCTCCTAAATATAGCAACACAAACAATATAATTCCAAAGAGAGCAACCCATATAAAAGAAGCTGCTATTATTTTTTTCTTTTCTCTATTTACAGTACCCGACCTGTTAAATTCAATCAGCAGCTTAGAAATACCAACCGGGAATCCA
The DNA here is from genome assembly GCF_058267535.1 of Pradoshia sp. Z5_111. Classification (NCBI taxonomy): domain Bacteria; kingdom Bacillati; phylum Bacillota; class Bacilli; order Caryophanales; family Bacillaceae; genus Pradoshia; species Pradoshia sp. Z5_111. The sequence continues at coordinate 14,663 of NZ_JBZCPQ010000016.1, forward strand.
TAAGTAGCCAGAACAACAGCTATTCCGTAAAAAGGATACACCTGTTGATAAATATAAAAACCCGTGTCCCCAGCCATATTCTGAAAAGGAACTCGGTATATAGCACTCAATATTTTTACGATTAAAGCTGCTGCTGTCAGAATAACAGCGCCTTTTAAAACTTTGTGTGAAGAATCATTCTGACGGCTCATCCAAATAAAGCACCTCTCTATCTATTTCCAAAACATTATAACATAAGCGAATATAATGGCTATTTGGTGCAATGCTTAGCTCCTTTTCATAGTTAAAGGATTATTTTCAGGATACAAAAAAAAGGTTAATTGGAAACTCCTTGGAGTTTTCACAATTAACCGTTAAACAATAATATATTATTATTGTTCCATTTGCTTCGCAAGGAAGCTTGCAGCTGTTTCGATTGCTTTTAATTCAATTTCACCAACTGTAGCTTCTTTAGCAAAAATCACAACAGCGCCGATTGGATCGCCGTTTGCAACAATTGGAGCCACTGTGTAGGAAGCTACTTCTTCATCAACGCCATCTACAAGTGAAAAAGAACCTTTTTGAGTATGTAGAACTGAGTTACGATCCTCCATAATTTTCTCTACAGAGTCACTGATTGCTTTATTTAGGAATTCTTTTTTAGAGCTTCCTGCTACTGCGATATATGTATCACGGTCACAGATTAAAACTGGGTTTCCTAAGCTATCATAAAGTGCCTCTGCATATTCTTTAGAGAAGTCTCCAAGTTCGCTGATAGGAGAATATTTCTTTAAAATTACTTCGCCATCTCTGTCAACGAAAATTTCTAAAGGATCTCCCTCGCGGATTCTCAATGTTCTTCTGATTTCTTTTGGAATAACAACGCGTCCTAGATCATCTATACGACGAACAATACCAGTTGCTTTCATTCTATGTTGCCTCTCTTTCATCGGGTTGATTTTTTGCGACACATCCTGCTGCCCAAATCGACTATGCCGCCGATGTTGTACATAGTATTTTTCTAATGGTAACTTCTATACATAAAGAAAATTTTTTCTTTATGTATCACCATAAAAAGGAGGGCATTGGTACACTTGATTGCTTTAAAAAGCGCATAGTTCACTTTTACTATTCAGTCTTTTCTTTAACCTTTTTGTTACGTTCCAATTCAGAAACTAATTCAAAGGCAGCATTGAGCCAGTCCTGAACCGGTACTTTCTTTACGTATAAAACCATTTTCAAGCGATTAGCCTCCATACCCAGTCCGACCATACGGCCAAACTTTGAAGCAGATCTGAATAATACATGTCCATCAATTTCTTTACTTGTTTTTTCAGAGGTGATAATAGTAACTTCATCTTTTGTCTGCTTAATTAATTCTACACCTGCCCGAATAGCAAGAACTTTAATTTCTGCAATTTTAAATAGGTAGGTAACTTCTTGTGGGAATTCTCCAAATCGGTCAAGCATTTCCTCCTGAAGTTCATCCAATTCCTCAGAAGTTGATATGCTTCTGAAACGTTTGTACATTTCGATTTTTTGATTACCGTCAGAAATATAAGAATCCGGAATATATGCATCAACTTTAAGATCAATTTCAATCAGATTATGGACTTCTTTATTGGTATCCCCTTTTCGTTCCTGAATTGCTTCTTTGAGCATCTGGGAATAAAGGTCAAATCCAACAGAATCGATAAAGCCATGCTGCTCCGCACCCAAAAGATTACCTGCACCTCGAATGGTCAGATCCCTCATTGCTATTTTAAAGCCTGAACCCAACTCTGTAAATTCCTTTATTGCCTGTAATCTTCTTTCTGCAACCTCTGTCAATACCTTATCCTGCCGATAAGTAAAATACGCATATGCTACACGATTGGATCTTCCAACCCTTCCCCGTAGTTGATATAACTGGGATAAGCCCATCCTGTCTGCATCATAAACGATGAGTGTATTGACATTAGGAATATCCACTCCAGTCTCAATTATGGTAGTACTTACCAACACATCAGCCTCACCCTCAAGGAAACTGTACATGACAGATTCAAGCTCACTTTCTGTCATTTTTCCATGCGCGGTCACGATTTTGGCATCCGGGATTAGCATCGACAGCTCTTCAGCTCTTCTTTCAATATCCTCTACACGGTTATACAAATAGTATACCTGTCCTCCCCTTGCCATCTCCCGTTCAATTGCTTCTCGTGCTAGCATCGGATTATATTCCATTACATAGGTTTGCACAGGGAAACGATTCTCCGGAGGTGTTTCAATTACCGAAAGATCCCGCACACCAAGCATGGACATATGCAAGGTTCTTGGTATTGGGGTAGCTGTCAGAGTCAGAACATCTACATTTGTTTTTAATTGTTTAATTTTTTCTTTATGTGTTACACCAAATCGTTGCTCTTCATCTACAACAAGCAAGCCCAGATCTCGATAAACGATATCCTTCGATAAAATTCTATGTGTTCCAATAACCACATCAACTGTTCCATTTTTCAGGCCTTTAATCGTTTCATTCTGCTGTTTTCTGGTTCTGAATCTACTTAAAAGGCCGATGTTGATTGGGAAATCCTGAAACCTTTCACGCATTGTCTCATAATGCTGCTGGGCAAGAATGGTGGTGGGCACTAAAAAGGCAACCTGTTTACCATCAGCAACAGCTTTAAATACAGCCCGAATGGCAACCTCGGTCTTCCCATATCCTACATCGCCACATAGTAAACGATCCATTGGACGTTCACGTTCCATATCCTTCTTGATCTCGACTATAGATCTCAGCTGATCATCTGTTTCCTTATATGGAAAAGAAGCTTCGAAATCCTTCTGCATTTCTCCATCCGGCATAAAAGCGTAGCCCTTCGCCGTCTCACGTTCCGCATATAATTTGATTAAATCGTCAGCTATATCCTGAACAGTAGATTGAACCTTGCTTTTTACGCGCGTCCAATCATTACCGCCAAGCTTATACATTTTAGGTTCTTTGCCTTCTGAACCAACATATTTCTGAATCAGGTCAATTTGATCTACTGGCACATAAAGCTTATCAGTTCCCTGATAGCGAATATGAAGATAATCTTTATGAATTCCATTAATCTCTAATGTTTCAATACCAATAAACTTCCCTATCCCGTGATTTACATGGACAACATAATCTCCTGGCTTTAATTCGGAATAATTTTTTATACGTTCTGCATTGGACATTTTTTGCCTTCTGGCTGATTTCCTTGTTCGCTTATTAAACAGTTCTTTTTCCGTAATAAGGGCTAGTCTCTGCATAGGAAGCTCGAATCCAGTCAGTAGCTGCCCCTCCATAATCTGCAGGGATTCTATCTTAATATCATCTTTATTTTGTACAAAGCTTGCGTCCACTTCATAATCCTCTAAGATACGCTCTATTCTCTTGACCCGCTCCTCATCGGCACCCATAAGAACAACTGTGTATTTTCCTTTTTTCCAGCGTTCTACCTCAGCTTTAAATAAATTCATCTGCCCATGGAAATCCTGCATTTGCTTGCAGCTGATATTTACGATGTTTTGAGGGCTTGTTTGAGGCACATGCCTTAAAAACAGTGACATATAAATATGCGGATATTTATGTTGACCCATAAGTGAAGAGAGTGAATGAGATAGAGTAATATCATGAATAATTTTCCCCTCATCCAGTAGAGTTGTAAAATATTCCGCCTCTTCCTTATCTAGCTGTTCTCCCATTTCCTGAATCCTGCTGATTTCATCAAAAATGACGATACTCTCTGTCGGAATATAATCTAGCAAACTAGCCTGTTTATCATAGGCCAGTGACATATATTGAGTGATATGGTCAAATTTATTCCCGCTTCTAAGCATTTCAATTTCATGCTCGATTTGCTGAACCATCCGCTCTTGCGCCTCTGCATTTTTAATTCTTTTTAAGGATTGACTTAAGCCGGCTTCTAAACGCTCTGCTATTTGAGCTACATTGCCCTTATTCAAAATAATTTCATTGACCGGACTGATCAATGCCTTTTTAACCTTTTCTAGCGATTTTTGATCTTCAGCTGAAAATATACGAATGGAATCAATCTCTGTATCAAACAATTCAATTCGGAAAGGGTTTTCTTCTGTCAGAGGATAGATATCCAATATTCCACCTCTAAGAGAAAACTCACCTGGAGTCGATACCATATCTGTTCTAGAATATCCAAGCGATACTAAATTCTCTAATACGCTCTCGATATTCAGATCATCGCCCACATTCCATTCAATCAAAGATTCCTTCCAAACAGACCGAGGTGGAAGTACCTTTTTAATACCGGATATCGGAGCAATAATAACTCCGCCATTTCCCTCTTTTGCAAGATAATTAAGTGTTTCTATTCTCTGTGTACGCAGTTCAGGACTGGCAACACTTAATTCAGCAGCAATCAATTCATTTGCCGGAAAAAGAAATACCTTATCTTTATTTAAAATCGACGTTAAGTCTTCATATACTTTTTGGGCATGTAAAAGGTTCGGTACCACCACTAAAAGGGGCCGATTTGTTTGTTCATTTAGCGCTGCCATATAGAGAGAACGCGAAGAACCTGTTAAGCCGGCCAATAATTGTTCCTTCAGACCTTCTTGTAGCCCGTCTGTAATTGATCGGATATCTTTGTTATCTGTAAGCAGTTGCTGCAATTTATTCATATAATCCGTCCTCCCTTCAGCCTTCTCCATAATTTATATATTTATAGTTGGTCTGCTATGTGAAAATAATAAACAGAAAAACGCTTTGGAATTATTCATCCAAAGCAGTCCACTGTCTTATTGTATTAAGTGTTCGAGCAAATGATAGTCTGGATTTTGATCCAGAGTATTCTGGCAGCTTTCACAAATCGATCGAATGCGAATAGTTCCATTCTCTCCATATTCAATAATCTCTTTTCTTTCCTCGGTTGAAAGAAAATCATAAACCGATTGATATATTTCATCCTGCTGTTCGCTAATCTCACCTAAAGTATGCCCACAGTGCCTGCAGCAATAATGTAGCGTCATATCATACCCTCCGCTTATTATATACCGCTAGTATGCACCTTTATCTTATTGTTTATTCAGTCTAGTAGAAGGATATGATTATTGTCCATTAAATGAGTTCATAACCTTTAAAAATGGCTCATTAAGCCATTGATCGCAAACTTTTAAGGATTTATCAATAGCCTCCTTCATGACTTCCCATTCATCATCTTTGAAATTGGTCAGCACGTAATCAGGCACTGGAATTCTTCCTTCCGGCCTGCCAATCCCAACTCTTATACGGTTAAAACTATCTCCGCCTAAATGCTGGATAGTTGATTTCATCCCATTATGGCCCCCGGCACTTCCCTTTTGTCTGAGTCGAACTTTACCCCTTGGTAAATCAAGATCATCATAGATAATCGCAATATCATTCAAATCTATTTTATAAAAACGGGCTAACGGAGCAATGGCTTCCCCCGAAAGATTCATATAAGTCAATGGCTTTAATAAAACGACCTTTTCTCCATTAACGGTTCCTGTTCCATATAAGCCATTATATTTACTTTGATTCATTTTAATATTCCAGCGTTCAGCCAAATAATCAATGATTAAAAACCCGATATTATGACGTGTTCGCTCATACTGTGATCCTGGGTTTCCAAGACCTACAATCAACTTCATACCTTTACACATCCTTGTGAATATCAAACTAATTAGTTTCCTCTTAACATTTTATACTGTTTCATCCTCAAAGGAAAATAAGGATAACAAAAATTTGTGATTTTTTTAGCATGTCCCTTTCTCTTTTTTGTCATGATAAAAAAGGCTGCTGAGAAAAGACAATTCTCAACAACCTTCTTATTACGAGTTCTATATTGCTAATCGGTATAATATTAATCTTCTTTATTATCCGCTGTCTCGGCACTTACCTCTTCTTCAGCATCATCCGTATCAACTGTAGGAGGAAGGATGGATGCAACGACTTCATCCTCATCCTGTGAAATGGTATAAGAACCATCTACATTTAAATCAGCGACGATAATGGAGTCACCAATTTTTAATTCTGAAACGTCATATTCGATTGAGCCTGGAATATCATCAGGCTTAGAGGATACTGTTACGGTGTGCAGAGTTTGTTGCAGCATACCGCCGGATTTTACTCCCTCTGCCTGTCCAACAAGATCAATTCGCACCTCTACATCGATTTCCTGCGACATATTTACGATTAAAAAGTCAGCGTGCATAATATTCCCTTTTATAGGATCTTGTTGATACTCTGTAAGCATTACCTTTTCTTTACTACCATTTATCTCAATCGATAGTACGCCATTGCGTCCACTTTCTTTGATCGCCTTTAAAAAGCTACCTTCATCTACAAATATTGTCTTCGCTTCTTTTTGATTCCCATATACTACTGCAGGGAAATTACCTTCTGCTCTTAATTCTCTTAAAGATGAGTGTCTTAAATCTGTTCTTTCACTTACTGTTAAAGTTGTAACCATTTTGCTTCACCATCCTAATCTATTTTAAATATCCCCCTTTCATATTCCCTAATCTCCCGAACTCGAAACAATTCACTTATCACTATGGGTAAGTTACATTGAATGATAACTAAAAGAAGTCTGCCTTATGGCAGACTTCTGATCAATCGAATAATGTACTTACTGATTGTTCCTCATGAACACGGATAATTGCCTCTCCAATTAAAGAAGCCACTGATAGATTTACGATCTTATCAATTCTTTTTTCTTCTGGTAGTGCAATGGTGTTTGTAACAGCCAGTTCTTTAATTTTGGAGCTTTGAATTCTCTCGATTGCCGGACCTGATAGTACTGGATGTGTACAGCAGGCATAAACTTCTTTTGCTCCATTTGCAATTAACGCATTGGCAGCTAGTGTAATGGTACCGGCAGTATCAATAATATCATCAATTAAGATAGCTGTTTTTCCTTCAATGTTGCCAACAATATTCATTACTTCTGCAACATTTGGTCTTGGACGGCGTTTATCAATTATCGCAATAGGTGCTTTCAAGCGATCAGCCATTTTACGGGCTCTTGTTACTCCGCCATGATCTGGAGATACAATAACGATATCCTCCAAATTCTTCTGTTGGAAATAATCCGCAAGAATTGGCACACCCATTAAGTGGTCAATCAGAATATCAAAGAATCCCTGAATTTGAGGAGCATGAAGATCAAGCGTAATGACACGGGATGCCCCTGCTGTTTCCAATAAATTAGCTACAAGCTTGGCTGTAATAGGTTCACGTGCTCTTGCTTTTCTATCCTGACGCGCATAACCATAATAAGGCATAACAATATTAATGGTCTTAGCAGACGCTCTTTTCAGCGCATCAATCATAATTAGCAGCTCCATTAGATGTTCATTTACAGGCTGGCTTGTTGATTGAATGACATAAACATCGCATCCGCGAATACTTTCTTCAATATTGATTTGTACTTCACCATCGCTAAATTGCGACACTGTGCATTTTCCTAATTCAACGCCAATCTCTTTTGCAATTTCTTCTGCTAATCCGGGATTCGAATTAAGAGAAAAAACCTTTAAATTAGGATCTAAATATCGATTTGACATTATGGGCCTCCAAGACTATTTTTTAAGATTTAACTTGCCTACATAATTTTCTTTGTTTACCTGACGTGCACGGGCAACTGATAATGCCTCACCTGGAACATCTTTCGTAATTGTTGAACCAGCGGCAACATATGCTCCCTTGCCTACAGTTACGGGAGCAACCAGGTTCGAGTTACAACCGATAAAAGCTCCGTCTTCAATCGTAGTCAGGAATTTATTTTTACCATCATAATTTACCGTGATGCTTCCGCATCCAACATTTACACCTTCTCCAACATTTGCATCCCCTAAGTAACTTAAATGAGATGCCTTGCTTCCTTTACCAAAGGTGGTTTTTTTGATTTCAACAAAGTTTCCAATTTTAACATCGTCCATAATATTGGATTGAGGACGAATGTGGGCGAAAGGTCCTATTTGAACCTCAGATCCAATTTGGCTATCATGTGCAACCGATTGGCGAATAACCGTATTATCTCCAATATTACAATTTTCGATTTCCGTATTCGGCCCTATTTTACAGTTGCTTCCTATTACTGTATGACCAGTAATAGTCGTACCTGGATATATATATGAGTCCGTTCCTATTTGTACATCTTTATGGATATATGTGTTTTCCGGATCTACAATAGTGACTCCATTACGCATATGCTGTTCATTAATACGACGTTTCATATATGTTTCTGCCTGTGACAGTGCTACTCGATCATTAATACCTAGCGTTTCTGCAAAATCAGGTGTCTCATATGCAGAAATAATTTCTCCCTGTTTCTTTAGTATCTCAATAACATCCGGTAAATAGTATTCACCCTGTGCATTATGATTAGAAACATTTTTTAAGCAATCAAATAAGAGCTTATTATCAAAACAGTAAGTACCAGTGTTAATCTCTTCAATAAGCAATTCTTCTTCAGTTGCATCTTTATGTTCTACAATTTTCTCAACCAAGCCCTCTTTGTTTCGCACGATACGACCATAACCAGCAGGATTGGTTGTTCGTGCCGTGAGGATTGTAGCTTTTGCTTTTTGCTCAGCGTGCAGATTTAATAATGCATCTAACGTTTCTGCTGTAATAAGAGGTGTATCTCCGCAAATCACAAGAGTTGTGCCTTCTTCACTACCAAGTAGGTCCTGTGCTTGCATAACCGCATGGGCAGTTCCTAATTGTTCTGCTTGCAGTGCATATTCAGTCTTGTCCTTTAAGACTGACTTAACCTCTTCAGCGCCATGACCAATAATCGTTACAATTTTTTCCGCCTTAATGGATGATACGTTATCTATAACATGTTCTACCATCGGCTTGCCGCATACGGGATGTAATACTTTATATAAGCTGGATTTCATTCTCGTCCCTTTTCCCGCAGCCAGTATTACAGCATTTCGGTTCGTCATGATTGCCCTCCGTTTACCTTTTTATCCATTACGAATATACCTTAACTCCATGTTCTTTTCAAGAAGGGGAGTTAAAACCATGAATTAATTTATAATTTTTTGAAGAGAAATGCACTGGAGAGTATTGGAGGAATTTGTGAAGAAAAATAAAAAAGAGCCTCTCAGATGGTCGGCTCTAGATGTTGATTTTAAAATTTTCTATTTATTAAGATGCTCCTGCTCCTTCTAACTCTACCTCTTCCATTTCACCAATACGGTGATACTCGGCAAGAACAGCTTCCTGGATTTTACCGCGCGTTCCAGAATTGATTGGATGAGCGATATCACGGAACTCTCCATCTGGAGTGCGTTTGCTTGGCATTGCCACAAACAGGCCATTATTCCCATCTATAACTCGAATATCATGAACAACAAATTCATTATCCAAAGTAATGGATGCAATCGCCCTCATTCTACCATCTGTATTGACGCGGCGTAATCTTACGTCAGTCACTTCCATCTATGTCACCACCTTTTATAATGCGAATTACTAAACTATTTCCACAAAAATTATGATATTCCTTCTTTTTTTTGAAAAATATAGAAATTATTTGTGAAATTTTTTAATAACTGAATATAATCGCAGTATAAAAGGCACTGAACACCCAATCGGTTATGCTGATTACTCCTACTTAGATCGGAAGAAATTACCTTTATTCACCTTAATTGTTTTATCCTTCATATTCACATCCGTCAATTTAATCAAAGATAGGTACTCATCGACAAGACGCTCCTCAGAATTTTCAGCTTCAACTAACACAGCAATCCCTGCTACATTTGCATCAAATTCCTCAATTAAGTTAATCATGCCGTTTACGGTTCCGCCGGCTTTCATGAAGTCATCCACAATCAAAACCTTCGAATCCCTTTTAAGACTTTTTTTCGACAAGACCATTGTTTGAATTCTTTTATTTGAGCCTGATACATAATTAATGCTTAATGTCGGACCTTCTGTTACTAATGAATCTCTTCTGACAATAACCACAGGAACATTTAAATAGTGAGCTACTGAATATGCTAAAGGAATACCTTTTGTTGCTACTGTCATAACAACGTCAATATTTTGGTTTGCATAATGCGAAGCAATTAGTTTTCCTACATTACTAATTATTTTTGGCTGCCCCAAAATATCAGTCATATAAAGGTAGCCACCAGGTAATAGTCTTTCAGGTGTCTCCATCAGGGCACATAAATCCTTGATAATTTGATTGGATTCCTCCATGCTCACGCCAACAATATACTTTACTCCGCCAGCCGCTCCAGGGACTGTAACCAACGTTCCATTCCCCATTGCCTCCAAGGTCTGTTTAATAATCACGAGATCCTCACTGATAGAAGACTTCGCAGATTGATATCTTTCCGAGAAAAAGGATAGTGGAATAAGGGTGGAGGGATGATCCATCAAATAGGTTGTCATATCTACAAGACGTTCACTTCTGCGCAATTTCATTTTTACCCCCAGAACACGAATATTTTATTATGATTCTATATTAATGTCCGTACTTATTCAATATCCAGCCTGTTTCCAAGCAGGCGAACTGCATAAACATGTTCACAAAAACCCATTAACCCGTTATAAATCCTTTGCATACGCGAATCATGTTCAACCAAGCCAAATACTGTTGGTCCGCTTCCACTCATTAACACAGCATCAGCTCCAAATCTGCTCATTTGTTCCTTAATCATTTTCACTTCAGGATACATTTTTAACGTTACACTCTCTAAAACGTTCCCCATGCTTTGACACATAGCCTCATAATTTTGATTATATATAGACTCTACCATTGAATTTATATTAGGGTGTGCCAAATCATTTATCTTCAAATTACGATAGACATCTGCTGTAGATACCCCTATTGTTGGCTTCGCCAAAACTACCCAGCAGTTTGGAGGTGCTGGCAGATGCTCAATTCTTTCTCCCCTGCCCCTTGCGATTGCTGTACCACCATGCACACAAAATGATACATCTGATCCTATCTCGGCTCCAAGCTCTGCAAGCTGGTCCATAGAAAGGCCAAGGTTCCAAATACGGTTTAACCCTCTTAATGTTGCCGCAGCATCACTGCTGCCACCTGCAAGACCTGCTGCCACAGGGATATGTTTATCAATAGTTATCTCAATACCTGTATTAATCCCGTATCTCTTTTTCAATAATGCTGCTGCCTGATAAGCCAAATTCCGACTATCATCCGGCACATAGCGATTATGCGAGTTAATTTTTATGGCATTGCTATTTAGTTCCATCAGTTCAATTCTATCTGCTAAATCGACATTAGTCATAACCATTTCAACTTCATGGAAGCCATCTTCCCTTTTATATAAAACATCCAGTGCCAAGTTAATCTTAGCAGGTGCTTTCTCCATCCATTTCATTCTGTTCACCTACTTATCCTTTTGTTACCTTCTCACATTGTACATTTTCGTAACACCAATCGCCACTATTCGTATAAATTTTTCTCTTTAATTTGTGGCGAACAAGAAAACCCCAGGATATAAATCCCTGGGGTTTAATTGCCGTACCGAACAAGTATTAGTTTTCGGAAAGTCGAATGTCACAGCATTTATGATCGATTGGCTAATTGCTGCTCTGCTATTTCAATTGCCCTTTTCACCATATTCCCTGCATCAACGGCTCTAATTCCGCCCCATCCTTCTTTCTGCACTACATCCCAGAAACCAAGTTCCTTAGCAAGCTCTTCTTTAAACTTTTCAGACATCATACTTCTTCTGCCCAAGTTTAACAGCTCCTTTTTATCGGTACGACCTTCATATCATTTATCTAAAACTAAATTTCGAAACAGCCAATATATTCATGTAGGCAAATAAAAAAGCAGAGAACTATTGTTCACTGCCGTTACGCCATTTTTCCTGATGTCTCTTCAGTAAATGTTAATTCTACCGTTTCTGTTAATACATCTGCATAGCTGTATGAAACTCTTTCAAAAGAGTTCTCATCCTGATCTAATTCGACAACGAATACTGAGGGATAAGTTTCAGCTAATACACCTGAACGTTCGATAGTTTTTCTTCTACCGCCATTCGCTTTGAGTAGCAACTTCTGTCCCAAATGGGAATCCAAAATCTGTTTAATATCATTCAAACTTTTTGGCATGCTTCGTCCACCTCACTAAAAGTAGTATATCACATAGACTAATGACGGTCAAATAAAATAATAAATTATATCAGTGATCAAATTTGTTTGTCAATGTTTTTCACAAGAAAAATACCGTTTTTTTCTCTCTTTTATTCTACCCTATTCGACAGATAGATATGTATGTAAATTCCAATTACATTATGTTTAAGATTATAGAGGGGATAAATGATTTATTTTGTTGAATAAAACTATCTTGGAGAGGCACTTCTACAAAACATTCTACTCTTCACTAAATACCAGTAAGTAGACTCACTTTAATAGAGATCAATACGGACTTTTCCCCTTTATCTGGTGGATATACAAAAAAAGCACCGATCATTAGCCATCGGTACTTTTAGCATTAGTAATCATTCTGTTAAGATTCTGCTTATAAATCGTACTATTTCAAGAGTTGAGAGATAGTAAGACCTTTTAAAAAGCCATATGATAAGGATTAGACAAAATTAGTCATCTGTATTAAGCTTTTCCTTCGCCTCGTTTGTATGATAAGGCATTCCGATTCTAAGAACACCCTTCGATTCAACTCCTCCAAGCCCTTTCTCGCCTGTCAAAGTATTACGTAGAACCTCCCATACATTCACATGATCCATAAAAGGCGTAAGACTAATCTTTCCAACAATATAAACCGGATCTAATGCATGGATATTCACGCGGGAAGGAGAACTGGCAAAATTAGCACCAGCAACGATTAATGATTCAAAATGAGATTGGCAAGCACCTGCAAAGATAACTAAGTGGTCTAAATGGTGAATTTTTTTCCTGGCCTCTTTGACGGCCAGCACGAAGTCCTTTGAATGTCTGTATGCATTTATATCATTAATGGCTCCCTTAGACTTTGAATAGGAATCATGGCCTGTGATGACAAGGATATCAGGCCTGTATTGGTCCAATAATTCTCCAACCTTATAAGGCATCTCACGCTCCTTACAATGTTCTCCGTGTACAGGAATGCCAATGCGCTTATACAGGTCCAGACATTTCTCCAAATAACTAGGATCGCCATCTAGATGCAGAACCTTCCCAGGAATTTGAAAATAATCAACAGGCTGTCGATACCCATCTGTGACTTCATATTCTTTTTTATGACGCAGTCGCTCAAATTCCTGTGATATAAGATGATTTGATTGATTCACCAAAGTATCTGTATACATATTTCTCGTAGCCCTCTCATCTTCGCCTATTACTTTTAGATCCGAGAGAGGTGCATCTGCTTCCAAACGTATATCTTCACCAAATATAATTGCAATTTTTCTGCCCTCATGCTCCAAAATATCTATAACACGAAAATAGATATCGCAATCATACGATTTTCGACCAACTATATCATTAACCTTTATCATGAAAGCCTCACTCCATATTATGTCACTGCAACTAATCAATGGATTCAACATAGGCTATGCAGATCAAGGGCTAGATGTGAAAACAGAAAAAAGCCAGATCAACTTGAACTGGCTTTTTTTGCTTTATATGTTTATTTAAAATGAGGTTTAAGAGCGTTACTTAAATCAGCAAACTCTTGCAGAGATAAGGTCTCTCCTCTTCTAATCGGATCTATACCCGCAGCTTCCAGCCCTTGGAGAATGAGTTCCTTTCTTGCTTTTCCATCAGGAAGCTGGGAAACTAAATTATTTAAAATCGTTTTTCTTCTTTGAGCAAAGCTTGCCCTCGTAATTTCAAAAAAGAAACCTTCGTCTTCAACATCTACAGCCGGTTTATCTCTGACCTTTAGATGGATAACAGCAGAATCTACATTAGGCTGCGGCACAAATACCGTTTTCGGTACAATCATGGCTACTGCAGCTGTTGTGTAGTACTGGACCGCAATCGACAATGACCCATATTCTTTCGTTCCTGGAGCTGCTGCCATACGATCAGCAACTTCCTTTTGAAGCATAACCGTTATACTTTCAAGGGGCAGGCGTTCTTCAAGTAGTTTCATGATAATCGGCGTAGTAACGTAATATGGCAAGTTCGCCACAATATGAAGATCATCTACCTGACCAGTAAATTCCTCCTTAATCACTTTTGCTACGTCTGCTTTTAATATATCCTCGTGAATAACTTGGATATTATCATAAGCTGAAAGGGTATCTTTTAAGATCGGCAAAAGGCGTTGATCTATTTCAAAGGCTACAACTTTCTTACAGTTCTTTGCTAATTGTTCTGTCAACGCGCCAATCCCCGGCCCAATTTCTATTGCTCCGCTCTCTGAGTGAACACCTGAATGGTGAACAATATTTCGTAGTATGTTTGTATCGATTAAGAAGTTCTGGCCAAGACTCTTCTTAAAGGAGAATCCGTATTTATCCAGTATTTCTCTAGTTTTAATTGGGGTTGCAATATCTTTATTCATTTATTTCCACTCCATTTATATGTTCGATTGCCTTCATGAACTCTTCCTTTGAGATTCCAAACATCTTCAATCTTGTATATAGCTGTTTGCCATTTGCATAGCCGATATTCAAGAGTCGACCTAACTTTTCCCGTTTCTCAGCAGAACCTGGACCGCCAACTAAACCGAATATGACCAAATCATCCTTACTGATCACTTCTTTTAGTTCCGAATCCATTAGTTTCGCATTTTTCAATGCCTCTCTGATGGCTTCATCAGACGCATGTTCAACACCCAGCCCACGCCCGGACTTATGGATAGCCAAGTGCTTTGGCAGAAACGCATGCTGGCATCCGGGTACTTCCTGTGAAATAATTTGTCTTATTCTCTCTCCCGGAAAGTCAGGATCAGTAAAAACAATCACTCCCCTGACCTTTTGTGCCAAGCGAATTTGATTTAATGTTTCCTGATTAATAGCTGAACCATTCGTTTCTATTGTATCAGCATTTAAAGCGCGTTTGATGGCCGTGGTGTCGTCTTTTCCTTCAACGACAATAATTTCTTTGATTTTCATTTTCCCTCCAAAAAATTTTATCTAAAATTTGTAATTTACAATTGATATATTTGTGTTATTTTTGTAATATTAATGTAATGTTAATTTATTTACGGTTAACCCTGCCTATTATAACGCAAAAAAACAGCGGATACGAAATCCACTGTATAAATTACCGTAATATTTAACGAATAACTTTTATTTTGACCTTTTTTACACCCCAGTTATGGGCTTCAGCAGATGTAGGAACATAAACGTCAATTTTATTCCCGTTTATGGCACCACCGGTATCTCCTGCAACTGCATAACCATAGCCTTCTACATATACTCTTGATCCAAGCGGTATTAGGTTAGGGTCAACAGCGATAACCTTTTTGTTCGGATTTGCACGCAGGTCAATGCCAACTGCAGTTTTACCCGAACAGCCATCACAGTCAACGGTATAGGCAGTAGCCGTAACATAATATTCATCACTATCACTAGCCTTTTGTACGTTCTTTTTTACATTAGACATTGGCTTTGCTATAGGTTGTTTTTGTTTTGTTCCAACAGAGATCACCTGATCCGTTTTTTCCTTGATAACATTTTCTGAAATCAGCTTTTTGGACACAACTTTCCCATTTTCTTTAATAAGCTCATATTTCTTACTTACGAGACCGTTAACGCCTTCAGTGGTAACTTTCTGTTTTCCTGAGGTTAATGCGGGATCATTTCGCTTGATAGTCTCATATGCAATCGGTTCTTCCACTACATCCGTATCTTTTTCAACACGTGTAATAGACAAGGATGTTTTCTTACTAAGCTGATCGTTTATCCCAGGTTCAACACGATCCAAATCACCAACATGTATATTGGCAGTATTTAAAAAGTCCTTCACAGGAGTCGAGACTGTCCATAGTATTTTTTCATTCTCTCCATCAATTACGGTAACAGGAAAAGCCTTCTCAATATGTATGATCAAACCGGCTTCTATCTTATCATTCATATCATGGGACAGGAAATCCTCGTTCCTTAGCTGTATATTTTCCTCTTTTAAAACATCTTCAACTGTCTTCGCAGTCGTAGCAAAGCTCTGCTCTTTGCCATCTATTATGACCTTTATATCAACAGCAGGCTCCCACACAATGTGTAAATCATCTTTTATTTTAGTCGTTTCAGGTATACTGAGATAGTCCCTCGAATCTACTAATATGTCATGTTCTTCAAGTAATTCACTTATGGTATCAGCATGGGTTTTTACCTTTTGCTTTTCTCCATCCAGGCTCAGTGCCACTGTCTTCTTTGTTCCTTCAAAAAATAAAACTCCGGAAGCTATTAGAAATACAGCGATACTAGTCATCATTAATATTACCTTTGGCGTTTGCCGCGGCCTGGAAAATAGGTTTTTCATGTATTTATTCACGAAAAAATTACCCCCTTTTCACTGAATGCATTATATAAATATATAAATAGCCTTGTCAAATAATACCGCTCTCATGCTTATCAGAGTAAGTATTACATCGAGGCAGTTAATGACATCCAATCTACCTATCCATATACATATATTTTCTCAGTAAAATGGGGGAAATCTGTCTTTAAATCAATTTAAAAAGCGTTTTGGCATTATTCATTGTTGCTTCAGCAACTTCCTCATAAGAAACCTCTTTCAGCCTTGCTATTTCCTCAGCAACAAGTTTGACATAGCCTGGTTCATTTCGTTTCCCTCTAAACGGATGAGGGGCCAAATAAGGACAATCGGTTTCAATCAATAATCTTTCTAAAGGCACAGCCTTTGCAACCTCTTTTGGTTTAACTGCATTTTTAAATGTAACCGGTCCGCCTAAAGAAATATAAAAATTCATGTCTAAGCATACCTGTGCCGTTTCCACACTGCCGCTAAAGCAATGCATAATTCCGCCAACTTCTTCTGCATGCTCTTCCTTAAGGATCTCTACTACGTCCTCTGTAGCATCCCTGTTATGAATGATGATAGGAAGCTTAAGTTTTTTAGCAAGACGAATCTGACGGCGGAATACATCCTTTTGGATATCCTTCGGTGATTTGTCCCAATGATAGTCTAAGCCTATTTCTCCAATTGCCACCACTTTTGGATGCTTGGTCAGCTCTTCAATCCATTCAAGATATTCATCAGTTAGATCGATTGCATCTACCGGATGCCAACCAATCGCTGCATACATAAAGTCATAAGTCTCTATTAACTCCATGGCTCGTTTAATGGTCTTCTCATCAAAACCAACAACGATAACCTTCTCCACGCCATTCGCTTTGGCTCGACTGATAACTTCTTCCAAATCATTATCAAATTGCTCATCATTTAAATGCACATGTGTATCAAATAACAATGTTAGCACTCCTTTACCATTTGCCTAGAATATCACTCTATACCCAAAACAATAGGGATGTTTCACATGTAACATCCCTACGTTCAAATTAAATTATTTAACCTGTGCCCCATTTGGTAAGGATTCTGCAATAGAGGCCAATGCCAATTGACCATCAAGACTTCCTGCTAAAATCATCCCTTGAGATAATACACCACGAAGTTTAACCGGTTTTAAATTCGTTACGCAAATAACTTTCTTACCAGTCAATTCTTCTGGTTTGTAATGCTCCGCAATGCCAGAAACAACCTGACGCTGCTCATATCCAAGATCTAATTGAAGTTTTAACAGTTTGTCTGCTTTTGGTACGGGCTCAGCCTTTATTACTTGAGCTACTCTGAGCTCTACCTTTTTGAAATCATCAATCGTAATCTCTTCTACCTCTTTAGGTTGTGCGATTTCCTTTTTCGCTTCTTGGACCGGTGCGGCTGGTGCAGTACTCTGCATCGCTTCCTTAATATAAGTTACTTCTTCCTCCATATCCAGTCGAGGGAAGATAGGCTGTCCTTTTTTAACAGTTGAATTTTCAGAGATCAATCCGAACTCTTTCAAGCTATCCCAGCTTTGTAACAAAGGATCCTGACAATCCAATTGTTCAAAAATCTTTTCAGGAGTTACAGTTAGGAATGGCTTCAGCATGATAGCAACTCTTCTTAAGGATTCTGCTAAATGAACCATTACAGATGCCAACTCGTCAACTTTAGCTTCATCTTTCGCTAAGGCCCATGGTTGAGTTTCATCAATGTATTTATTTGTGCGGCTTACCAATTGCCATATAGTAGACAACGCAACAGAGAATTGCATATCATCCATTGCCTCTTCATATTTTACTACCGTTTCCTTATTAGCCTGCAGCAGCTGCTGATCAAATTCACGCTCTGACCCTTTATAAGCTGGTATTTTTCCATCAAAGTACTTATTAATCATCGCAACAGTTCTGTTCAATAAGTTTCCAAGGTCATTGGCTAAATCAAAGTTAATTCTTTCAACGAAGCCTTCTGGAGTAAATACGCCATCCGCTCCGAATGGAACCTCACGCAATAAGTAATAACGAAGGGCATCCAAACCATATCGATCTATGAGCGTTACAGGATCTACAACATTCCCTTTAGATTTGGACATTTTGCCGTCTTTCATTAATAGCCAGCCATGTGCAAATACTTTTTTAGGAAGAGGTAGATCAAGTGCCATTAACATGATTGGCCAGTAAATAGTATGGAAACGAACGATTTCCTTACCAACCAAATGGACATCTGCCGGCCAATAATTCATGTACTTGGAGTCATCATCAGTACCGTAACCTAAAGCCGTAATATAATTAGATAATGCATCAATCCAAACATAGATAACATGCTTAGGATCACCCGGCACCTTTATGCCCCAGTCAAAAGTTGTTCTGGAAACAGCTAAATCCTCTAAACCAGGCTTTAAGAAGTTGTTAATCATCTCATTTTTGCGTGACTCCGGTTGAATGAACTCAGGGTTCTCTTCGTAAAACTTTAATAATCGGTCAGCATATTTACTCATTTTAAAGAAGTAGGATTCTTCTTTTACCTTTTCAACTGGACGTCCACAATCAGGACAATTGCCCTCTTCTACCTGACGATCTGTGAAAAATGATTCACATGGAGTGCAATACCAGCCTTCATATTGATCAAGATAAATATCGCCCTGATCAAGCAAGCGTTTAAAAATCTTCTCAACAACCTTCTTATGTCTTTCTTCAGTGGTTCTAATGAAATCATCATAAGAAATATCAAGCTTGTTCCATAGTATTTTGATGTCTCTGATCATACCATCAACATATTCCTGCGGGCTAATTCCTTTTTCTTCTGCCTTTTGCTGAATCTTTTGCCCATGTTCATCTGTACCAGTTAGGTACATAACATCATATCCGCGCATTCTCTTATAACGAGCCATTGCATCTCCTGCAACTGTCGTATATGCATGTCCAATATGAAGATTTCCACTTGGATAGTAGATTGGGGTAGTAATATAAAAAGTATTTAATTTTTCCTTCATCTTTTCCACTCCTTAAAGGCCTTGCAATAAAGTACGTAAGATTTGCCTATAAATGCATTACATAATAGTACATTATAAAGGAATTTCAATTATTTTTATACATATGAACCTAGGGCGCTTTTGGAAAATTTTATTACACATATATATTGAAAGCTTTTTCACAATTAATTATTGTAGACAAGGTGTATTAATTATATGAATATATTTAATTTTGTAATAAAAATACAATTGAGCACAAAATATATTTGTTTTATTTTGAATCTTTTATAATTTATCGTCAATTTATCCATGTAAATGATTCATTTAATGTATATTTATGTAAATTTATATCGTTTTTTTACTGTTTTTTTCATAAAACCTCACTAAATATGGAATAAACTACTATTATTATGCAATCCAAAAACATTGACGGTTTTGGGAATGCTTGGTATTATGAAAACATCCTTAAATTTTGTCGAATAATGACGAATTTTATTAAAAAAATATTTTACTATGAGAGGAGTATTTTTATGAAATCCACAGGTATTGTACGTAAAGTAGATGAGCTTGGACGGGTGGTAATTCCAATTGAGCTTCGTCGTACTTTAGGAATCGCTGAAAAAGATGCTTTAGAAATTTATGTTGACGATGAAAAAATTATTCTAAAAAAATATAAGCCGAATATGACTTGCCAAGTTACAGGTGAAGTATCCGACAACAACTTCACTCTTGCTGACGGTAAATTAATCCTTAGCCGTGAAGGAGCAGAACAGCTTCTTAAAGAAATCCAAGACAACTTGCATGTTGTAAGCAACTAATTAAAAAGCTTCCCTAATGGGGAGCTTTTTAATTGTTTTTATTCTTCATTTTTATCAACATGGTAAGCTTGATAAACTTCTCTTTTTTGAAGATTCCTGTCTTTTGCTACCATCTTTATCGCATCATTCGGTTTGCGGTTCTCAGATTCAATATAAAAATCGACATGCTCTTTCAATTCCATCTCTGTCCACCAGGCTGTTCCTTGATCATCTGCCTCTTGCCTATCAGATCCCTCGGTTATAATCACAAACTCACCGCGTATTTCATGTTCATTAGCCCATTCTATAATCTCTGACAGTGTCCCTCGAATATATTCCTCGAACTTTTTTGTCAGCTCTCTTGCCAATACTATTTTTCGATTTCCAAAAAACTCATACATTATCGTAAGTGTTTCCTTTAATCGGTGGGGAGATTCATAGAAGATTATGGTTGAATCCTTTATTTTTAATCGCTCCAGCTCTTTCTTTTTCTCTTTACGGCTTCGATTTAAAAATCCATAGAAATAAAATGGCTGCGGGACTATACCTGAAGCAATCAGTGCCGTTAAGGCCGCATTTGCACCTGGTAATGATACGACCTTTATGTCCTCCTCTATGCAGGACTGGACTAATTCATAACCAGGATCTGAAATGGCAGGCATTCCAGCATCGCTTACGAGGGCAATTTGTTTTCCACTTTTCATTTTCTCAATCAAGGATTCCCCGCTCTGATTCATATTATGCTCGTGATAACTGACTAACGGTGTCTGAATATCAAAGTGATTACACAGTTTTTTGGTATTCCTAGTATCCTCTGCCGCAATTAAATCTGCCTGCTTGAGGATATTTATTGTGCGAAATGTCATATCATCTAAATTACCGATTGGTGTTGGTACTAAATAGAGAACTGCTTCATTCTCCTTTTCAAAACTTTTTTGGGCCTTCATTGTCTGTTCCTCCCATTTGTACGATCCTTTCCTTGGCGCTCCTGCTTAGCTGTTTAAAGCGATACTCAGCCTGCATAGCCTCTGTCTTTGTCTGATACTCCTCGACATAGCGAAGCACCACAGGCCTTCTCCCTCGTGTATATTTGGCACCTTTCCCATCATTATGTGTATTCACTCTCTTATATAAATCATTTGTATACCCAGCATAATAACTGCCGTCCGCACATTCAAGTACATAAAAGTAGTGATTATTCTTGTCCATTGATGATTGTTCTCAGCTCTTTTGTATACTCATTATTTTCATCATACACAATTAATGGGGGCAATAATTTTAAGTCAGGATTACCGCCTTTTATTCCTTCAATTAGAATTGTATTTGCCTCTTTATTTGCCTTTGGATACACAAATTGAAGACGTTTTGGTTCTAATCTATACTTTCTCATTAACGTTAAAATATCAAGCAGCCTACCGGGTCTATGAACAAAGGCTGCTTTACCGCCATTCTTTAAAAGCTGGCTGCTCACTCTGATTACATCCTCCAATGTACATTTAATTTCATGCCTGGCTATCGCGAAATGTTCATTCTCATTTTGAATTTCCTTCGCAGGCGTCAAAAAATACGGTGGATTACAGGTGACAACATCGTATTTATCATGGCCGAGGATCGGAATGATGTTATTTAGATCCTCATGGTACATTTCAATTCTATCATCCAGCTTATTGTAGCCTATACTCCTGACGGCCATATCATATAGACGCTCCTGTATCTCCACTCCGTATATACGACCCTTGGTGCGTGTACTGAGCAAGAGTGGAATGACACCATTTCCAGAACATAAATCAACTAAATTCCCTTTTTGAATGGGAACATATACAAATTTAGATAATAAAACAGCATCCAATGAAAAAGAAAAGACACTCGGGCTTTGAATAATCCTAAGTGGCTCTCCCAATAAATAATCCAGACGCTCATCATCTTTTAATATATACACTCTACAATCCGCTCCTACCTATATACAGTAAAAAATCAATTATAAAAATAGTCTTTCCTATCGATAGGAAAGACTATCTTTACTTCTTATTTAAAAATGAAAGACAAAACAGGCAATCCCCATCTTTACGTGGACTTCCAAAGTGCAGATTACAAATATGGAAACCTTCTTGATATAGTCTCGCTAAATTATCGTAGCCCTCTCCGACATCCATTAGCTTATTGCCTTTTTTTGCTTGCTTTTTCTGAGAAATCGCAGGCTTTGTCTTTTCCAAATCCAGCAAGCGGCGTCTAACATTTTCATTTTCTAACTTGAGGGAATTATTTTCTTCTAATATTTCTGCGAGATGTTCTTTTAACTCTCCAAGTTGCTTATACAAATCTCCAATTTGAGCTTCCATACTGCTAACCGAATCGAAAATTTCCTTTTTATTCATCAACACCCACCACCTTATTAATCTGTGGCTTGAATCGAGAAGGTGCCTTCCTCCATCATCTCATCCAGCGTATATTCAACTACTCGTTCCTTACCCTGCAATTCTATTTGCATGATTTTTTCAAGAATGTTAAGACCGATTACTTTACCGCGACCCACTGGTGTAACCACGTACTCTCCCAAATCTGGAAGCTGCTCTTTTGCGCTCTCATATTCATCATTCTCATATTTTAAACAGCACATCAAGCGCCCGCATAGACCCGAGATTTTCGTTGGATTCAATGATAAGTTTTGGTCTTTAGCCATTTTAATGGAGACTGGTTCAAAGTCTCCAAGAAATGTAGAACAACATAACATCCTTCCACAAGGTCCAATGCCTCCAAGCATTTTCGCCTCATCCCTGACACCAATCTGTCTTAATTCAATACGTGTTCGGAAAATAGCTGCCAGATCCTTAACCAGCTCACGAAAATCAACTCGTCCATCTGCTGTGAAATAAAAAATAACTTTATTACGATCAAAAGTATATTCAACATCTACAAGCTTCATTTCCAAACGATGCTCAACCACTTTTTCACTGCATACTTGAAATGCCTGTTCAGCGATTTGTTTATTTTCATCCACAATCAGCCGGTCTTTTTCATCAGCTATTCGAATAACTTTTTTCAGGGGCAGAACTACATCATTTTCCCCAACCTGCTTTCTAGGTATAACAGCTTTTCCAAACTCAACTCCGCGTACTGTCTCAACTATGATGTATTCATCCTTGGCTATTTCCAAATCACCTGGGTCAAAATAATATATTTTACCCGCCTTTTTAAAGCGGACTCCTACAACATCATACAAGTGTAAACCCCTCCTGAAGGTTAAGCACAAGCTGCTCCATTAACAGCTGTGGGTTTATATTAGCCGAAATTTTTCGTTTTGACTCTAATATTTGATTCATTTGATACGCCAATTTTTTTTGGGAATGCTGAATGGCCAATTGGCGAAGCCTTTCCTCCATATCTTTGTATACAATCTCTTCCGGCTTATCCAGCTGTATATAAAGGAGATCACGATATATATTCAATAGGAGCATTAAGCCTATTTCTGTCTGTTCTCTTTCTTTAAAATGCGAAAGCCAACTCTCCTGAATGACCATAATACCATCCACAGGATTTTTCATTGCTTCAAATAATTTTACCACTATTTTTTGAGCTTGTGCAAACCACTCATCCTCATTTAACGACAAACCTTCCTCGACACTATTCGTCAAACTCGCAATCAAGGGAGCCTTCGTGACAGGTACTCCTGCCTGTATTAACTGCTTACTTAATTCCTTGGGATTTAACGGCATAAAGGATAACGTTTGGCAACGGGATAGGATGGTTGAAAGCATGCGGTGAATTTGATCTGTAAGCAAAATAATTGTTGTCCCTGCATGAGGTTCTTCTAAAAATTTCAATAAACTATTAGCCGCAGAAGCAGTCATTTTATGTGCATGCGTAATAATGTATACTTTTTGTGATGACTCAACTGCCTTCTTTTGAAACTCCTCATGAAGCAATCGAATTTGTTCCTTTTTTATCGATAAACCATCCGGTTCAATAACATGGACATCCGCATGGTTTTTATGGTCAATTTTTTTACAATTTGTACATTCCTCACAGGGAAGAAAACCGTCTTCTCGGTTAAGGCAAAATAAAGATTTAGCCAGAAGAATACTTGTATCCTTTTTACCGGTACCACGCTCTCCTTCAAAAAGATAAGCATGGGCCACACGATTCTTCATTAGGCTATTTTTGAGCATTGTTGATACTCTTGGTTGTTGATTGGCTAATTGATCCCACGTGTTTATCATGCTTATTTCCTCTCAATCCTCACTGACTGTAACAATTGTTAAAATTGGTAAAACTTATCTACCGGCATTACAAAAACTGTTGCTCCTCCTACCTCAACCTCTACTGGATAAGGTACATAAGAGTCTGTATTACCACCCATTGGAGTAACTGGTGCTACAAACTGCTCTCTGGATTTGCAGTTCTTCTTTATGATTTCAAGAGCCTTATTCACCCTTAATTCCTCGGTACCTATCAAAAAAGTAGTATTACCGGATTTTAAAAATCCTCCAGTTGTGGCCAACTTAGTTGCTCGGAAGTTATTGTCGACCAAATCACCTAATAATTTAGTACTATCTTTATCTTGTACTACTGCTATTATAAGTTTCATGGCTAAAACCTCCCATAAGGATTATAAAGAAAAAATGGCGGTGCGTATTTAAGCTTTACTTATCCATTATACCAGTTATTCTGTAACCATAAAGCAATTCAAGTGATAAATATAAAACCTTAAAGCATTTGCCTTAAGGTCTCCTGTCAATATATGTCCGAATTTGTTGAAGAGTTTCTTGATAAACTTCTTCAAAGCTTTGATTTGCATCAATTACCTTTATTCTATCAGGTTCATTTTTTATTAATAGTTGATAGCCCTCGTATACTTTTTGGTGGAAATTGAGCTTCTCAAGATCCAAACGATTTATTTCCCGACTTTTATGATTTTCAATTCTCTTCAAGCCAATTTCAGGATCAATCATAAAGAACAATGTAAGTTCTGGCATGGTATCCTGTATAGCAAAGCGATTGATCTCTCTGACTTCCTCTATCCCAAGACCTCTTGCATACCCCTGATAAGCTAATGAGCTATCTACAAAGCGATCACATAAGACAATACAGCCTTTATCTAATGCAGGTACCACCTTCTCCATAAGATGCTGTCTGCGCGCTGCTGCATATAACAGTGCTTCTGTCCTGGAATCCATTTCAGTATGATCAGGATTTAAGATGACCTGTCGGATCTGTTCTGCTATAGGAATTCCACCAGGTTCTCTTGTCAGTACAATTGAGTAGCCTTCCTTTTCAAGCTGCTCTCCCACTTTTGCTAGTACGGTCGTTTTCCCAGCCCCTTCAGGACCCTCTACAGATATAAAAACTCCACGTTTCAAGGCAGTAACCTCCAATATTGTAACTACTAGATAGTATATCATATGTGACTTACGCAAAGACCTCAATTTGCTGTTGCTTTAAATAAACTCCTCCTTGGATTTTAGCCCCCTGATTTAGTAAAGATGTGCATGCCTGAACCATGTCATAGGTAATAATCTCTCCCTTTTGAATGAGCGGAACACCAGGAGGATATGGAATAATCGTTTCTGCTGAGATTTCTCCACAGGCATGAGCAAGAGAAATTCTTTTCCGCGGCATTCTATCCATTTCCTCATAAGACATTGCCAAGACAGTCTCTATATGTTGTTGATCATTCTTCGGTGGATTACTGGCCAGGCTTACCAGTGTTCGTTCTCCTGTAATCCAATTTATCCTTTCTAGCCTTTGTATGATCTCCTCAAAAGAATATGGTTGATCCTTCTTTAATAAAGGCAGAACAAGCAATACATGCCGCTCATCTGCGAGCTCTGAATAAATGCCTGCTCGCTCCATTAATTTTTGCAATTCAAAGCCTGATAGTCCATTTTTATGATAGAGAACAAGCTTTAATGGATCCTGAATATCGCTGTTTTCTGATTCGAAAATGCACAGTTCCTCATGCTTCCGTAAATACTGTTTAAAAGACATAATTTGTTCGATTAAATATTCCTTATCCTTTTCAGAATAGCTCTCTAAATAAGCTCTCGCTAAATCAAGAGACAACATAATTGGATAAGATGGGCTGCTTGATTGCAGCACTCTTAAGTACTCTTCTACACGATATTGGTTTACCAATTCACTGTTTATATGTAAATAGGAGCCCATTGTCATCGCAGGCAGTGTTTTGTGAGCTGAGTGAACAACTATATCTGCTCCCATACTGACAGCTGATGGTGGAAAAGGAGAACCAGCCGCAAAGTGGGCACCGTGTGCTTCATCAACTAAAACTAGAATACCCTTTTCATGAGCTTGCTTAATGAAAGATGCCAGATCTGCTCCCAACCCATAATAATTAGGATATGTAAGAATAATTGCTTTCACATCCAAATGATCATTCAAACTATTATAAATTGTTTCATATGGAACACCAATTGAAATACCAGATTCTATAACCGGCGTCAGAAATACTGGGTTAGCTTTAGCTAGTTTTAATCCATTCATCACGGATTTATGGCAATTCCTTTGTACAAGTACCTTATCTCCAGGCTCAATACTAGCCAAGATCATCGCAAGATTACCGACAGTGGTTCCATTCACAAGAAAGTAACTTTTTTTAGTCTGATAAAACTTCGCTAATAATACTTCAGCCTCTTTAATACCTTCTTCTGGTTCATGTAGATCATCTAATCCTGCAAGTTCTGTCACATCCCATGACAGGACTGAACTAAAACTCTGAGGCGCTTCAATAGGCAGAACAACACCATTTTTATGGCCTGGAACATGCATGGATATGGACTTCTTATTTCGGTGTTTCTCCAGCATATCTAATATTGGTACTTTAATTACTTTTTCCCCCACTCATACACGCCTCCTCTTCCAACAAATAAAAAGGCTCCTTCCGGTTGAAGGGGCCAGCTGACTATATTATAAGGATGGAGTATATCGGTATTCAAGTTTTATGAGTAAATACTGGAAATGTTCATTTTTTTCAACTTCTCTACATGTTCATTATACAAAGGGTCATTTGTTTCTGTATGAATTAACACATCCTCACATTCCGAGCAAATAAAAATATTATATAGATGCATTCCCTTTTTTTTCGTCGATTCACAGATTGCACATTCTTCTTCAAGATGATTATTTGTTTCACGCTCGCAGTTGGCCATTTACTACACCTCCATACCTCTTAGTATCGCCCCCGGCCTCAAATTGTATACAATATTTAAAATTCATATATCATTGTATGCCCATATCTGAATTTCGTTGTATGTCTTTCAAAATGTCCAACATATAAATATCTTTGAGGAATAATTCATATAGAAACCTTTGCAATTCATGGGTGGTATGTTGTAGCAAAATCCTAGGGTGCGTTTCTTGAAATTGGCCTGGCTCAACTATTTGTAGCTTTAATTACCTAATCCGTGGTAAAGGCATACCATTGGTATTTGTCGTATCTTTACTCCGGGGATAAGTGGGGAGTGGGTAGGTGATAGGTCGGGCATAGCTGCCTCATAGGTGGAGCATAGCTGCTTTCCTCCATACTTCACACACCTTTCAGGCACCTTTACCCCGGTATAGATCAGGCATAGGTAGCTCATAGGTGGGGGATAGCTGCTTTCCTCCATACTTCACACACCTATGAAGCACCTTTACCCCGGTATAGATCAGGCATAGGTAGCTCATAGGCGGGGGATAGCTGCTTTCCTCCACACTTCACCTACCTTTCAGCCACCTTTACCCGGGTATAGGTCCGGCATAGGTGCTTCATAGGTCGAGGATAGTTTTACTTTCCCGCACACTTCTCCTACCTTCCATGTAACTTTACCCGGGTGTAGACTGGGCATAGATTTACCATAGGTATTGGATAGACTCAAAATAGCGCAGCTGTCTCATAGCTTTCGCACGTCGTTAGGGTAGTCCCCTTGACGACAAGTCTAATCTCTCCCGAGTCCTCATCCATCCAGCCCTAACAAGTATCCATGATCTCTCTTGACCCCTAAAAAACCGCACAAAAAAACCAGCTCATAAACTGAACTGGTTTCTGTATTGCCCGGCAACGTCCTACTCTCACAGGGACTCGCGTCCCAACTACCATCGGCGCTGAAGAGCTTAACTTCC
>NZ_JBZCPQ010000017.1:0-39258 GCF_058267535.1 Pradoshia sp. Z5_111
CTAAGTCCAGTTGAATACCGGACTCAGATCTTAGAAGCTGCTTAATTTTTTGTGTCTAACTTTCTTGGGTCAGATCACATAGATTAACGCCCTAATAGTTTCGGTAAACCTTTTAGCCTCTTATTGTATATGCTCTCTTCCTTGCATAATCTATCAAGAGAAACCTTTCAAGCAGTCCAGAAAATGATGAAAAGCCGTACTCGAATATCTACTGCCCCACAAAAACACCTCTTCACTAACACATTATTCTGTGAAGATTGTCAAAAAGGTATGTGGTTTAAAGCTAACCAAAAAGGCTATCGATGCGGTGGAAACATTAAACACGGAGATACATTCTGCCAAAATAAGACCGTTGTTCGAGAAAAAGATCTTGCACATATAATCCAAGAGGATCTTCAAACACTATTTCATTCCTTTCAGGAAGAGTCATATTTGAAGGATTTACTTGATAAATTAAACAGCAAGAAACGGCAATTACAAAATGAGTTGCAAAAGGTTGAAACACAAATTAATAACCAACGACAAAACAAATTGAATTATGTCAATTTGTATACCGAAGGTATCATTACCAAGGATGAGTTAATGGACTTCAAAAAATTAACCGAAACAAACATAGAGGATTTAGGAGTCTCTAAAGCTACACTATTAGAGAACCTTAATGAATGTTCCGAGGAAAATTACACCCTCGAAATAGCTAATAAGTTAAGGGAATTTCTATCACTTAAAGAATTAACTCCACAGGTCCTACACACTTTAGTAGAAAAAATCACTTGTAACACTGGTGGAGAAATTCGGATTAAGTATAATTTCGTAAATCCTTTACAAGAAACATAAAAGGCAGTGCCCCCAATTTAGAGGGCTTACTGCCTTATTTTAAAATGAGTTGCGAGATACACTCCACGTGCATTGTCTGCGGGAACATATCCACAGGCTGTACTTCCACCGTTTGATAGCCATGCTCCTCCAAATACATTAAGTCACGCGCTAATGTCGCTGGGTTGCAGGAGACATAGACGACTTTTTTCGGCTTCATTTCTGCGATGGTGTTTAAGAGATTTTCGTCACAGCCTTTACGTGGTGGATCAACAACTAATACGTCTGCTGTGATGCCTTCTTCGTACCAGGCCGGGATGACAGTTTCAGCACTGCCTACTGCAAAGTCGACATTGGTTATGCCGTTTAGCTCTGCATTCTTTTTGGCGTCTTCGATTGCTTCTGGGACGATTTCGACTCCATATACCTTTTTCGCCTTTTGTGCTAAAAACAAGGAAATTGTACCGATTCCGCAATAAGCATCAATAACCGTTTCGTTGCCTGATAGGTTCGCATACTCCAGCGTCTTATCATAGAGAACCTTCGTCTGCGTAGGATTCACTTGATAGAAGGAGCGCGGAGAGATGGCAAATTTAACATCACCGATATAATCATAGATTACTTCCGCTCCCCATAATACAGTTGTTTTCGACCCGAGAATAACGTTTGTTTTCAAGGAATTCACATTCTGAATAATGGATTTCACACCAGGAACTGCATCAATAATCTCTTTAATGATTTCTCTAGCATGCGGAAGCTCAGGTGTTCTTGTTACAAGTACGACCATAATTTCACCAGTAACCTGTCCATGACGTACCATAATATGACGAAGCAATCCTTTATGATTTCGTTCATCATAGGCACGGATACGATACTTTTCGCAAATCATTTTTACGGTCCTGATAGTATCGTCATTTTCAGTCACCTGGATTAGACATTCATCCATATTAATAATTTCATGGGAACGTTTAGCATAAAAGCCGGCAACCAGACCACCTTCCATTTCTCCAACAGGTACCTGGGCTTTATTACGATAGTTCCATGGCTGCTCCATACCAAGTACTGGATGGACCGGTACATCAGGCAGTTTTCCGATTCTCGCCATAATTTCCCGAACCATTTTTTCCTTTGCCTTCAGCTGGCCTTCATAGGATAAATGCTGAAGCTGACAGCCGCCGCATTGGCGATAAATCGGACACGGTGGCTCTATTCTGTCAGGACTTTCTTCCACAAGCTCCATCAAGCGGCCAAAGGCATAGCCTTTATTAATTTTGGTCACTTTAATACGAGCTTTTTCTCCCGGTAAACCAAACGGAACAAAAATAGGATATCCTTCTACCTTTGCAACTCCGGAGCCTTCATGAGTCAGATCCTCAAATACAACATCTATATAATCATTTTTTTGAATTGGCGCTTTTTTCTTTTCAGTCATTCTTTGCTAACCTCGATTTTTTATTGAGTACTCATGATTGTATCATAAAACAGGACAGACAGATAATCCATGGATTTTACCATTAAGTGAAACTTTGTTAAATGGGTTTTCATCCAGCTCCTCTTTCGGATTAGTTGAACCTGTCGGGTTCTTGCTGACGCTTATCCTCCAATTTATACTTCTGCTTACGTTTAATGGAGGTGTTAGCACCAGCTTGAACGGGATAAAAAAACC
The DNA here is from genome assembly GCF_058267535.1 of Pradoshia sp. Z5_111. Classification (NCBI taxonomy): domain Bacteria; kingdom Bacillati; phylum Bacillota; class Bacilli; order Caryophanales; family Bacillaceae; genus Pradoshia; species Pradoshia sp. Z5_111. The sequence goes on from NZ_JBZCPQ010000017.1 coordinate 2,480, forward strand.
AACCTCTTAAAGAAGTTGGTCTAAATCTGGCTTATCAAATACAGCATCGTCAGAAACAAGTATATGCCGATCTGTTATTTTCTGCTTTTCGTGTACGCCTTCCGGCACGAATACATCCAAATGACGATAGAGGTTAACAAATTCCGCAGGTGCCAAACCGCCAAACTCTCCATCTAAATTTAACTGCAGCTTTTCAGATGAATGCACTTTAATGCGGTTCGCCTTCACATAAATCACGGATGGGTCATGAATATGCTCTCCGCGTAAAGCTAACGCTGCGATTCGTACAAAATCTGGCAGGTTAATTTTCTTTAAAATTAACAGTGTAAACATACCATCATTGAGGGAAGCATCTGGTGCCAACCTTTCAAAACCACCAACTGAGTTTGTGTTGGCAACAAGGAATAGCATCGCATCACCTTCAAATAGTTTGCCGTCATACTCGATTGACATCTGAGTTGCCTTAAGAGACGGCAGCAACATTTCCAATCCTTTCATATAATATGCCAGCTGTCCCAGTCTGGTTTTCAGCTTGCTCGGCACTTCATATGAAAGCTCGGTTAAGCGTCCACCAGCTGCTATATTAATGAAATAACGATTATCCATTTTTCCAATATCAATTGGAATCGTAAGCCCTTCTGCAATCGTTTCAGCAGCTTCAAGTATCGATTTCGTTGATATACGTAAGGCGCGAGCAAAATCATTTGTGGTCCCTACTGGGATAATTCCCAATTTAGGTCGGTATTCCTGTTCGGCCAACCCATTTACCACTTCGTATATCGTTCCATCTCCACCAGCTGCAATAACCACGTCATAGCGCCTTTCCACAGCAATTTGTGCCGCTCTTGTCGCATCGCCCGCTCCAGTAGTTGCATGACAGGAAGCTTCATATCCAGCCTTCTCTAAAATTTCCAAAACCTCAGGTAACTGTCTTTTAAACGCTTCTTTCCCGGAGGTAGGATTGTATATTATCCTTGCCTTTTTCATAATCAATCATCATCCTATATTACAAATTCGGAGTTAATATATCTGTTAAAAAAATACCTCTACTATTATACATCCGTGATAAAACAATTGCTAATTTTACTTATCTTCGGGTATATTTGATGACACGCTGATCAAAATGGCATCCCCATTACTGCCGACCTTTATATTTGCATATTTAGCAACCTGTTCTACTTCTATCCCCGTGCCTTCTTCAATGAAAAAATTCTCAATGCCATAGGTAATCGTATTTCCATTTGCTTTTCCTGTAATAATCACTTGATGGTCATCTGATTTTTCTTTTTTCGCTTCTTCTATAGTATCATATATCTCTTTAATCTGATAAATCCCGTTTGAATCCTTTTCAACAAGCACATATACACGGTCATAACGTTCATCGGAATCTATCTGGCTAATATTATAGGTTAATTGTACATAATCCCCCTGCAAAATAGAACGCGGGTCAACTGGCTCTACCTTCAAGACAATGTCAGTCCCATTCTGCAGGATTGTTTCCTTCTGAAAAATAATTACGAACAGGATGATTAGCTGAACGAATACAATTGGTACCCATTTACGTACACTGCGCAAAACAAATTCGAATCGCCCCCTGCTATTGTTTCTTTCTGTTTTCTTATCCAGATAAATCGCTATAGAGAAGAATATTGCTCCTACAATTGCAAAGGTAATCGACTTATGGAGCAGTGTCCAAAATAAATCATAGTATTTATAACCGAGGTAGCCGATCAGATAAAAAACAGCAGCATACTCTAGCCAGTGATTTCTTTTATGCATAACACGATACGTAAAATAAACCAGGAAGAAAAGATAACTGAAATTGTAAAGGTAGTAAAGTACACTGTTTTCTGAGGAAAATGTCAGAATGAGCCAAAGTGTCAGAATTGCAACCAGGTTCCATCCTTTTGTATACGGATTTTTTAGCCAGAAGTATAGTCCAAAGGTTAATGCAATCAATAGAATGACGACCAGTTCACCGGATATCCCTGAGAATAATTCATAAAGCAGGAGTACAAATCCATAAATCGTTCCACTTAAACCCAATGGGTATATGATTCTCTCTCTTTCACGCCAGGTTGTATAGCCAATCAGGAGTAAATAAATGATTAGAACAACGCTTGAGTGATACCACAGAATCGAAGATGAAATAAGCAACCCCGTCAATATCAATGTGTATCGAAGAATAGAATGCTCCCTGGCAATATGACTGCCAATCGGAACGAGAATAACCATACTCACCATTAACCACACGATATCCTCTCCTAATCCAAACAAATAAAGCATACCGATTAAAGAGGAGGATAAAAGTAAAACTGCCAGGAAAACAAAGACTAGCTTAATAAGCGTTGGGAGAAAGTTATTTTTATCGTTTGTTTTGGAAGCAGTGAGTTTAGCCAGCCATTTAGAGCCAAAAATAATGAGAGTGACTGCAATAAGTAACCCAACAAAATAAGCTAAGAAGCCATTTATCCATGAGGAAACCATGAGAAATTGCGCAATAAGATTAATGGCAATTCCTAAAGAAATAATGACAGTAATCACTTTATTCTGTCTCTTATTCATATAGTCATAGAAAATCCAGCCTGAAATGAGGGCAACTGCCAGATAGGCAACAATCCCGACATAAGAAAAAGCATGCTCCTCATTAAATAAATAGATAGATGTCCATCGGATAGTCAGTTCAATAGATAATAACTGAATCCAGACGCTGGATAAATAAGAAATAAGCCATGGTCCTCTTTTTGAGAAACCATACAGACAAGCAATGTTTAAGATAATGATTCCCAGCAGAATCAATGTGTGCTCTGTATCACCCCTTTCTATCCAGCTATTTAAAGGAAAGAAATACGTGTATACTGTTATATTCAAAAGTATGTAGGATTGAACAAAAAATATCGGATAATGGGTAAACACAGCTAACAGAACAGAGGGAATTAGCCAGACTAAAAATAATGTATAGCTATCAGCGTGTGAATTATATACCTGCCCCAAAAGTGCTACCGCTACTCCAAAAGCGATTGATCCTCCCCAGAATATCCAGGCTCCCACCTCCTGCTGATGCTGCTTCCATTTTGAAAATCCATAGCTTACTACGTAAAAGAAAAGCATTAATATTACGATTAATGCTATTTTCACATAGCGGTCCATTCCTCCCCAGTTGGCCGCAAAAAAATAAATAATCGCACTCAACCCAAAGAGCAGTCCAATCAGGTAACTTGTTTTCACCATCTTTTCTTGCCTCAATTTCTTCACCCCTTCTCTCTATTATGTATATTCTATCTATTTATCAAAAAAACCTATCCTTATCAAAGTTGTTGATACCTAAATAACTGACTAATCTGAAAATATGTATATATCTACCATATCAAACATTCCGACAGAGAGGAACCTAAAAAAAAGCCGACAAAGACTGTCGACTTTCCAGTGATACTTAAAAAGCCCCCATACATGAGGGAGGCTTTCAGTTTTCATTTATCTTTTTTGAAGCTCTTCCATAATCAATTTATTGACCATTTGCGGGTTGGCTTGGCCTTTTGTTGCTTTCATCATTTGTCCAACAAGGAATCCAACCGCTTTTTGCTTACCATTTTTAAAGTCATCAATAGATTGAGGATTCTTATCCAATATCTCTGTGACGATTGTACGTAAGGCACCCTCGTCAGAAATCTGCACAAGACCTTTTTCCTTCACAATCGTTTCAGGATTTCCTCCATGCTCCACTAATTCTTTAAATACAGTTTTAGCAATTTTCGAAGAGATTGTACCATCCGTAATCAACTTGATTAATCCCGCTAGTCCATCTGGAGTAAGAACCGTGTCATGCAGTTCTTTTTGAGATGTTTTTAAGTAAGCTGAAAGCTCACCCATAATCCAGTTGGAAGCCTGCTTAGGTTCTGCCCCGGCAGCTGTTGTTGCTTCAAAGAAATCGGCTGTTTCTCTTGTTACAGTTAGCACACCCGCATCATATGCCGGCAGTCCGAACTCTTCTGTATAACGCTTGATTCGTGCATCCGGCAATTCAGGAATCTCTGCACGCACACGGTTTTTCCATTCATCATCGATATATAATTCAACTAAATCCGGTTCAGGGAAATAACGATAATCATCAGAACCTTCTTTAACACGCATTAAAAGAGTTTCCCCAGTTGCTTCATCAAATCTGCGAGTTTCCTGCTGGATTTCTCCGCCTTCATTAAGTACTTCGGCTTGTCTTTGTTGTTCAAACTCAAGTCCTTTACGAACAAAGTTGAAGGAGTTTAAGTTCTTCAATTCCGTCTTCGTACCGAACTCTTCCTGACCATATGGGCGTAAGGAAATATTCGCATCACAGCGTAAGCTTCCTTCTTCCATCTTACAATCGGACACACCTGTGTACTGAATAATGGTTTTTAGTTTATCGAGGTATGCATAAGCTTCCTGCGGTGTACGGATATCCGGCTCAGAAACAATCTCGATAAGCGGTGTTCCCTGCCTGTTATAATCACACAAGGAATAGCCATCAGCAGTATGTGTCAATTTCCCAGCATCTTCTTCTAAATGAAGACGAGTAATTCCGATTCTTTTCTTCTCACCATTTACCTCAATTTCAATCCAACCATTTTCACCAATCGGTTTATCAAACTGTGAAATTTGATAAGCCTTCGGGTTATCCGGATAGAAATAGTTTTTACGATCAAATTTTGTATCAGTCGCTACTTCACAGTTCAGTGCCATTGCTGCCTTCATCGCAAATTCGACTGCTTTTTTGTTTAATACCGGCAATACACCTGGGTATCCAAGATCAATGACAGATGTATTCGTATTAGGCTCCGCTCCAAATTGGTTCGGAGAGGATGAGAATATTTTGGACTCTGTTTTTAATTCAACATGGACCTCAAGCCCTATGACTGTTTCGTATTTCATTTACTCCACCTCCTGTAGAGACGGTTTTTGTTTATGAAAATCTGTCGCCTGTTCAAAAGCATGAGCAACTTTATAAACCGTGCTTTCGTCAAAATGCTTCCCGATGATTTGCAAACCAAGCGGTAAACCTTTACTAAATCCATTAGGAACGGAAATTCCCGGCACTCCAGCAAGATTAACAGGAATGGTTAAAATATCATTCATATACATCGTCATCGGATCATTTGTGTTTTCACCTAATTTAAATGCAGGTGTTGGTGTAGTTGGTCCTACAATGACATCATACTGATCAAATACGTTTTCGAAATCCTGTTTAATTAATGTACGTACTTTTTGTGCTTTTTTGTAGTATGCATCATAGTAACCGGAGCTTAATGCAAAGGTACCAAGCATAATCCGTCTTTTTACTTCATCCCCAAAGCCCTCAGCTCTCGATTGCTTATACATTTCGAGTAAGTTTTGTGGATTTTCCGTTCTGTGTCCATAACGAACACCGTCAAAACGAGAAAGGTTTGCAGATGCTTCAGAAGAAGACAATAAATAATACGCTGACAGAGCATATTTAGAATGCGGCAGAGATACCTCTTCATGTGTAGCTCCCAATTTCTCCAGAACTGCCAATGAATCCAGTACTGACTGACGTACTTCCTCAGTCACGCCTTCGCCAAGATATTCTTTCGGTACTGCAATCCTAAGCCCCTTTACATCACCGGTTAATGCCTTTGTAAAATCTGGCACCTCAATATGCGCTGAAGTTCCGTCCATTGGATCCAGTCCGGCTATGGCATTTAATAAATAGGCATTATCCTCTACATTACGCGTGATTGGCCCAATTTGGTCCAATGAAGAAGCAAACGCCACTAAACCATAACGGGATACACGTCCGTATGTCGGCTTCATCCCTACAACCCCGCAGAATGAAGCTGGTTGACGGATGGAACCGCCTGTATCCGATCCCAAGCTAAATGGGACTTCACCAGCTGCAACCGCAGCCGCTGATCCACCTGAAGAACCTCCAGGTACTCGTTCTAAATCCCAAGGATTAGCTGTTTTTTTGTAACCTGAATTTTCTGTGGAAGAACCCATTGCGAATTCATCCATGTTCAACTTACCAATTGTGATGGTTTGCTCTTGTTTTAACTTTTCTACAACTGTTGCATCATAAATTGGGTTAAAATTGTCCAAGATCTTGCTGGCACAGGTCGTGCGAAGATTCTTAGTCACAATATTATCTTTAATTCCAATTGGCATTCCAAATAAAGGACCGCCGATTTCTCCGGAAACTAGCTGTTCATCCAGTTTTTCAGCTTCTTTGTATGCATTTTCCTCATTTAATGTTAGAAATGCATTTACATTGTCTTCAACTTTTTTTATTTTAGAAAATGATTCTGAAACTAGATCTGTTACTGATAATTCCTTTTTACGAAGCGACTCATGCAAGTCCGCTATTTTACGATCAAATAAAGACATGATTTCCCCTCCCTGACTACTCCATTATTCCCGGTACACGTATTTGTCCATCTTGATGGTCAGGAGCATTTTTCAGTACTTCTTCCCTAGGCAATCCTTTAGATGCCTTGTCTTCTCTCAAGACATTCTTCATATGTAAAACATGTGTAGTAGGTTCGATATTTTCAGTATCTAACTCATTCAATTGTTCAGCAAACGTAATAATTGAATCCAACTGTTTTTGTAACTTTTCAGTTTCTTCTTCTGTAATAGCTAATCTTGCCAAATTAGCAACATGCTTTACTTCTTCTTTTGAAATGCGAGTCATTTCATACACCTCCATTTTGCTACGTGCTCCAAATACAATTATTATGATAATACCAAACTTTCGCGCGTTAAAGCAATCGGAATTAACCACAGAAACTAGCTTATAGTCAATTAAATAAAGAAAGATGGAATTATTCCTCTGCTCACCGAATTATTGCCCGGGAAAAGTTTGTCATGATTTGATAAATCCCCTAATCTCAATTATTGATAAAATACTACACACCACACCCTTTTTATGAATCAATCTACCTTTTTTGACCAGCAACTTATACATTTCTTTCAAAGGCCCGAAATAGAACTTAACCTTTTTTCACCCATGACCTGTTTTTTTGTCAGCAGAATATCCCGAAAATAATTTAGTTATTTAAATAGAATGAAGTTTCATTCTCCAGATAAAAAAAGGAATCTGAATAAATCTCAGATTCCTTTTCCCATTGTTTATTTGTATATTAGGCTTCCTGGAATTGTTCTTCTTCCGTAGATCCTTTCAGGGCCGTTGTAGAAGAAGTTCCTCCGGTAATAACCTGTGCCACTTCATCAAAATAGCCAGTTCCTACTTCACGTTGGTGTCTTGTTGCTGTGTAGCCATATTGTTCGCTTGCAAATTCATTCTGTTGCAGCTCAGAATAGGCAGCCATTCCGCGCTCTTTGTATCCTCTTGCTAATTCAAACATGCTATGATTCAGGGCATGGAATCCGGCAAGTGTAACGAATTGGAATTTGTAGCCCATTTTCGCTATTTCTTTTTGGAAGGTTGCAATAGTTTCATCATCCAATTTCTTCTTCCAGTTGAAGGATGGCGAACAGTTATAGGCTAACATTTTATTTGGATATTTTTCATGGATAGCATCGGCAAATTTCTTCGCATCCTCAAGATTTGGCTCAGATGTTTCACACCAGATTAAATCTGCGTATGGTGCATAAGAAAGTCCCCGTGCGATTGCTTGATCAATGCCTGCTTTCGTACGATAGAATCCTTCAGGAGTTCTTTCACCTGTAATAAATTCCTTATCCGTAGGATCAATATCACTTGTGATTAAGTCAGCTGCATCCGCATCCGTACGGGCAATCAGAATAGTTGGAACGCCCATTACATCTGCAGCAAGACGAGCTGCAATTAGGTTTCTTACTGCTGTTTGCGTTGGAAGAAGTACTTTACCGCCCAAGTGGCCGCATTTCTTTTCAGAAGAAAGCTGATCTTCAAAGTGAACACCTGCTGCACCTGCTTCAATCATACCTTTCATCAGTTCGAAACAATTCAACTGACCACCAAAGCCTGCTTCAGCGTCAGCAACAATCGGTTGGAACCAATCGACATCTTCTTTGCCTTCTGAATAATGAATTTGATCCGCACGTTGAAGCGCCTGATTAATACGTTTTACGACAGCCGGTACGCTATTGGCTGGATATAAAGATTGGTCAGGATACATATTGCCGGATAGATTCGCATCTGCAGCAACTTGCCATCCGCTTAAGTAAATCGCTTTTAATCCTGCTTTCACCTGTTGGACAGCCTGATTACCTGTTAATGCACCTAGCGCATTAATATAATCCTCTGTTTTAAGGTAATTCCAGAGCTTTTCAGAACCTCTTCTTGCTAAAGTATGTTCAATTTGCATAGAACCACGCAGTTTCAATACATCTTCTGCTGTATAAGAACGTTCAATTCCTTCCCATCTTTCATCTTTCCACTCAGCCTCTATTTGTTTAATCAGTTCTTCTCTCATCTTTTGTACTTCCTCCTTTTATATGAAACCTAATGATTTGTTTTATAGAATTTCGTAGGCAGGTAAAGTCAAGAAGTCATAATACTCATCGCTGATAATCAATTTATCAAAAAGCTCTGCTGCTTCGGTGAAACGTCCATTCGTAAAACGCTCTTCACCAAGATCCTGTTTAATCTTTTCAAGCTCTTCTTCTTTTAATGTTTTGTACATCTCCAGATCAATCTTGCGTCCATCATCCAATACTCCACTAGGATGACGTACCCATTGCCACACTTGAGCTCGGGAGATTTCAGCAGTCGCTGCATCCTCCATCAGATTATTAATCGGAGCTGCCCCTCTTCCATTAAGCCAGGATTCAATATATTGAATTCCAACATTAATATTAGTCCGAACACCCTGCTCTGTGATAGAGCCCTCCGGCACCTCGAGGAGATCAGTTGCTTTAACCTGGACATCGTCACGCTTTTTATCTATTTGGTTCGGGTTCGGCATATAGTGGTCAAATACTTCCTTTGCCACTGGTACAAGAGCAGGATGGGCGACCCATGTTCCATCATGGCCATTTTTCGCTTCGCGTTCCTTATCAGCTTTTACCTTGGCAAAGGCCTCTTCATTTGCTTTTTCATCATTTTTAACTGGGATTTGCGCAGCCATGCCCCCAATAGCTGGTGCATTCCGTTTATGGCAGGTTTTAATGGCCAACTGGGAATAGGCAGACATGAATGGCACAGCCATTGTGACAACAGATCGATCCGGTAGAATGATAGAATCATGGTTTCTGAATTTCTTCAGATAGCTGAAAATATAATCCCATCTTCCACAGTTTAAACCGGCTGAATGATCCTTCAATTCATACAGAATTTCATCCATTTCAAATGCTGCAAGGATGGTTTCAATGAGGACAGTTGCTTTAATGGAGCCTTGTGGAATACCTAGGTGATTTTGTGCATAAACGAAGACGTCATTCCATAAGCGCGCTTCCAGATGACTCTCTATTTTAGGCAAGTAAAAGTAGGGACCGCTTCCATTTTCGAGTAAGGTCTTTGCATTATGGAACAAGTAAAGTCCAAAGTCAAAAAGTCCACCGGAGATCGGCTGTCCTTCCAACGTGACATTTTTTTCTTCCAAATGAAAACCTCTTGGTCGAATGATGAGAACAGCAGTTTCTTCGTTTAATTTATATTTTTTACCGTTTGGATTTTCAAAAGTAATTGTACGGTTTACAGCATCGCGGAGATTAATATGGCCTTCGATATTGTTTTTCCATGTTGGGGAGTTGGCGTCTTCAAAATCAGCCATAAAGCATTTAGCGCCTGAATTTAAAGCATTAATCACCATTTTTCGATCAACAGGACCTGTAATTTCAACTCTTCTATCCTGTAGGTCCTGTGGTAAAGGTGCAATTGTCCAATCACCTTCACGAACACTTTTTGTCTCCGGCAAAAAATCTGGAAGTTTACCATTATCGATTTCTTCTTGACGTCTGGTACGCTGCTCAAGCAATTCCTTTCGCCTTGATCCAAAGTGCCTTTCCAGATTCTCAATGAATTCAATAGCTTCCGGAGTCAATATTTCATCAAAACCATTCTCCATTTTTCCAAGAATATTGATTCCATTTGTTTGTACTGCCATGTAAGACATCCACTTCCTTTACCTGTATGTTTTGTTATAAAACAGAAAATTTATTATATTTTGTATTATATAACAGTTTGTGGTTTTTGCAAACTATTTTGCAGTAAAATTTTTCATATTTTATAAAATAGGGCAAAACACCTTACAAACTAAGGAGAAATGTACTATTAGAGATAATAGGTATAGTATGGATTTCATAGACAATAAAATATTTTGATGTTCGTAGCTTAATCTGGAATATAGGACGACTGATTCATCTCGCTCCAATCAACGTAACAATCGCTCAAAATCTATAATTATCACTCATTAGGGTCTATTTCAGCTCAATAAAAGCTCATAAGTTTCTGTGTCCAAATGAATAAGGGGGCCAAAAAGTGTCCGTTCAATTCCTGCTAAAATTCGCTCAATAAAGTGCTCTTTCGCTCATATTTCAATTAAAAGCCTTTGTTTTCTTACTAGGAAACTCGAAAGCTTACATTTTTGCTAGTTTGTTAAAAAGTCGGTTGATTCCTTCTCATTCATTTTTTCATGTTAATAGACTCTTATTACCCCTATTAATAAAAAAGCTCCCCACCGAAAACAATCGGAGAGGAGCTTTAATATAAGCTATATCTTAATAGGTTTCAGATGTAGTTTTAGCTTGCATATGCAATGTTAAGTAGTCAGGACCGCCTGCTTTTGAATCTGTACCGGACATATTGAAGCCGCCAAATGGTTGGTAGCCGACAATCGCACCTGTACAGCCTCTATTAAAGTATAGGTTTCCGACATGGAAATCTTCACGTGCTTTTTCTTGGTGTGCACGATTTCTAGTAATTACAGCGCCAGTCAATCCGTAATCTGTATTATTAGCAATTTCAATTGCTTCATCAAAATTACGAGCTTTGCTGAATGCTACAACAGGACCGAAAATTTCTTCTTTCATAATGCGAGCATCAGGTGCCAAATCGGCTATAATGGTCGGTTGAACAAAGAATCCTTTGGAATCATCCGATTCTCCGCCTGTCATAAGGCGGCCCTCATTTTTGCCAATTTCAATATACTCGGTAATTTTCTTGAATGCAGAAGCATCCACGACTGGTCCCATAAATGTGGCAGAATCAGTTGGATCTCCTACAGTCAGTTCTTTTGTTAATTCAATCGCTCTGTCCAGCACTCTATCATACACATCTTCTACAATGACAGCTCTTGAACAAGCAGAGCATTTTTGTCCGGCAAATCCAAAAGCCGACGCAACGATTGACTTGGCAGCCAATTCAAGATCAGCATCTGAATCTACAACAATTGTATCTTTACCGCCCATTTCAGCGATTACACGCTTCAGCCAAATTTGGCCTTCCTGTACCTTAGAAGCTCTCTCGTAAATCCTTGTTCCAACTTCACGGGAACCTGTGAAGCTAACAAAGCGAGTTTGCGGATGATCAACAAGATAGTCTCCCACTTCACTTCCACTTCCAGGTACAAAGTTAATAACACCTGCAGGAAGACCCGCCTCTTCCATAACCTCTACGAACTTAGCAGCCACGACTGGTGTTGTGGAAGCTGGTTTTAGCAATACTGTATTACCCGTAACAACAGCTGCTACGCATGTACCTGCCATAATCGCAAATGGGAAGTTCCATGGGGAAATAATAATTCCCACTCCCAGTGGTATGTAGTCATATCTATTATATTCATTAGGACGGCTTTGTACCGGCTGTCCATTCTTTAATTTCAACATTTGTCTAGCATAGTACTCAAGGAAATCAATCGCTTCAGCTGTATCAGCATCCGCTTCAACCCATGGTTTTCCCGCTTCTCTTACCATAATGGCAGAAAATTCATGCTTTCTGCGGCGAATAATGGCAGCTGCTTTAAATAAAACATCTGCACGCACTTCAGGTTTCGTTTTACTCCAAGTCTTGTAAGCTTTCAGTGCCTCCTGCATTGCCTTTTCTGCTAGGTCTTTATTTGCCTTGGAAACGCGGCCTACTACTACTTCTTTATCTGATGGGCTAATAGAAACAATTTTATCATCTGTAGATACTCTTTCTCCACCGATAATCAAATCATATTCCTTGCCAAGATAGCTATCTACTAATCCCAAAGCATCCTTAAACGCTTTTTTGTTTTCGCTTACAGAAAAATCAGTAAGTGGTTCGTGCTTATATGCTTGTACCATTTGATTCCCTCCCTATATTTCTGTACTAACCCCTTTTTATTCTACTCTATTGGAAGCTTGTAAGTCATCTAATATAATTTATATTCAAAATCTTCACAAGAAACTAATTACAAATCTATATCTACAAAAAAAGCTACCACAAAGGGTAGCTTAGTTTATTCATTATATATATATACATCTGGTTCTTTGGAATTTGCCTTTTTCACAATGAGTGATTCCTGTCCATTGGAAGATGCAATTTTTGTCTCCACCGATAAATATTCAGGGAAACTTGATTTCACCAATCCAGCCACATATTGTGTAAATCCAATAACCTCTGTTTTTCCGTAAAACTGCATATCTATAGAGATGGTCAGCTTTTGCAATTCTTTATTCACATAAAAGGCTTTCCCAATTACTCCATTAAAATTAGGGAAGTATTCTTCAACATCCTGCTTAAAATTAGCAAAAGTCGTCGCATCATCACGGAAATCCTTTGTTGCTTTATTGGATGGGAATAGATAATACTCTTCTTGTACGTTAGTCCATTTGGAAATCTTATTACTTTTCTCTCCTACTTTTGTATAAGAAATAAAATTCCCAGGCACAACCGCATCCTTGCTTCCTTGTTCAAATAAAGCAACCATAATCGGAACGGTTTCTCCGCCCTCCATCGTTCTAATTCGTTTCACAACTTCAGCTGCAATTTTTTGACCTTCTTCGAGCAGTTTATCTTCATCAATTTTAATCTCGTACGTTTCCCCGTACTTTTCCTTTTGATAATAAAATACTGAGTTAAAGGCAAGCCCTATCGAAATGCCGCCCAACTCAACTTTATTATCATCTGTTTTGATTAGATAATCATGCTCTAAAATATGGGCAAGATATTCTGGATTTTTCTCATATCTTTCCTCAATATCACCCTTCCCATCATCTAGAGGGTTTAAGCCAACGTTGTCCTCAGCAGCCAGTTTGTTCTCTTTCAGCTGCCCTTTTGTATATTTACGATTCAGCCAGCTTTTAATTGTTTTCGTGTCCAATAACTGACCTTCTCTAAAAATATATTCCTCTGTTGGGAATGGGTCATGAGATAATCTCATCAGCCCTGTTTCAAACTCTTCCAAATCAAGTCGCGTATTAATGCTTGAAACCACAAGACCTCTGGAACTGCTTATCTGATAAGGCAGCATCGTTTGATAATAATTATCGGATATTTGATATTCGGGAATAATGGAAGACTCCTTCTTAGAATCTTTCTCGGTATTATCCTCTACTACCTCATCCTTATCAAATTGTGGTGCGCAGCCTACAAGCATTAATGCCAGTACCATGGTTATTGCTATCAAACGCTTCATCCCTACACCTCTATCCCTGCTTGCCCAGTTCTTCCAGTAAATTGCTTTCATCCCATATTTCAATTCCTAAATCCTGGGCTTTTTTTAATTTTGATCCGGCATCTTCCCCGGCTATTACTAAATCTGTCTTTTTACTTACGCTACCTGTTACCGTTCCACCTAAAGCTTCAATCAACTCTTTTGCTTCAGTTCGTCCGTACTTTTCCATCTTTCCTGTAAGTACGATGGTTTTTCCAGAAAAATAACTATCTGTAGCCTCAGCTATATTTTTCTTTTTACCTTTATAGAGCATATTAACCCCAGCATTTTTTAATTCATTGATCAATTGCTGGCATTCTTCCTGATTAAAATAAGTCACAACCGCATCAGCCATTTTGTCCCCAATTTCATTGATAGCTGTCAATTCAGCTACATTTGCAGACATTAGACGACCCATGTCTTCAAATTCTTCTGCGAGAATTCTGGCAGCCTTAGCACCAACATGACGGATTCCCAGTCCAAATAAAAGACGCTCCAACGAGTTGCTCTTAGAAGCTTCAATAGCGTTCAAAAGATTGTTCGCTGATTTATCTCCCATACGCTCCAAATTGATCAGCTGGTCATATGTCAATTTATATATGTCCGCTACATCCTTAATTAACGATTCATCGAATAATTGAATGATAACTTTTTCACCCAGGCCATCAATATTCATGGCATTTCGTGAAACAAAGTGAATCATCCCCTCTTTAATCTGGGCTGGACACTTTGGATTGATGCAGCGCAGAGCTACCTCTCCTTCCAAACGAACAAGCTCACTACCGCAATCAGGGCAATGCGTTGGCATATGAAATTCCTTTTCTTCCCCTGTTCGCTTTTCAAACAGGACATTGACTACCTCTGGAATAATATCTCCAGCTTTTTTCACGACAACATGGTCTCCAAGACGAATATCTTTTTCACGGATTAGGTCCTCATTATGAAGTGAAGCTCGTTTAACTGTTGTACCTGCTACTCTTACTGGGTCCAATAAGGCGGTTGGCGTAATAACGCCTGTACGTCCGACAGTCAATTCAATATCGCGAAGAATAGTGATGACTTCCTCTGCAGGGAATTTATAAGCAATCGCCCATCTTGGACTTTTTGCAGTATATCCTAATTCCTCTTGTTGAGAAAGTGAATCGACTTTGATGACGATTCCATCAATATCATAATCAAGCTCAGGCCTTTTGGCTGACCATTCCTCAATATACTCTAATACATCTTCAATCGTAGCACATCTTCTGCGATGCGGATTGGTTTTCAGTCCTAATTTTTGAAGAAAGTCAAGTCCTTCTCCATGGGATTCAACACCCGTTTCTCCTGTTTCTCCAATCCCATAAAGGAAAATATCCAAATTTCGCGAAGCAGCTATGCGCGGATCAAGCTGACGCAAGGATCCTGCTGCTGCATTTCGTGGATTGGCAAATGGTTCTTCCCCATTTTCTTCCTTCTTTGCATTTAAGGAAACAAACGATTTCTTTGGCATATATGCCTCACCGCGTACTTCAAATGTAACTGGTTCATTCAATCGGAGTGGGATGGAACGAATGGTTTTAAGATTAGCCGTAATATCCTCACCAATTGTTCCATTTCCTCTTGTAGCTCCTTTAACAAACAGTCCTTCTTCATAACGCAGGGAAACCGCCAATCCATCTATTTTTAATTCACATATATAAGAATAACGGTCTGTACCAAGTCCTGAATTTACTCGGCGGTCAAAATCACGCAAATCACTTTCGTTAAAGGCGTTACCAAGACTTAGCATCGGTGTAATATGTTCCACTTTTGCAAACGTATCGAGAACTTGTCCACCAACTCTTTGAGTAGGTGAATCCGGAGTTTGCAGTTCCGGATATAGACCCTCTAATTCCACCAACTCTTTGTATGTTTGATCATATACAGAATCAGAAACTGATGGCTGGTCGAGAACATAATATTCATATCCATATTGGTTTAATAGTGATTGAAGCTCAGCCACTCGTTTTTGCGCTTCTTTTATATCCATATTTTCAGCCCTCTCTACTCAATGTTTCTCTTGCGGACTATTGTTTTGTGATTGGTGCAAATTTGGCAAGGAGTCGTTTGATGCCCATAGATGGGAATGCAATATCCAGCTCCAAACCGTCCCCGCTTCCTTTTACGCTGACAACTGTACCAACGCCCCATTTACCATGGGCCGCTTTATCGCCAACCTGCCAGTCAAGTTTTTCTCCGCCGGACTCATTCATCATTGATCTCCCGACAGTTTTTGGTCTTGCTGCACCATTGACTCCTGAATTGCTAATACCGGTACCATTTATACCCGTTCTAGTTCTTGTACCTGAACCTGACTGCATAAAGGAAGGTCTTGACTGCCTTTGCTCTTCAGGCGGATTTAACGGTTCAATTAAATCCTGTGGAATTTCTTTAATAAAGCGAGAAACAGGATTCAGATTGGTACGTCCATATAATGTACGCATCTGTGCATTTGTAATAAACAATTCACGTTCAGCCCGTGTAATCCCAACATAAGCAAGACGTCGTTCCTCTTCCATTTCCGCTTCTTCCATTAAGGCACGGCTATGCGGGAAGACACCTTCTTCAAGTCCAATCAGGAATACAGCAGGGAATTCCAGCCCTTTTGCCGAGTGAAGTGTCATTAATACAACGCCATCTGTCACAGCTTCGTCCTCATCCATACGGTCAATGTCCGCAACGAGAGCGAGGTCTGTTAGGAAGGCAACCAAGCTCTTATCATCACTGCCCTTTTCAAAGTTTTTCGTAACAGATAAAAACTCATCAATATTCTCCAGGCGTGTTTCTGCTTCAATTGTCTTCTCAATTTCCAACGATTTTCGATACCCTGATTTTTCAATAACCTCTTCTATTAATTCTGTAACAGACAGGAATTCCTGCATCTGCGTATAGTTTTTAATTAGGTCCCTGAATTCAGCAGCCCCATTATAAGCTTTACCGCTAAGTCCAATAAATTCAAGCTCCATCATAGCCTGATACATAGATATATCGTGATCAGCGGCATAATTAGCAATTTTGTCAACCGAGCTTGCTCCAACTCCACGCTTTGGAACATTGATGACTCTGCGCAAGCTGATATCATCGTCTGGATTGGCGATGAGACGCAGATAAGCAAGAATATCTTTGATCTCCTTACGATCATAGAACTTAATACCGCCAACAATCGTGTATGGAATATTGGATTTCAGCAGAACTTCCTCCATTACCCTTGACTGAGCATTCGTACGGTACAAAATGGCAATATCAGATAGCTTTTTCCCTTGCTGTTCTGTCAGCTCTTTAATCTTTCCTGCAACGAACTGTGCTTCACCTTGTTCGCTGTCCGCACGGTAATATGCCAACTTATTCCCTTCCAGGTTTTCTGTCCATAAATTCTTTTCCTTGCGATTCAGGTTGTTGTTAATGACTCCATTGGCAGCCGCTAAAATTCGTTTTGAGGAGCGGTAATTCTGCTCAAGTAAAATAACATTGGCATCAGGGTAATCCTTTTCAAAGGATAGAATGTTGGCAATATCAGCACCACGCCAGCGATAGATGGACTGATCGGAATCACCAACTACACATAGGTTTTTAAAACGCTGTGCCAATTTCTTTACAAGCATATATTGTGCACGGTTCGTATCCTGATACTCATCCACGTGAATATATTGGAACTTTCTTTGATAGAATTCTAGTACTTCCGGAACCTTATCAAAAAGTTCAAATGTCTTCATGATCAAATCATCAAAGTCCAATGCCTGATTTTTACGGAGTCTCTTCTGATACTCTGTATATAGATCAGCTACCGTTTGCTCATAATAATTGCCTGCACTGTTTGCAAATTCCTCATAGTTGATTAATTCATTTTTGGCAGAGGAAATGGATCCAAGAATCGTCTTAGGATCGAATTTCTTCGTATCAATATTCTTTTCTTTCATGATTTGCTTTATAACCGTTTGCTGATCACCCGGATCCAGAATCGAGAAATTTCGATTCATACCAATTCGGTCAATATCACGGCGCAGGATTCGCACGCACATTGAGTGGAAAGTAGAAATCCAAATATCTTCGGCAGCGCCGCCAAGGATTCCCTGAATCCTTTCCTTCATCTCTCTTGCCGCCTTATTGGTAAACGTAATGGCAAGAATATTCCATGGTGCTACTTCTTTTTCTACAATTAGAAAGGCGATGCGGTGGGTAAGTACCTTTGTCTTCCCACTGCCCGCTCCGGCCATAATTAGCAAAGGTCCATCCGTAGCTTGTACAGCCTCTTTTTGTTTATTATTTAATCCCGTTAACAGTCGATCTGTTAAGAACTGCATTATGACACCACCCTAACGAACATTTGTTCTTATTATACTCTATCCAATGGCTTTAACGACAATTTTATTTATTCTTTTTGGCAGAATCTACTGTCAAGAGAGCCGTTTTTAAATCCTCATAGACGAGGTTTCCGACTACGATTACATCCGACAGGCTAGACATTTCCTCTGCTTTTTCGATGCTTGTAATTCCTCCGCCGTAAAATAGCGTTGTATTCATCAATGTATTTTTAACGGTTTTGACAAGTGCTGGATCCCCATACTTTCCGCTATATTCCAAATAAAAGATAGGCAAATGTAATACTTTTTCTGCCACAAGGGCATAGGCTACCGCATCTTCTTCCGTCAAATCGGTATTGGCATCCGTCAAGTCTGCTGCCTTACAATCAGCATTCATGATGCAATACCCTTCCACATACATTTCGTCCCAATTAATCATGTGGCCAAATTCTTTAATTGCTTCTTTATGCAAACCAAGAATCCAATCCGGATTCCTGCTATTTAAAACAGATGGTATAAAATACAAATCAAATCCCGGGGTTATGGATTCTATATTTGATACCTCAAGCACACAAGGCAATGTATAACGCCTAACGCGGGCCATTAAGTCCAGAACATTTTCTAATGTAACACCATCTGTTCCTCCGACAATAATAGCATCCGTACCCGATTCACAAACCTTTTCGAGTGCTTCATCTGAAATTTCTTTATTAGGATCGAGTTTAAACACATGTTTCCACTCGCGAAAATCGTACATGCAAAACAGCCCCCATTCTAATTTCCATTTAACCATTATAGCATTCCTTTTAGAGTTCCCAAAGAGTTAGAAAATTCATATGCACAACTGTTATCTAACCGGTTATAAATATGTGCTTTACCCTGATGCGCTCCTACTTAATTGAAAATTAGAAGATACGTTCCCAGCCTGAGTACATATAAAAAAGCAAGCAACCGATGTGCATATTCCACGCGGTCTGCTTGCTTTTATTTATTTCAGGCATTATCTTCTTTTAATCTTCCCAGTGCCATTGAGTACGCATCATTCCCGTAATTCAGACAACGTTTAACCCTTGAAATAGTTGCAGTGCTTGCTCCGGTTTCAGTTTCAATCATATGATACGTTTTTCCTTCTTCAAGCATTCGGGCAACCTCGAGGCGTTGGGCAAGAGATTGTATTTCATTCACCGTACATAAATCATCAAAGAAACGATAACATTCATCGAGATCTTTCAAGGATAATATCGCGTTGAATAATTGATCCAACTCTTTCCCTTTTAGTTTGTTAATTTGCATATATCCAGGTTCCTCCTAATCATTTGAGAGTGTGACACTATTATTTAAGCCCGGTTGATCCGGAATAATATTAATCCATGTTTTCCCCTGCACCAGTTTTACTTCCGTTTCACCGGATACAGGTACAATTCGACCATCTTTACTTTCCCATTGAATCTCCAAGCGTTTACCTTTTTGCAGTAAGTATGCATCTCCGCCCGCAGTTAAATCAATACTTCTGCGGCCTTTATCATCAATTACCTTATGAATAGCTTCAACAATAAGGATATTATCCAGTAGAACGGGATCTTTCGTATCTTGATCCTCCGTGCGTACTCCCGCTGTATGGCGTGTATACTTTTCACTGGCCGAATCATACTTATAGGTCACATCATAATCTGCAGATCCATAAGATAGAGTAGCAACTTTAAACTCCTCACCGGAAATTAATCCTGTTTCATCGTCGGAAAAAAAGCTATAAGCCGGGGTGTTCTCTTCCATTGAATATCCTTCTTTTTGTGCACCCTCTAAGATATTTTCATAGGTGATATAGGAGTTATGTGGCGCTTTTCGATCAGTAGATCGTTTGAAGAGTGTCCCATCATAGTTAAGTCCATTCAAATGGTCTATATAATCAGATTGAATCAGTTTTTTCGCATCAGGACTCCAGCCATGAAAAATATACAGGCTTTCATATCCTTTGGCAAGCTCTATATAATAATCTCTCGCGCTTCTAATTGGTCCAATGTTTTCGGGAAATTCGCTTTGGTAAATAGCCAAAAACCTAGTTATTTTACTTTCAGCTAAAACCTCATATACGACATCTGCTTTAGATAGCCCAGACTGAGGCCTTGCTTTGGGATGATTATTGACCATAACCGATACAGCCCTGTGGTTGACCTCTTCGTCCGTTCCCACACCCGTTAACGGATACGTATTCACCGGCTTGGCAGCTACCTCTTCTTTATCAGTTTGAGGTTTATCAATAATGGTTTCTTCCTTATTCCCTGAACATCCTGCCAGAAGGACAAAAACTAAAGCCACCATGAACCCAGCTTTCCTCAACATGCCCTACACCCCTTAAA
The DNA here is from genome assembly GCF_058267535.1 of Pradoshia sp. Z5_111. Classification (NCBI taxonomy): domain Bacteria; kingdom Bacillati; phylum Bacillota; class Bacilli; order Caryophanales; family Bacillaceae; genus Pradoshia; species Pradoshia sp. Z5_111. Next base: position 22,709 of record NZ_JBZCPQ010000017.1, read on the forward strand.
AGTGAAATTGCCCCACTTGACTATCTTTTATTTTTCTCTATTCTTTATTATTTTAACGCATTATAGTCGGAAAGAGTACAGATTTATTCATAACGTCATATAATCCTGCCTGGGTTACCCTTATATAAGGTAAATGAGTAGATGAAAAGAACAGTAATGAATAAATCGGATCCTCGAATGGGTATCCCTTTTCAGTCAATATTTCTCGCAATCTAGCTTCTTCTTCTATTAAAATCGGGAGTTCTTGATTAGACATCATTCCTTGCAGCGCCAAAGGCATTTCGAACAATATTTCACCTTTTTCTGCAATTACAATTCCCCCACCGATTTCTTTCATTCGGTTAAATGCCAGTCTCATGTCTTTCTTACTTTTTCCAATCAACAATATATCCCCAGAGTTGGAAAAGGATGAAGCAAATCCATACAAACGGTTGGCAAACCCTTTTAATATCGTATTGATTCTGAATTTACCATCTCTCGTTAGGTACGTAAAAAAGCTCTCATCATGGTCTTCATCCAAAACCTCTCTTGAAATATCAATATGAATCGAATATGGCTTAGTGATGACACTATTCTCCATATTGATGCCAAATGGCATTGAGTATTGGAAGTCGTAATCTGTAAGCTCCCAATCAAGATCCAGAGGGCTAAGGCCAAAGTCTTTCCAGGCAATCGATGTTCGATTCGTTTCAACCTGTCTTCCATCCCTTTTCACCCAATGCCCTTTTGATAAAACAGAGTGAGGAGTTGGCTGATCCTTGGCAGACAGGAAGTTAATATTGGCTACTCGTCCTGTCGCAATATTTCCGTGTAAATAATCAATATTATAATAGCGGGCTATATTTAAGGAAGCCATATTATATGCATCAATAATAGGTACACCTTTTTCAATCGCAAGCGAGATTAATTGATCCGTAAACCCATCTTTATAAAATCCAGGTGTTGAACCGTCTGTATTGAAAAATAATCGATCATAGGAATTCAAATCGTACTCTTTTAAATCATCCAAAATACGAGGTAAATCCGGACGAATGGATGAATGTCTCAAGGACACATCATATCCCTGCATCAGTCTGCGAATGACTTCTTCTCCGGTCATAGCCTCATGATCACAATCCGCACCAAGCAGCATTAATTTAGAAAGTGTTTTTTCAGAAGCGCCTGGGAAATGTCCTTCAATTTTCTTTCTCATTCTTTTTGCTTCCTGAATCCAGTGAAGCATCATGTCGTCTCCGTCAAGAAGACGCGGCCATCCTGTTAGCTCTCCAGCCTGCAGGACTCCATCGTGCTCAAGCCAGCTCTTTACATTAGAATGCGAGAATACCATCTCTTCATTTCTCAGCTCAGTTTGAGAATCCAGTCTTGCCCACCAATACATGCTGATGGGAAGATGACGTAATTCCTTCAATAGTGCAAACGCTTGTCTATTGTCCAAAAGAGTAAACAAAAGCATGTTATCATTGATTAAGGTGGTTGTTCCATATTGAGCAGCGTGCATGCCAAGAGTAGCCGGATTATATAATTGAAATGGATGAGCATGCGGCTCAATATAACCAGGTACCAGGTATTGATCCGTACAATCTACAATCTCACACCCATCCTGCATAACAGGCATGTTTTCCCCAACATATACAATTCGATCTTCATAGATCCATATATTCGCCTTCATCCACTTTTTAAACACCTGATTCAAATACACGGCATTCGTTAAAACAAGAGTTGGCGCTACTTTACCATCTATCACATGAACATGCTCGCGCAGTTGTTTATTTTTCCATCTATATCGTTGTCCAAGCATAAAAATACCCCCTTCGCAAAACATCATTTCTTATATTTAAAAAAACGGAAGCATCGCCCTTCCATTTTTAAAATTTAAAATGTAAGCCTTTTCAATATACTACCATATTTTCATTATTTAGAGCATTAAAGAATGAAATTAATTTGTAATTCTTTACATTTCAGCATTATTAAATAACTGTATGTATATGACTAATACGTATGATTACATTAAAAAGTTCCCTTTAATAACGGTAAAAGATTAGTGATTCCCCAAATAAACCATTCCCTTGCCCCTTTAAACTAAACCTGTAAAGCCGTATTATTTAATTTATAGCTCTAAAAAACATGTGGATAGGAACTATCCTATACTTCTTCAGAAAACAGCATTTCTCTTTAAAAAATGATATCTTTTTATTAATTTTTGTCGTAAAAGAACAAGTTAATGATTTTTCTAGTCTAATATTCAAGAATATTATTGTCTTTTAAAGATATATGAGTGAATTTGTTAAACTATTGAGCGGTTTTAAAAATAAATGGGCGAAAACAAAGATTATTGAGCGATTCAGAGGATTTATGAGCGGATTTTGGAGAATAGAGCGAATTATACTGTGATTGAGCGATATTAATAGATTTTGAGCGAAATCCCTTCTAGTTAGTTGAAGTTTGATTAAATGAATTTGAAATTTATCCTATTACTAAACAGAAAGAGTTTGGACCACTTTTCACCAACGTTGAACATGCCCCTCTGCATACCTTTTTGGCATATGAAAAAGGCCGACCTCTTTAGGTCGACCAGTAGCTAATTTAATGCTTCTTTCTCTTTTTCCCTTGCTTTACTAACTAGCTAATAAATAGCCTCTAACCGTTATATTTTTCAATGGCACGCTCTCCAATATCATGGCGATAATAGAGACCATTACATTGAATTCCCTCTAGCTCCCGATAAGCCTTTTTTTGGGCAATCTTCAATGTTTTACCGAGTGCAGTTACTAGGAGGACTCTTCCTCCATTTGTCAAAAACTCACCCAGTTCATTTCTATTTGTCCCTGCGTGATAAATATGTGTATCGACATCAACATACTTTAAACCTTTTATAATACTGCCCTTTCCATACTCACCCGGATAACCATTAGCTGCCATGACGACTCCAAGAGCGCTTTCTTCAGACCATTCCAAATCCATATCGACAGAATTCAGAACGTTTTCAACCACATCCATTAAATCTGACTTTAACCTTGGCAGGATGACCTGTGTTTCCGGGTCACCAAATCGGGCATTAAACTCAATCACCTTTGGACCCTCAGCAGCAGCAATTAACCCGGCATATAGGATACCAGTGAATGATTTACTCTCTTCCACCATTGCCTTTGCTGTCGGTATCAGGATTTTCGTTAACGCCTGGCTAACCATGTCTTGACTGATATGCGGAACAGGAGAGTAAGCTCCCATTCCACCTGTATTCGGACCTTTATCACCATCAAAAGCACGTTTATGATCCTGAGCAATTTCCATTGGATAGACCTTTTCTCCATTTACAAAGGCCATAAAGGAGAACTCCTCACCGCTCAAAAATTCCTCAATCACGATTTTTTCAGAAGACTCTCCAAACCTCTGATTGATCAGCATTTCTTTTAAAGCATTGAGCGCATCCCCTTCGGTCATCGCGACGACTACACCCTTGCCTGCTGCAAGACCATCCGCCTTAATAACAATCGGTGCACCCTTTTTCTTTACATATTGGACTGCCTCTTCGTAATCCGTAAATGTTTCATATTCCGCTGTAGGTATATCATATTTTTTCAGCAAATCCTTCGTAAAAGACTTACTTCCTTCAATTATGGCGGCAGCTTTGGTAGGTCCAAATACGGTTAGTTCATGAGCCAGAAATTCATCTACTATTCCGTTCACTAACGGAGTCTCCGGACCTATAAATGTTAGTTCTATTTCATTTTCTTTCGCGAAATCAATTAATCTAGTATGATCTCTCTCCTGGATATCCACAATCTCAGCAACATCTGCCATCCCAGGATTGCCTGGTGCCACAAATACTTTTGTAACGCGCCTGCTCTCAGCAAATTTTCTGGCCAAAGCGTGTTCACGACCTCCGCGCCCTATAACAAGTACTTTCATCATTTCATGTCTCTCCCTCTTAATGTTTGAAATGCCGTACTCCGGTTGTAACCATGGCAATACCATACTCATCTGCTTTTTTTATAGAGTCCTCATCTCGCTTTGACCCGCCAGGCTGAATGATAGCGGTAATTCCAGATTTGGCCGCGGCTTCTACTGTGTCATCCATTGGAAAGAATGCATCTGATGCGATAATGGCGCCTCTCGCTTTTTCACCAGCCTGCTCTAAGGCAATCTTCGCAGCACCGATACGATTCATTTGACCAGCACCTACTCCCAGTGTCATTTGCTCATCTGTTACGACGATTGCATTTGATTTAACATGCTTTACGAGTTTCCATCCAAATTGAAGAGCTTTCCATTCAGCTTCAGTAGGTTCTCTTTTTGTAACAACCTGAAGCTCTGCATCCTGTATAGTTGCCTTATCTGACTCTTGAACAAGCAAGCCACCTGCAATGGAAGATAGTTTTTTCTCCGTTTTCTCTCTTCCCTCAAATCGAATGGTAAGTAAGCGAATATTTTTCTTAGATGTTAAGACCTCTAATGCCTCGTCAGTAAATGATGGGGCAATCACAATTTCCAAGAAAATTTCATGAAGCAGTTTCGCCGTTTCAGCATCTACTGTCCGGTTTAACGCAACAATACCGCCAAAGATAGATGTAGGATCCGCTTCATATGCCTTTTGGAATGCTTCATAAATAGTTGCTCCAGTTCCTGCACCGCAAGGATTCATATGCTTCACAGCAACAGCAGCCGGCTGTTCAAATTCCTTCACGATTTGCAGGGCAGCATCTGCATCATTGATATTGTTATAGGATAACTCCTTACCATGCAGCTGCCTGGCTGCTGCAATTGAAAAAGTAGAGCCAAGTGGTTTTGCATAAAACGCAGCTTTTTGATGAGGGTTTTCACCGTAGCGAAGTGGTTGCTTTAACGTGTATGTAACAGTATAGTTTTCAGGCTGATCCTCTTCTGCCAAATTTGTCATGTATTCAGCAATCAGGGCATCATAAGCCGCTGTATGGCGAAAAACCTTTGCCGCCAGCTTTCTTCTATCCAATAAGGAAAGTTCTCCATTACGGAAACCATCAAGTACTTTTCCATAGTCAGCAGGATCCACCACAACTGCTACAGACTCATGGTTTTTAGCAGAGGCCCTCAGCATTGCAGGACCGCCAATATCAATATTCTCGATTGCCTCTTCAACTGTCACTCCTGGTTTAGCAATCGTTTCTTGGAATGGATAAAGGTTTACACAAACCAGCTGAATAGGAGCAATCCCTTGTTCTTCAAGCTGAGCCATATGGGATTCATCGTTTTGTTTTCCAAGGAGCCCCCCATGAATATAGGGATGTAAAGTTTTTACGCGTCCATCCATTATTTCCGGAAAACCTGTCACGTCACTGACGCTGATAACTGGAATACCATGATCCGACAATGTTTTTTTGGTTCCCCCTGTGGAAATAATCTCAAAACCCAGCTCTGCAACTCCTTTGGCGAATTCTACAATCCCCTCTTTGTTTGATACACTAATCAATGCCCGCTTTTTCATACTTTCTCCTCCTGTTCGTTGCTTACCTGCTCTATAATGCGTGGATATAGGTTATGCTCTACCTGCTGAATTTTCCTGTGGATCTCCTCCACGCTCTCCCCTTTATGTATCGAGACGGCTCTCTGTGCAATAATCGGCCCCGTATCCATGCCTTCATCTACATAATGAACCGTAACCCCTGTCACTTCGACGCCTGCCTCTATCGCCTGCAAAACGGCATTTTTCCCTGGGAAGGCTGGCAATAAAGAAGGATGAATATTAATAATGTGATTAGGATAGGCCCTTAACAGTACTGAGCCAATTAATCGCATATAGCCTGCCAAAACAATCATCGCGACTTCTTTCGCCTGCAGCTCCTGTAAAATTTGCTGTTCATAATCCTCTTTCAAAGGAAAATCCTTTGGAGAAAAGGAGAATACCGGAATATTTAACTTTTCCGCCCTATCTATACAGTAAGCACCTGGATGATCACAAATCAGCAATTCTATCGAGGCATGCAATTTTCCTTTTTCCACCGCTTCTGCTATCGCTTGAAAGTTACTGCCATTACCTGATGCAAATATAGCAATTTTTTTCATAGCTTCTCCCTTAGTCTTATATGATTTCAACTTAATAAGCTACTAAATTGTCTTTGCCTTTTTTGTCAATCAACGAAAATTATGCCTTCTTTTTGAATCACCCGACCGATTCTTTTTGCGTCTTCCCCCAATTGATTCAGGGTACCAATTAGCTCACTCGCTTTTTCAGCCTGTACAGCTAGAACCATGCCAATCCCCATATTAAAAATCGAATACATGTCATCCTCTTCAAGTGATCCTTTATCTTTTATAAGGTTGAAAATCGGATTGATTTCCCATGTTCCTTTTTTAATTTCCGCCCCAAATCCATCCGGAAGCATGCGCGGTATATTTTCGATAAATCCTCCTCCGGTAATGTGGGCGATTCCATGAACTGAACCGGACTTCAAGACTTCTAGGATGGGCTTTACATAAATCTTAGTCGGACGCAGTAATTCCTCTCCAAGCATACAATCCAACTCTTCGATAAATTGATCCAGTTCCATTGATGATTCATCAAATAGTACCTTTCTCACCAGCGAAAACCCATTGCTGTGAATCCCGCTTGAAGGCAGCCCAATTAATACATCGCCCTCTCGTACAAGGCTTCCATCAATCAACTTCCTTTTTTCTGCCGCACCAACCGTAAAACCTGCCAGATCATATTCATCTACAGAATACATTCCTGGCATTTCGGCCGTTTCACCGCCAATTAAGGCACAGCCTGCCTGCTCACATCCATCCGCTATTCCTTTTACGATTGCCTCAATTTTTATTGGATCTGCTTTTCCACAAGCAATATAGTCAAGAAAATATAATGGTTCTGCACCTTGGGCAATAATATCATTTACACACATGGCAACGCAGTCAACACCAATTGTATCGTGCTTCTCCATCATCATAGCGAGCAATAATTTAGTCCCGACTCCATCTGTTCCCGAAACGAGTACAGGCTCCTTAAGGGACAATGCCGACAAATCAAACATACCCCCGAACCCGCCCAAAGCACCGAGTACCTCTGGTCTTTGTGTACGGCTTACATGCTTTTTCATACGTGAGACGGATTCATAGCCTGCTTCAATATCCACTCCTGCACGTTTATATGCGTTCGACAAAATGACCATCCTTTCATGCTTCCTATCAAGAATCTATTGCCGTTACTTTATTTTTTCATATGCCTGATCATCGGTGGCATAAATTTCAGTTGGATAGTTCCCCGTAAAGCATGCCATGCATTGACCTCGATACTCGCCACCAAAAGGCCTGCCGATTGCCTTAACCGTCCCCTCCACACTTAAAAAGGTCAGAGAATCTGCTCCGATCATCTCCCTGATTGCCTCAACGGAGTTAAAGCCGGCAATCAGCTCTTCTTTGGACGATGTATCAATTCCATAAAAACAGGGATTTTTGATTGGAGGAGAGCTAATGCACACATGTACCTCTTTTGCGCCGGCTTCTTTAAGCATCGTCACAATCCTCCTGCTGGTCGTTCCCCTTACAATAGAATCATCCACCATAATGACCCTTTTTCCCTCGACCACACCGCGCACTGGGGCCAGCTTCATTTTCACCCCTTGCTCACGTAGAGATTGGGATGGCTGTATAAAGGTCCGTCCCACATATCGATTTTTAATTAACCCCATTTCATATGGAATCCCACTTACTTCGGCATACCCGATGGCTGCCGATATACTTGAATCCGGCACACCTGTGACAACATCTGCCTCAATTTCCGCTTCAATAGCCAGTTGTTTTCCAAGGTTCTTCCTGGCTGTATGAACGTTAATACCATCTATATTGCTATCGGGTCTTGAAAAATAAATATACTCCATACTGCACATGGCTCTGCCCTGTGATTCAGCAAAATACTCTGATTGGATGCCGTCATCGTTAATGGTCACCAGCTCTCCGGGCCGAACATCCCGGATATAATCGGCTCCTATTAAATCGAAGGCACATGTCTCAGATGCAGCCACATATCCGTCACCGATTCGCCCGATGGAGACAGGACGCAATCCATGTGGATCCACAGCTATCATCATTTCTGTCTCTGTCATGACCAGAAATGCATAGGCCCCCTGAACGTACGATAATGCTTGCTTTACTCGCTCCTTAAAACAAGCTGAACCAGAGCGCCTAATTAAGTGGGCCAGGACCTCTGTATCGGAGGTTGTATGAAAAATGCTTCCATCTATTTCGAGCTGATGTTTCAATTGGTTTGCGTTTACCAAATTTCCATTATGGGCGAGAGCAAAACTACCAACAGTCTGAGAATTAAACAAAAATGGCTGAACATTGGCCACTCCGCCTCCACCTGCTGTCGCATAGCGAACATGGCCGATTGCGCTCCGTCCCTTCATATCCTCAATGATTTTTTGATTGAAAACGTCATTAACGAGTCCTTCTGCTTTATGCGATTTCAATACTTGGCCATCTGTAACGACCATTCCCGCTCCTTCCTGTCCACGGTGCTGCAGACTGTGTAAACCATAATAGGTTAGTTGAGATGCTTCAGTATGTCCCCAGATCCCAAACAATCCACATTCTTCATTTAGTCCACGGATTTCAGCAAGCATGGTATGGCTCCCTTCCAGGCTTTCAGTAGTTGTTTTGCTTCAATATCAATAACTGCCTCTTCCTGGCCGGCATGAATAACGTATTTTTCTGTATCGGTTACAATACCTATTTGAACCGCTTCCGGAATGATTTCTTTGAAAGGTCCGACATGTTCAGGCGATACAGTTACAAGGAAACGGGATTGTGATTCTGCAAATAACCGGGTGGCCAAATCTCCCTCTAAAGTCACTTCAAAACCAAGGTTTTCTGCGCCAAACAATCCTTCTGCGAGTGCTACGGATAATCCTCCTTCTGCCAGATCATGAGCTGACTTAACCGCACCCGCCTGAATCGCTTTTAACAGCTTATCCTGCCGTTCTTTCTCAATCTGAAGGTTGAGATGGGGCGCTTTCCCATAAATTCGTCCATCATTCATGAATTTTTGCAGCTCACTTCCGCCAAATTCAGCATATGTTTCTCCTATTAAGTAGATTAAATCACCCTTGTCTTTGAAGGATTGGGTGGTAATATGCTTAAGATTATGAATAAGCCCAACCATGCCAACGACCGGTGTCGGGTAGACGGCTTCTCCATTTGTTTCGTTATACAAGGAAACATTTCCACCAATCACCGGTGTCCCTAGTACACGACATGCAGCACTTAATCCATCTGTCGCTTTTTCGAGCTGCCAGAAAATTTCAGGCTTCTCCGGATTCCCGAAATTCAAGCAGTCTGTAATCGCCAGCGGTTCACCACCCGAACAAATAATATTACGCGCTGCTTCAGCCACTGCGATTTGGCCACCTGTTTCCGGGTCTAAATAGAGATAGCGCGAATTGCAATCCGTTGTCATAGCCAACGCTTTTTCCGTTCCGCGAATACGAATGACAGCTGCATCAGAACCAGGCGCTACGACCGTATTCGTGCGTACCATATAATCATACTGATCATAAACCCATTCCTTACTCGCTATGGTTGGCTGTGCCAATAACGAAAGCAGAGTTTCTGTATAGTTGTTGATGACAGGTACTTCATCTTCCATCGCTTGAAACTCTTGAAAATAATTAGGCTCTTTTGACGGTTTATAGTAAACTGGCGCCTCCTCAGCTAGTGCATCTGCCGGTACATTTGCCACCACTTCGCCTCGATGTGTTAAGCGAATCATTTTATCTTCCGTTACAGTGCCCACAGCGACCGCTTCAAGGCCATACTTTCCAAACAGCTCTTCGATTTCTTGCTCCCGTCTTTTTCTGACTACAATCAGCATTCTCTCCTGTGACTCAGATAACATCATTTCATAAGATGTCATTCCTGTTTCTCGCTGAGGAATCTTATCTAAATTCATTTCAATTCCGGATCCTGCTTTGGAGGCCATTTCAGCAGAGGAACTGATTAATCCAGCTGCGCCCATATCCTGTATTCCTACAAGTGCATCCGATTTTACAAGCTCCAGGCATGCTTCAAGTAAAAGCTTTTCCATGAATGGGTCCCCTACTTGTACGGCTGGCCGTTTAGAATCAGAATCATCTGTTAATTCCTCCGAGGCGAAGGTTGCTCCATGAATGCCATCACGACCTGTTTTTGCTCCAACATACATAACCGTATTTCCAACTCCATGCGCCTGACCCTTCTTAATATCCTCATGATTGATTAAGCCGACACACATCGCATTTACAAGAGGATTCCCCTCATAGGAAGCATCGAACTGAATTTCCCCACCAACAGTCGGTATTCCGATGCAGTTTCCATATCCGGCAATCCCAGCTACAATTTCCTCAAATAAGTACTTCATCCGTGGAGTTGTTAATTCTCCAAAACGCAAGGAGTTCAGTAAAGCAATCGGTCTAGCACCCATTGAAAAGACATCGCGAATGATTCCGCCCACGCCCGTGGCTGCACCTTGATATGGTTCGATTGCGGAGGGATGGTTATGGCTTTCAATTTTAAAAACAACCGCTTGCCCGTCGCCAATATCCACAATACCCGCACCTTCTCCGGGCCCCTGAAGTACTCGTTCACCTGTTGTAGGGAACTTCTTTAATACAGGCTTTGAGTTTTTATAGCTGCAATGCTCAGACCACATAACTGAAAACAAGCCTATTTCTGTATAGTTTGGCAAGCGTCCGAGAATTTTTTCTATCTTGGCAAACTCATCATCTGTCAATCCCATTGTGGCATATATTCGTTCTTCTTTAATCATGGTTGGACTTGGCTCAAGCATTAACGACATTTGTTTCCCTCCAGTAGTGAACAATCGATTTGAATAACTTGATTCCATCAGCACTGCCAAGTAAGGAGGAAACAGCCCTTTCCGGATGGGGCATCATCCCAAGAACATTGCCTTGCTTATTCATAATTCCCGCGATATCCTGATGACTGCCATTCGGATTTCCCTCATACGTAAACAGAATTCGATTTTGTGTCTTTAACTGTTCCAGTGTCTCTTCATCACAATAGTAATTTCCCTCGCCATGAGCAATCGGGATAGTGATTTGTTCATTTTTAGTATAGGAACTCGTAAAAGGAGTTTTGTTGTTCACTACACGCAGCTTTTGCAGTCTGCAAATAAACTTCAAATCAGCATTACGCCGCATAGCTCCCGGCAGCAATCCCGCCTCCAGTAATACCTGGAAACCATTACACACACCGAGGATCGGAATACCATCCAATGCCGCTCTTTTCACAGCCTCCATAATGGGGGAAAATTGAGCAATTGCTCCGCACCTTAAATAGTCACCATATGAAAACCCTCCAGGCAGCAGGACAGCATCAAAGCCTTCGAGACTCGTTTCCGTGTGCCATACATATTCCGCTTCTTCTCCAATCTCATCACGAATGGCATGGTACATATCAATATCACAATTGGATCCCGGAAAGACGATTACGGCGAATTTCACTGTCCGATAACCTCCTCTATGCTATATCGATAATCTTCAATGACCGTATTCACTAACAATTTTTCGCACATATTGCGGACCGCCTCATCAACATCAGCAGTAGATTCAGAGAGTTCTAACTCCAAATACTTGCCAATTCGCACATCCCGAACCTCAGGAAAGTTCAGGGCATTCAATGACTTTTGTACAGCAGCTCCCTGAGGATCCAATACACTTTCACGAAGAGTGACATAAACCTTTACTTTATACATGTTGAACGTCCTCCAGCTTAGCAAGAATTTTTTTATAGGCATCTGTTAAACTGCCGAGATCCCGGCGGAATACATCCTTATCCAACTTTTCATTTGTATGCGAATCCCAAAGACGGCAAGTATCCGGTGAAATTTCATCAGCAAGCAGGACATGACCCTCCTCATCTTTACCAAACTCGAGCTTGAAATCTATTAATCTGATGTCCATAGAAGCAAATAAGCTTTGCAAAGTTTCATTGATTTGCAAGGACCGTTTTTTCAATATTTCGACTTCTCTGGCTGTAGCAAGGCCCAGAACGTCAATATGATCTTCTGTTAATAGTGGATCTCCAAGCGCATCGTCTTTATAATAAAATTCTACAATCGGCCTTAGAAGAGGCTTTCCTTCCTCTACGCCCAATCTTTTAGAAAAACTACCGGCAGCCACATTGCGGACGACTACTTCTAAAGGAATAATGGTAACTCGTTTAACGAGCTGTTCTGTTTCTGATATTTTTTTAATAAAATGAGATTCAATACCCTTACGGTGAAGCCATTCGAATAGCAAGCTCGTGATTTCGTTATTCAGATGTCCTTTCCCCTCAATCATTGCTTTCTTTTCCCCATTAAATGCGGTTGCGGAGTCCTTGTATCGGATTAGGACGATTTTCGGATTATCAGTTGCATAAATTTGCTTTGCCTTACCTTCGTAAAGAAATTCATTCTGAGCCAATTGGATATCCTCCTATATGGTAATAATCCTGATAAGCCAAACACGGGATGGATTTAATATGGAAAGGGGCACTCCTCACCTTTTAAGCATAAGTAGCGCCCCTTGTTGAAATTACAGCCCCATACGTTCAAAAATAAAATCTACATTTTTCAAATGATAACGGTAATCGAAACAATCATCCAGTTCTTCAGCAGAAAGATAAGCCGTTATTGTCTCATCCGCATCCAGCAACTCACGGAACTGAACCTGTGTTTCCCATGCTTCCATCGCCTTAGGCTGGACCGTATCATACGCTTTTTCACGCGACAGCCCTTTATCAATTAAAGCAAGCAATACACGCTGTGAATAAATCAGACCATAAGTGCGGTCCATATTACGCTTCATATTTTCAGGGAATACCGTTAAGTTTTTCACGATATTACCGAAGCGGTTCAACATATAATTCAATAAAATGGTCGCATCCGGGAGGATAATTCTTTCAGCAGATGAATGTGAAATGTCCCGTTCATGCCAAAGTGAAACATTTTCATAGGCCGTCATCATGTGACCGCGAATCACACGGGCCAACCCAGTCATATTCTCCGAACCGATTGGATTGCGTTTATGCGGCATAGCGGAAGAACCCTTCTGTCCCTTCGCAAAGAATTCCTCTACTTCACGTGTCTCACTCTTTTGCAAACCACGAATTTCAGTTGCAAATTTTTCAATAGAAGTCGCAATCAATGCTAGTGTGGACATGTATTGCGCATGTCGGTCGCGCTGTAAGGTTTGGGTAGAGATTGGAGAAGGTTTTATTCCAAGATTTTCACACACAAACTTTTCTACAAATGGATCAATGTTCGCATATGTTCCAACAGCACCGGAGATTTTACCGTACTCTACTGTATCTGCAGCTTCTTTTAGTCTTTTTAGATTCCGCTTCATTTCTTCGTACCATAATGCCATTTTCAAACCAAATGTCGTTGGTTCAGCATGGACGCCATGAGTACGTCCCATCATAACCGTATATTTATGCTCCTTCGCTTTGTCAGCCAAAATTGTAATAAACCGCTCTACATCAGCGATTAAAATATCATTGGCCTGCTTGAGCAAATAAGATAAAGCCGTATCGACTACATCTGTAGAAGTCAGACCATAATGCACCCATTTCCGTTCTTCTCCCAGCGTTTCTGAAACGGCACGTGTAAAGGCAACCACATCATGTCTGGTTTCTTCTTCAATTTCTTTGATACGATTCACATCAAAGGATGCACGCTCTCTCATCACTTTTACATCTTCTTTAGGGATTGCACCAAGCTCCGCCCAGGCTTCACATGCTAAAATTTCGACTTCGAGCCATGCCTGAAAACGATTCTCCTCAGTCCAAATCTTTCCCATTTCCGGTCTTGTATAACGTTCAATCATTAGTTCATATCCACCTTTTCTTTTTTGTCTCCTATTTGTTCATTCCATACACTTGTTTGATTGAGCTCCTCCAATATTTCCATCGGATGCTCTCCTAAGACTGTAATATGCCCCATTTTTCTATCTTTCTTCGCTTCACGCTTCCCATAAATATGTACTTTCCAATCAGGCTCATTCCCTAAAGCCTGTATAACCTCTTCCAAATGCTGTCCCAAAATATTGACCATTACCGCACTGGAATGTAATTCAGTATGACCAAGCGGCCAATTACACACCGCTCTTATATGTTGCTCAAATTGAGAGGTTTCACAAGCCTCAATCGAAAAATGTCCAGAATTATGAGGTCTCGGCGCCAATTCATTCACCAGAATATCATCGTGGTCGAGCAGGAACATTTCAACGGCTAATGTACCAACTAACTGTACTGATTCTGCCAATTGTACAGCTACTCCAATCGCATGGATTTGAGCGTTTGCATTGATTCTCGCCGGGACAATCGATTGATGCAAAATATTATTGATATGAATATTCTCTGCAACAGGAAACACCCGTATAGAACCATCCAATTTTCGAGTTACTATAACTGAAATTTCTTTTTGAAACGGTATGAAACTCTCCAAAACACAAACTCCATGGCTCAGCAATTCAGAGCCTTTGGCTAAATCTTCTTTATTCCGTATAACAAGCTGTCCTTTTCCGTCATAACCGCCTCGCGCTGTTTTCAACACGGAAGGATAACCAAGTTTAGAAATAGCCTGGCAAAGATCCTCAAAACTTGCAATGACCTCGTACGGGGCAACTTTGACACCTGATTTCTCAATCGCCTGTTTTTCAAGAACCCGATCCTGCGTAATTCTCAATATATCCGTACCCTGCGGGATATATGAATTACCCTTTAGTTGATCTAATGCATCAGCATCAATATTTTCAAATTCATATGTGAGTACATCACTTATCTGTGCCAAGTGCTGCAGAGCCTCAACATCATTAAATGGGGCGGAGATTTCCACATCCGCAATTTGGCCGCATGGACTGTTGGGTGTAGGATCAAGTACAGCTATCTTAAAACCTAAATTTCTGGCTGCCAATGCCAGCATTCGCCCCAACTGACCGCCACCTATTATCCCAATCGTCTGGCCAGGTAAAATAACTGGTGCCTGCTTACTCAAGTTCATCACAACTTTCAATTGATTGTCTTTGAATTTTTAATCTATATTGTTCAAGTTCTTCAGCCAATTCTTGCTCGAAGGTCCCTAATATCTGTACTGCTAAAAGACCTGCATTTTTTGCACCGGCTTTGCCAATCGCCATCGTTGCTACAGGAACACCACCCGGCATTTGAACAATAGACAGCAAAGAATCCAAACCGTTTAGAGCGTGGGATTGCACAGGCACACCAATTACAGGCAAAGTGGTTTTGGCTGCTACCATCCCAGGTAAATGGGCTGCTCCGCCTGCACCGGCTATAATCACTTTGATTCCACGGCTGCGCGCGCTTTGGGCATATTCAAACATTACATCAGGCGTTCTATGAGCTGAAATTACTTTTTTCTCATAAGCCACCTCAAAATCATCCAGAATAGTACATGCATGCTTCATCGTTTCCCAGTCTGATATGCTTCCCATGATTACTCCAACCTTAGGGTTATTCATCATTTTCGCCTCCAAATAAAAAGCTGCATGAACACACTTTCAAAAAAGAGAAAGCAGTCCACACAGCTTATATGCTATGCCAAACCGAGCACTTAGGACAAGTACTATGCCCTCACATATAAGGTGAGGTCCGCTTTCTCTCATAGTCCAAAAATTTATTCGGTCTTTGGGTAGAAACTTGCAGGCCATATCCCCGCTATTATATGAGAGAAGTATTAATTTTAATGTTTATTGTTCGTACCTATCTTATCAATAGGGCTAATTGTATGTCAACTAAAAACCGAACACTTCTGTTATTTAATGCAATATCGTTCGGTTTTCAATTAATTAATTTGCCTTCAAAAATAATCTGGCGTGCAACCGGAATATATTCTATCTGGTCGCCCTTCTTCACTTCCTTAAAAATTGGTTTCTCCATACGTCTTATGGGAAAGTATCCTTCCCTTTTCATACGCTCCAGGCATTCATCAATGCTTTCATTCTCCTGCAATTCAAATCTTTGTTTCTTTGGCTTAGCCAATCGACCCTCGTCCTTTCTGTTACTTACTCTACTAGTAGTGTATCCCATTTAGTACTCTTTTCGGAAGTTTTGTTACAGAATTTTATGTGACTGGTGTAAGCGTGGACTGGCAAAAGCTTTCTTCTTTATGGAAAGGAATTCAGTTTAAAATCTGCGTTGTCTCACACCTGTCCTCTAGCAAAAACACGTTAATGTATGTGCGGTAAGACGTAGATAAATGATGACATAAAACCTATTCCTCCGGTCCATCTATATAGAGTAGTTAATCGGAGCCAATATGCTTAATGTGGATTGTCCTGGATTCAATGTTGAAAAGCAAGGCTTTCTCTCAGATTTTATTCACCTTTGTCTCATTTTTCAACTAATGTCTTCTTTCCAGCGTACCAATCATGCTAATAACTCGACCTTGTTCCCTAAAAAAACGCACAAAAAAACCAGTTCATAAACTGAACTGGTTCCTGTATTGCCCGGCAACGTCCTACTCTCACAGGGACTCGCGTCCCAACTACCATCGGCGCTGAAGAGCTTAACTTCCGTGT
>NZ_JBZCPQ010000018.1:0-20651 GCF_058267535.1 Pradoshia sp. Z5_111
TTCATTATTCTTAAAGGCCTTCACATTTTTAAGAGCCGGATCCTTTTTCCATTCCTCGACGAATGTTGCTTTTGAGCCATCATACTGCCAATCACTTGTAATAATCACATCTGGATTTAACTCAACTAATTTTTCCTTTGAAAGATTCGGATAATCAGGATACTCTTCACCGGTAATGCCCGCTTCTGTAATGGCATTTATCCCGCCTGCTAAGGTGATGATTTCTCCTATTGTAGTATTCTCAGTAACTGAAGAATTTTGCTGTGTCCAGTAAACCACTCGTTTTTTATCTGTTTGTGCTTTTGCTTTCGTTTGTAAATCTGACATCCTCTTTTTGACATCAGCTATGATTTCTTCTGCTTTATCTTCTTCGCCAACAATGGTACCAACCTCCATTAGACCCTCCAATACACCTGATATAGAGGAATCATCTTTAAGTTGGTAGGTGGTGATGTCTGCAGCATCAATTTGTTTAAGAACCTCAGGATCTACATAGGAAGGAATCAGCACTAAATCAGGCTGAAGTGACAGCACCAATTCAGATGTAACTGATTTAATTTTTGTATCAATGCCATCTGTTAAATCTGCTACATTTGAAATCCCTGAGTCTGTCGACATTTTCGTAACCGCTGCAATTCGGTCCTCTTCAACCAATGGCAGTAAATATTCATCAATAGCTAACGTGGTTGAAACAATTCTTGAAGGTTTTTCTTTTATTGTTATCTCTTCCCCACGACCATCTGTTAATGTTTTCGGATACTCGCTAGTTTCCTGGTTTGTTTCTTTTTTCTGGTTGTTTACTGTCTCATCATTTCCGCATGCAAACAATGCAAAAACGGACAAGAACACCAAAAATGTTAAGCTTGCAATTTTTTTCATCTCACTATTCTCCCTTTAGTAAAATTTATTTATATTTAGCGATTTTACGCTGAAATATTAAACATAAAAAAGCCTGTCTTCCCGGTTAAGGAAAACAGGCTTGATTCATGCACAGACAAAAGAACGCTGTCAAAATCAGCGTAAAGACAAAATCATCTCTACGTTCGCCATCCCTTTTCCCACCGAAAAGTAAGCAATACACATTCATAAGCAGGTTTCCTGACTCTGAGCTTCACTTTACTCTCACACCTTCCCTTATTTAAAGGTGGTCACGTGATTTCATCAGCTCTTACAGTAGCGGGGGCTGTTCCAGATTTACACTGGATTCCCTTTTACCTCACAAAAGTGAGCACTTATGATTGTTTTAAATTTTCGTATTATTAATATATCATGTTGAAAATGTAAACGGAAGAAATTTTCGATATATAAGAATCTCATAAATATAAACAAGCGAAATGACTGTTATAATTGACCCACTGAATTACACGCATCATCAAGTCGGGCTATTACTTTTATCACCATCCAATATATGGATTACTTTTCTGTCCAACCCATATATCTGATTGCTCGATGAACGCGCCTATTTTTAAAAGCCAATCTTCCCTTCCCTTTGGAGCCATCAATTGCACTCCAATAGGTAAGCCTGAATATGTCATATGAACAGGCAAGCTAATCGCAGGCTGTCCAATGATGTTTGCCAACTGTGTAAAAGGTGTATACGTTAAACTTGGTTTAAACATTTCATAGACCATTGCTAACTGTTCAGAAGGTTTTAGTTCATTCACCTTTAATAGGTCTATACACTGTTCAGCCGTATGCGTCAATTCGCCCACCTTTGGCGCTGGAAAAGCTGTTGCCGGCGTCAAATATAAATCATAATCCTCATTGAACCTGGCCATTTCTGCAGCCGCCGTATCCCATTCAGCTAAACTGCGTGTAAACTGAACAGCTGAAACATTCTGCCCGGCAGTTCTGAGTACCCATGTGACGATTTCTATATCATTAACGGTAATCGGCCGTCCCATAGCTTCCTCAATCGACAGTATATCTGCTGCCATTTCTCCGCTATTCATAATATAGTAATTTTCCATTAGGCGGATTCCATCTACCCCATTATCACATTCTTCTATGGTGAATCCTGCCTGTTCCAGCCATCGGACTGTCTTATGTACTGCTTCTACAGCTTCTTCACTAACGGGTGTTCCCACCGGAGATTTTGTGGAAAAAGCAATTTTAAATGTTTCTTTCAATGGATTCGAAAGCTCGTTCAAATAGCTCCCATTATATAAAGGTACCTGAAAGGCAGTATCCGGCTGAATGATTTGCAAGGCATCCAGCATAGCTGCACTATCACGAACCGTTTTGGTTAAGGCAAAATCAACCGCAGCTCCATGCCATTGGCGGCCCACACCTGGACCTACCGGTGTCCTCCCCCTTGTTGGCTTTAAGCCTACTAAACCAGTGAATGATGCCGGTATTCGAATAGAGCCTCCGCCATCACTGGCACCGCTGATAGGAACCATACCTGAAGCTATACTGGCTGAAGCTCCGCCGCTTGATCCACCCGATGAATGCTGCAGGTTCCATGGATTACGTGTCGGTCCATATACAGCTGGCTCAGTAATATTTTTCAAACCAAACTCCGGAGAACTCGTCTGTCCAATAATGACAAATCCTGCCTCACGAATTTTTTTCACAAAATTAGAATCCCGTTTAGCAATCCGATTTAAAAGTAATTTTGAACCGGCTGTAATTGGTTCTCCTTTAATGGATTGAGATAAGTCTTTTAATAATATAGGTACTCCCGCAAAAGGTCCGCGAATAGATTCAGACCTTCCAGCTTCCATCATTGCCTTTTCGAATCTAGTTCGAATAACTGCATTTGTTTTAGGATTTAGTTCATTTATTTGTTCAAATGCGTCCTCTATTAATTCTATTGCGGATACTTGTTTTTCTTTTACAAGCTTCGCTAACCCAAGTCCATCATATTGGGTATAACATTTAAGATTCATTGCTGCGACACTCCTACTTTTTTGCTACAAATCCTGTTTAGTTTTCTGTTTTTATGATTTTTTTCGTATATAGAATATTACTTACTATTTGAACATTAAATTTTATAGGTATCAATCAATTCGTACAAGCGTTCCAGACCATCTTCTTCCTCAAAATGTTTCATTTTATCGATAATCATCTGTTTGTTTCTAAATATAGCTTCCACCTTATCAGCTAGCATGTTAAACGAAAGCTCATCCTCTTCAATAACATAGGCAAATCCCTGCTTTTCAAATGATTCGGCATTCATGATTTGATCGCCTCTGCTGGCTTGCTTTGATAATGGGATTAAGACCATTGGAATCTTTAAACTTAAAAATTCAAAAATAGAATTTGATCCGGCCCTTGAAACAGCAATAGCTGTCATAGCCAATATATCTGCCAAGCCTTGGTTCATGTATTCAAACTGAGCATATCCATTACGATGTATGGTGGAATCTACTTTTCCTTTTCCACATAAATGAATGACATTAAAGGTTTTGAGCAATCTGTCCAAGTCCATACGCACAGCCTTATTCAATGCTTCAGAACCCTGACTGCCTCCCATGATTAATAATCCTGGTTTTCTTGCAGTAAATTGGCACATTTTCATTCCATTCGATGGGTCACCCTGACGCAGTTCATCTCTTACAATCGGCCCTAAGAAAAAAGACTTTTCTGCGGGAATATGATTTTTAGCCTCAGGAAAGGTATAACAAATTTTTTGAACAAAGGGCAGCGATAGCTTATTGGCCAATCCTGGTGTAATATCTGACTCATGTGAAATAATCGGTATGTTCCTGCTTGCTGCTGCAAGAATGACAGGAACGGAAACAAAACCACCTTTTGAAAAGATAATGGACGGCTGTACCTGCTTAATAAGCTTTCTAGATTGCATAAAGCCTTTCAAAATATTAAAAGGGTCTTTTACATTTTTTATATCCATATATCGGCGAAGTTTACCTGTGGATATAGGAAAATAAGTGACACGATCAAACTCCTTTATCAAAGAGACTTCAATTCCATCCTTAGACCCTATATAGAATATCTCCCAATCCCTTTCAAGCAAATAGGGAATGAGCGCTAAATTGACAGCAACATGCCCAGTTGAGCCCCCACCTGTTAAAATGATTCTTTTTTTCATTTTATAAACCTCCGACAAATTTAAACGAGTTATGGAAAATACCATTATTGCTATGTATGTTAAGATATGAAATTTAGTATTTAATCTCTCCTATTCATCCTTTAATCAAAATCGGGAATTTTATCAGTGACTTACTTCCACACCCTTTTGATATCGATTTGATTCCCATCTATCATCAAACAATACACATCCGGATTAGTCAGTCCCAACCATGTATCGTAACCAAAGGATTCATCCAGATGATTTAAAATTAAAGTCAGTAAATTACCATGTGTTACAATTAATGTATTGGTATACTCGCTCTCCAATGTCTCCTTTATTACAGAAAAGCCTCTTTTAGCAGCCTCATTGCTTGATTCTCCTCCGGTTAATTTAACATCCCGTTCCAAAAACGATTCGTATAATCTTTTTTTCCAATCAGGTAAATCATGTTCAGATAAGATTCGTTCCTTTAAACGTTCATCATACTCGAGCTGTACATTCTTTTCTTCAGCAATCGCTTTACAAGACTCAATCGCCCTTTGATATGGACTGCAAACTATGCGCTCTATTGAAATAGAGTTAAAAAAATCTGCCAGCTCACTTGCCTGTCTTTTTCCTTCTTCAGTTAATTTACACTCCGAACCCTGACCGGCAGCCTCACAATGTCTAACTAAATATATGTATTTCAACATGTCACTCTCCTGCTCTCTGCTCATTATATTTACTATATTCTACCATATAAGAGTTTTCACGAAAGCTACAGATTGTGATTCATCCTATTGTTGATAGTTAACTAAAAAATAAGTACCATTAAAATATAGGAATATACATTTAAAAACACTATTCTAGTGTTGAGGTAGCTAGTCTTGTACATACATCAAAATTCTAAATATATAGATACTTGGATTCTATCTATGTTTCAGATTAGGAGGATAAATAATGAAGCAATATCATATTATCGTCTCTGGGGTCGTTCAAGGTGTAGGATTCCGCTATTTTACTCTGCTTACAGCAAAAAATTATGATATACACGGGTGGGTGCGTAATTTAGCAAATGGTGATGTAGAAATTGTTGCACAGGGGACAGAAGAAGCATTGGATCATTTTCTTGGTAAAATTAGAATTGGTCCAAAATATAGTCAAATAAACCATGTGGAGGTTAACACCCAGGCCGGTAATGAATATAAAAATTTTACAATTAAGTAAACTTATCCAAAACACAGAAAACTCACTTTTATTACAATAAACTTTCTGTTTTATTACATTTAGGAAACATACCTAGTAATTTTTTGTCGAATCTACTACACTAGGCTAGTACTTTAAAATTTTACTAAGTTTAGTGGGGGTCTACATGAAGAAAAAAGTTTTATCTATTACTGCTACCGCTGTCCTGGCGTCTTCTATCTTTGCTGGTGCTGCTTCTGCTGCTACCGTTACAGTTGCCAAAGGTGATTCACTATGGAAATTAGCAGTTAAATATAATACTACTGTGTCTGCAATTAAAAAAGAAAACAACCTAACGTCTGATACTATTTACATAGGTCAAACACTTAATATAGGTGAAAAAACGACTGCAAGCACTTCTACAAAGAAATATACGGTAAAATCCGGTGATTCTTTATGGAAAATTGCAAATACCTATAATACAACTGTTGCAAACTTAAAATCTTGGAATAATTTAAAAAGCGACACCATTTATGTTGGACAAGTATTGGTTGTAAGCAAATCAACTACTTCAACTGGTACGACTTCAGGCAGTACGGTTACAAAATCAGAAGCTGAGCGCATGGTTGCTACGGCAAAAAGCTTAATTGGCACTCCTTATAAATGGGGTGGAACAACACCATCAGGATTCGATTGCAGCGGGTTCATTTACTATATCGTTAAACAAGAACGCCCAAGCTTTACACGTACTAACACAGCAACTTACTTCTCTACTATGAAGAAAGTAAGCACACCTTCTGTAGGTGACTTTGTATTCTTTGAAACATATACTTCCGGTGCTTCTCACATGGGAATCTATGTTGGAAACAATAAATTCATCCACGCTGGCTCCAGCGGTGTTGTACAGGCTGATATGACATCATCCTATTGGAAACCAAAATACTTAGGCGCAAGAAGCCTATAATATATTTAATCGGTGAGCACATCTGGCTTGCCGATTTTTTATTTTTTCTCAAGAATTATGATCTCATTATTTGAGGATTTATCTAAATTTATACAATTAGAAATTAGCCGTATAGCCGAATATCATTCGGACATCATATTCTTAAATCGGTTATGCAAGGAGATTGTCAGATGGCTAAAGTATTTGGAAATGACCCATTACATATACTATTTGCATCCATTCCCGGAGAAACTGAGCTGGATTTCTGGGAGCAACAAAATAATGGCTTATCCTATCATAAAGGGATATCATGCCTGGAAGACGGCAGTTACCTAATTATTGAACAAAGGCAATGGGTTGAACAAGAAAGCATCGGCTACCCCATTTCAAAGGAAGATGCCCTAAAGGAAATTCTCTTATCAGATAATCTTCATTTATTAAATCACCCTAAATTTTGTGATTTAAAAATTCTTTATGAAAAGACAAAGAATACTCCATAATCAAAGGAGTATTCCAGTTAAATGAACCTATTCTTTTTCTACCCATTCTCCATCATCGTTTTTCTTGTATTTATTTTTCACTGCACTCCAGGCTACTTTAAAAGCTGTTTCTTCTTCATCGTATTCTTCTCTTGCCGAATTAAAGGCTTCTTTAAATATTTCCTGAGCATGATGCGGCAACGAGTCCTTTACGGAATCAGGGAGTTCACTAACAGATTTGTAGGGCATATGATAAACCTCCAGTAATAAATGTTTTAACATTCTATTACCTTGTACCCCATTCTTTAAACAAAAAGTCTCTCCAAAGGAATACCTCGGAGAGACATTAAATAAAAATTATTCACCAAGATCAACATTATGATAAACTTGCTGAACATCCTCTAAATCTTCAATTGCATCAATCATTTTTTCAAATTGCGCCTGTGCATCTGGATCCAATGTTACATCATTTTGAGCAAGCATGGTAAGCTCTGCCACAGTGAATTCTGTAATTCCAACATTTTTCAATGCTTCTTGAACAGCATGGAATTGATGCGGTTCTGCATAGATGATAACCGCCTCATCTTCTTCCAGGATATCACGAACATCTATGTCTGCTTCCATTAGCAATTCAAGCACTTCATCAGATGTTTTCCCTTCAATACCAAAAACTGCTGTAGCATCAAACATATAGGCAACAGATCCGCTGACACCCATATTCCCGCCATTCTTACCAAACGCTGCACGGACTTCTGAAGCTGTACGATTAACATTATTCGTTAATGCATCCACAATCACCATGGAACCATTTGGCCCAAAACCTTCATAACGAAGCTCATCATAGTTTTCTTCTGCTCCGCCTTTAGCTTTCTCAATCGCACGATCAATAATTGCTTTTGGTACACTGTATGTTTTTGCACGTTCAAGTACCATTTTTAATGCTTGGTTAGATTCGGGGCTTGGTTCACCCTGTTTTGCAGCTACGTATATTTCACGTCCAAATTTGGCATAAATACGACTGGTATTAGCATCCTTAGAAGCCTTTTTCTCTTTAATGTTATTCCATTTACGTCCCATTATGAACACTCTCTTTCCACTATATCTACTTAAAAATAGTAATACGAATAAGCTTTTACTTCAATACTTTTTGTTACAATCCCTTGGTTTCTCCAAGATTCTATGTATAAATGAAGCAACTTTACTATTATACCTCATATATTATACATTTTACGGTTAAGATAATGAAGGAATAGAGATTTTAAATTTAATATCAGGGAGCGATTCACTCAGTAAAGAAACCCTTTAATTAATCTTATTAATGCTACTCAATATCTAACACAAAGGTATAAGAAATCGTACCATCATTCCATTCAGCTAATACTTCATATATATAACGGCCTTTACTTGCAGGAATATAAAACTGATTATTTTTATGTTCAATTTCTTGTCCTCTTCCCTTTTCATTCCATAAATAAATTTTAATATTCGGGTTGTCTTCAATTTCGATAGTGGCTTTTTGAATAGATTTAACCTTAATTGGTTCCATGTTGTCTGCTATTTGGTAAGGAGAGGCATAATCTGTTTGCACCATTTCCTTCTCACTCCCGATAATCCTTTCCCAATTATAATTCCCTTTTTCCATCTGATACTCAATTCCATTAACCAATACTAGTCCCTTCATAGATGGAGGAAATTCATTCGCAATGGTTTCTTTATCGGCATTATTTGAACAACCTGTCATTAGAAGTATAACGAATATTAACATACCCATAATATAGTTTCTCATATACTGTTACCTCCATTCTCTTAACTCTCAAAGAAGACTTATTGGGATTTTAAAACTGTCACCTTTTACATCTATACAAAACCATAATTATATTATGTAAATTAATAACCCTCTTACGAGTATGGATATTTTAATAAATCTTATTCTATAGCGGACAATGCTGATGAACAATCTCCAATAGATATTTAGATTTTTCCAAGGAAAAACTCATGTAGCTTCCATTGCAGACATTACTCCAAAAAACAATAATATATATCACCTGACCACTTCTTTATATTTCAACAAAAACTGTGTAATTCCTCTTTCTATAGTACGTTTAATTACCGCTTATCAACAATAGAGCCTCATTTAAGGATGCATTTAATATGGCTTATTATACAAAAATAAAGTTTGCAATTAACTTCTTATAATCACAATCTATCCATTCATTCTGGCAATATGGACATTAGGAAGTTGCTTTGGCCTAATCCGTAAGTATTCGAATTTCTTTACCTTGACGTAGTCATCAATAAAATGTAACTTATTACCAAAATGCATAAAACTATTTCTTTCTTCCCTGATGTTCATTAAAATGTAATTACAAAAATAGGTATCTTACGTAAGAAAGGAAAAAAGGCATGAAGAAATTATTGTTTATAATACTTACACTTGTAATGTGCATGGGATTAGTTGCATGTGGCGGTTCATCTAGTAATAAACAGGAGGAAAGTACACCTGCTAAACCACTAGATCTTTCAGGTACTTGGGTTCAAATTAATAGCAATTCTGATGAAGCATGGCAGGAAGCTACAATTACAGATAGCACAATTGAAATCAACTGGATCAGTGATAAAGGGGAAACCAAATCATTGTACTGGTCTGGCACATATAAAGCGCCAACTGAATCCACTGATGAATATGAATGGACATCTAAAAATGATAAAGAAAAAACTGACAGTGCCTTATTAGCATCTGGTGCTGACACTAAAGATTTCACTTATAAAGATGGTGTGATTTCCTATGAAGCATCAGCTATGGGAACTACTACTACTATCAAATTGGAAAGACAGTAAATCATCCTTAAAAGCACTTGGAAAAATACAGGTCAGAGGCCAAATGCCTTCTGGCCTTTTCTCATGAACATCATCATTTTTTTAAATTGAACACCTTTTCAAAGGAAGTATCCCTTTAAATTAGCAACGCCAACTGTACATGATCATCTACTTTACCTCCCTTTCTCTATTTGGGTTGTACTTTCGCAAACTAACTACATCACTGCACCGATTGCTAATAACAAAATCTGAATAATTTATTTTCCACCTTTTTACTTCCGTAAATTTCATGCAAACAATGAATTCCTGAAAATCAGCCATGTGTAATTAAGGATCTCTTAACAAAAAAAATATTAAGCATTATTTGTTCACAAAATATACACAATCTGTTACGATAATTGTAACAATTTAAATTGTTTTACTATTCCTACAAAGGGTGGGGTTCAAATGAAATTAAAAACATACGGACTATTTATACTTTCCATTATTTTTGCCGCTATAGGACATTTTAAAGTTTCCGGAAGCATACAGCCAAATGGTGTTGAGGTATACTCCAACACAACCGTTTTGGAGAGTATTTCCAACGGAGTTTTGTTAGGTGGATTTGTCTTCTTTATCGGAATGGCAATGCTAGGATATTCTGTTTATAACTTTTTAAAAGAACATTCTTAATGTATGACCCTCAGTTACCTGCTGAGGGTTTTTTATTTGCTTTCCTTTCGGCCCTATACCTCTTTAACTGTTAAGCTACAACCTTCACTTTTTCTACCGCAAAATACCCCAAGCTTTCCTGTTTCCCCCTTTATCGTGCATTTAATTGCCATGCCTCGTCCCTATTATGAATCCTTCCCAGCATTCTCTGTTTTTAGATAGGTAAACCTCCCGAAATGAACATAAAAACAAGGACTCTGAAGAAATACAACTTGTTTTGATAGCTTTTGTCATGCAGCAGGAAAAGTATATTGCCTGTGAAGAATACATGTATTAGAGAGATACAATAAACCCAAATGACAAAGGGAAAGGATTGTTAACTATGAAAGATAATCAAATTTTACGAGCATATTCCATTAAAGAAGTTTCACGGAGAATAAATGTACCTGCAGGAACAATCCGCCAATGGGAAAAAGACTTAAATGGTGTATTAATTATTCCGCGTTCTAAACAGGGAGCCCGTTTTTATACAGAAGTTGAAATCGCAATTTTAAAAAGAATAAAAGAAATGCGTGATAAAAATCTCAGTAAGGAAATTATTAAAGACATGCTGCAAAAACATTTAACTCAAGAAAAACAGCCCGTTTCAGAACCCGCTTCTGAAGATTCCGGAACCTCATTGGCTGTTGTAGAGAAACCAGCTGAACCAAGGATGGAGGATTTCTTGGTAGCCATGGATGATTATAAGAATAATTTAATGAAAGAAATGTCTGCAGAGTTACGAAATAATCGGAACCTTATGATTGAAGAGGTAAAAAAAGAAATTTCACAAGGTTCAATTGATACGATTAAAGGCCTATCGAAAACAATTCAACGATCCAATATAAAAACAAATGGGGAGTTACGAAAGCTTTCTTTAACTGTTTCAAAAGCATCAGAGCGTACATCCGAGACATTCGGAGCGCTAACGACCACCATTGCGAGGTCTTCAGAGGGAGCCTTTGAATCGTTTTCCAAACGGATATCCGAAGCGGCCGCAGACGGTTATCGCGACTTACTTGCAGATCTCTCTGCTTCCGTAACAGAAACACAACAGGAAATTAAAAGTGTAACAGAGGCCATGTATCAGGATCGTGAGCAATATTTTGAAACGATGAATAATGAATTAGACCAATATCGAAATGACATCCGTCAACGGGAGGAAGCTTTTAAACAAATGGTCATGAGCTTCAGAGATGCGGCACCTACAAAAGAATTAGAAAAACCAAAAACGGTGAAATTCAAAGATGTTAAAAAGAATAAAACAAAGGAAAAAGGAAAAGTCAAACCAGAAAAAAAGAAGCAGGATAAACAGACTTTAAAAGAAAAGGATACGGTTACAGCAGAAAAGAAATGGTGGAGTTTTCGACGCAAGAAGTAAAAACTAAAGGTGGTGTCAAAATGAATACAAACGAAGTAGCTAAAATATTAGGCGTTTCATCAAGTACAGTTAAACGTTGGGTTAAACACCTATCTATTGAACCAGCCAGAAATTCCAAAGGGCACTTTATCTTTACAAAGGAAGAATTCAGCCAATTGGAGCACTATCATAATCAAGATCAATTTCAATCCGTTCAAATGCTCCCTCATCCAAATAACGAAGAGGTAGAGAAACTGAAATTAAAAGTTAATGAGCTCGAATTAAAACTATATAAAAAAGCTGATGGTGTTGCATCCATCCAGCTATTGCAGCATCGAAATGAACTTGAGGATTTGTTGGCTATCGTTAATGAACTGACAACTAGAATCGATCATCTTGAGACCCAATTAAGCGGAACAAAAAAACCTCCCGCTATTTCTAAGCCGATTGCACTTGAAACCATAAAGTCCAGGCGAAAAAGGAAACGAAAAATAACACAAATCATGTTTGGGTTATAAGGATATTAACTTAGAAGTATAACGGGACTTTTTCAATAAGTTCCGTTATTTGCTTTATTATTGTCTGTATACGTCCGACCGCCGAAAAATAATACAGCGGAGTATTTATCAGTGTTTCCATTCCGGTTTCGTAATTGAAAATACATAGGCATCATGTGATTGATTTCTCTGATATAAATATCCTCGAAGTGTCCCTTCTAATGTAAAACCCATTTTCAGCAACAAATGATTAGATGAAGTATTAGCCGGATACGTAATAGCCCCTATCCGGAATAAATCAAGTTGATGAAAGGAATAGTTTACTACTGATATAATAGCTTCTGTTGCATATCCTAACCGCCAAAAATCCGGATGAATCTCATACCCAATCTCGGCACGTTTGCTTTTTAAACTAAGATTATTTAAGCCAACTGTACCAATTAACTGACCAGATTCCTTTAAAGTAATACCCCACCTTATGGATTGCCCAAGTGCCAGCCCTCTATCCAGAGTTGCAAAAATTAAAGCAGCATCTTCCTTTTTGGTCAAAGGCTCCATCCCATAATACTCCATTACTTCTTGTTTAGACATGATCGTAAAATACTGGTTTAGATGAGAGGTATTTAATCTTACTAATTGTAAACGCTTAGTTTCTAATTCTACAAAATCCATTTAAACTCCTCCATTTCTTATCCCCTTTAAATCTTCAAATGCAAAACCATTTGTTCTCCTCTTTTCCCCATTCTCCTCTCCCCCATATCCTTAAAGCCGCAGTTTATGTATAAGGATTGAGCAGGGATATTTTTCAAATTCACTAGCAGAACAACTTCATCAATTTCCTCAAAATGATTTTTGATAAAGCTGGAGATCGAGTATAATGCTTGTTTGGCAAACCCTCTCTTTTGGTATTTATAATTAACTGAAAAACTGGTTAATAACAGTGCTCTATGGTTTGTCGACACTTCAGCCACCCTTTTGCCACTGTATAAACAGAAAAAGCCGACTGCCTTTCCGTTATTAAGAATCAACACTGGAAACTTATCACAATCCTGATATACTTGTTCCAATACTTCAAGCGGATATGATGTAAATAGATATTGTTCAGGGGGTAGCATATAATCTCTTATACCTTCTATATATTCGTCGGAATAACTAGCTAATGTAATTTTAGAAGTATCCAAATTTCATCCTCCATATTTTTCAAAATAGAAGTAATAATTTATAATACCTAATTTATTTTAAAGATTCAATTTTTTTATGAACAATATACTTTTGACGAACATATTAATTAAAGTATAGAATTATAATCTATAGAGTTATATTTTGATTTTACTTGATTCAAAAAGGTACACTATGTTTAAGTTATAAGATTAGAGAGGTTTTCATAATGGATCAAACTATTTTATTTGCCTTTGCATTAACACTCATGGCTGGTTTAGCAACAGGAATCGGGAGCTTGATTGCTCTGTTAACATCTCGTACCAATAAAATGTTTTTATCCGTTTCCCTTGGCTTTTCTGCCGGAGTCATGATTTATGTTTCAATGGTTGAAATTTTTGTTAAAGCAAAAGATTCTCTTGTCAGTGCTTTAGGTTACGAAAAGGGCTATACAATGACAGTGGTTGGTTTTTTTGGCGGTATCTTACTTATCGCCTTAATTGACCGTTTCATCCCTAAGCAAGGGAATCCTCATGAACCAAAAAAAGTAGAGGACATGAATAAGCCGCGAAGTGAAATTCATAGTGATGAGCTTATGAAAATGGGTGTGTTTACCGCTTTGGCTATTGGTATTCACAATTTCCCGGAAGGTATCGCTACATTTACATCAGCAATACAGGATCCTGGCTTAGGAATAGCTATTGCAGTAGCCATCGCTATTCACAACATACCCGAGGGGATAGCCGTTGCCGTGCCTATCTATTTTGCGACTGGGGATAAACGAAAAGCCTTTAAACTTTCATTTCTCTCCGGATTGGCAGAGCCAGTCGGTGCTCTAGTAGCTTACTTACTGTTAATGCCATTCTTAACTGATATGTTGTTTGGAATTATCTTTTCGGCGGTTGCGGGGATTATGGTATTCATTTCGTTGGATGAATTATTACCTGCAGCTAAAAAGTATGATGAAGGACACCATGCCATCTATGGTTTGATAGCAGGGATGGCGTTAATGGCAATCAGTTTATTATTATTTATTTAACCAGCTATTTCAAAAAAAGCAGCTCCTGAAAATTCAGGACCTGCTTTTTTTTACTAAAAGTTTTAAAGAAATCTTTTGATAGCTTGTTGAAGGCTGCCCATGGTAGTAGCTTTGTTTTCAAAATTAATCCCCATATGGATAATTTGCTGTACAATATCGGGGCGAAGTCCTGTGATAATGGATTCACACCCCATCATTGAAGTACCCTCAATTAACTTCATTAGTTGATCAATAACATCAGGATCCATCTCAGCTATACCGGATAAATCAATAATTAAGGTTTGGATATGGTGTTCTCCAACTGCCTGTAACGCTTTCTTTTCTATAATTTTCGACCTATTATCATCCCATACACCGATTAGTGGTAAGATACAAATCGTCGGTGTGATCGGTATAATCGGTACGGATAAATTTTCAACCATTTTAGTCTGCTTTTCAATTAATATATCTTTATAATTCGAATAGCTGATAAAGAAAGTATTCAAGAAACTATCAATTTGATTATTAATTTGTTTCTCCATAATAAAAAAATCTTCCATATTAAAAGATTCTTCTGATTGTTGAACAAATTGATTGATAAATGCCCACATCGTTCTTCTTATTGCCTGTACCCATTCCAATTTAAAATTCAAAGTAAGGGAATGAGTAGCCCAAGCTATGCCTTCTTGCTTAGTAAAATCAATAACTTCTTTCTTCTCCTGGTCAAGAACGTATATAACCAGTTTATGGGCGTTATTTATCAAATCAATATTGCCAATCAGTAAGATTTCTTCTATTTTCCGCCTGACATTTACTGCTTCAGATAATAACATATCGCTAAAGGACTGGCGATTTTCCACGATATATTCTTTGATCATGGCAGCTTTATCCAAGGTTGTATCCATTCTATCCCTCCTATTATAGTCGTCTGGCTACATAAATTTTATCAGACACTTCAATAATCGTAAAATTTAAACTCTTCCCTTTCTAAGGTATTTAATAGGTCATCTTATTAATTCGTATGACAGAAAAGCTACAAAGGATTTTACCCTTTATAGCTTTTCATATAGTTTGTTGTTAGTAGTCAAAGGTTGAGTACGAAAATCCAAATTAAAGGAAAATAAAGTAAAAAATTCAATAGATACGAAGATAAATGTGATATAAATATTTGCAGTATTTTAATTAGATAGGGGATTCAATGTATAAAAGATTTTGGGGAGTTTTAACATTTTTGAGCTTATATGTAGTTGTTCCTATACGTGTTTTCCACACCTAAACTCTTTCCTAATTTAAGCCAGCGAAACCAATTGAGGCAGTTATTCAAATATTAAGTTGGCAATAACTTAAATATGCTAATGGATTTTCAGTCTACTATAAAAAATATCGTTATTCCCTCTTTAAGCTTATTATATCAACCCCCTTTTCGTATCACCACTACGAAAACAGCCTTTAAAAAAGAAAAGTCATGAAGGATTATGTATGCTGGAACGAATCGTTGGTCACTTAGAAGAACATAAAAAAAAACTAGAATGAACCCATATAATCTCGCTTACAGAGTTCATTTTAGTCTCATAGTAATTGTTATATTATAAATAGTTAACCTTGATTTCACTACTTTTTTGTAAATACATTCATATACTAATATGGATTATGAAAATTTTTAACGGAGGTTCAGGATGCTAACGATAAAATCCTTATATGGAGTCACAGCCATGAATTTATTTATCCTTTTGCCCTTATTAACAGAGTCCTTATTTCACGATTGGTCATTTTCATTTTCCCAGCTCGCTTATTTTGTCTGTCCCATTATTACCTTGATCATACTTATGAAGATTGTCCAATTAGATTTATTAAAATCCTATCATGGTGCCTTCAACTTTGTTATTCAACTGCTAATTGGATGCACTTCAATTATTATCGCGTTCAATGAGTCTGGCTAAGTCACCTCTATTTACTCTTTTAGTTCTATCAACTAAAGAGTAATCTTCCAGCTATACGGTACTATTCGCAGCTGAATGACTCCTTTTTTGAATAGCATTTACACCCATAACAACAGCTATCATTTCACCTATTTCAATTTCATCGGAAGTTTTAGACAATTCATAGGCAGGACTTGATAGGATGGAGTTGACTTTTCTAAATCGGCCAACTTGCTTTCCTTTTTCACTGAGGATTTCATATCTTTTAGAAAAGGTTTCTGAATCGATGCGGAATATACCCCGATCATGAGCTGTGTATTCATATTTTTTAGCAAAAAAGCTAAATCTCGCACGTACAAAACCAAGTTCATCCCCTTCTTGATTTGTAACAATCCACCTGTTGCTGAAAAGCGGGAATTTGCCGCTTATCAAAATATTCCCCTTCAGATCTAATACATCAATCGTGGAAGTAAAAGCACTTTTTAAATCTAATTTACCAACAATGTGTTCATCCTTTGTATAAATATCTTTTTGACCAGATGAAAAAAAACTATCTGTAAAGTATAAATTCTTATAATCCATATTGCCACTCCCTGACATTCTTAATTCCCTCTTCATTAACATTTCTACATCTAAAACCGTATTCCTGCCTTAAAATATATATTGCCACTGAAGTTTGTCTACCTTTATAATGAATACAAAATTATCCATTTTGACGATATACCCTAAATGAATCGCATTCGTTGATGAAGCCCTTTATCCTGCTGTCCACCAATCATTTTTCAACTATTAAAAGAATAACTAATAAAGGAGTGGAGACATTGGATTGGAATTTATTTGGCGCCTTAGCAATTGCTCTCTTTCTTATTCGCTGGGATCAGAACAGCATTACACTTATTAATTTATTTAAAGAACTGTTGATGATCGGCTTGTTTGTATTCATTTTATCCTTTAGCCTTAAAGTTGAGAACCTAGCATTTTCCGTTTTCAACTATGTTCCTGAACAATTTGAAATATGGACTGGCGCTCTTCTCTTCATTTCCTTTATTGGTGCATTGACTCACAGAGGCTGGCGCACTTTCACCACAAACCATATCAATCGTCATCATTAAATATCCATTCCCTACATAAACGAAAGGACTGCCATACTGAGCTAGCTATTCAGTGTGGCAGTCCTTTTTATGGTTAAGCGGCCAATCTCATTATCACTGTTATATTGAAGATTTTCAAATTCTTCTCAATCGCATCATAAGTCTATTTTGCACTGCCAACCCTCTACATATTTATAACATCATTTAAAGACAGTTTATTAACCAGCTCTGTTAAATAGTCAGGGGCTGTCAAATACAGCAAGCCATTTCCCTCTAATTTAGGTGAGTTCCCAAGCGGTATTGTTCTCTTAATTAATTGTGCGTATATTTCAGGCTCACTTAAGTTACGTTCAAAGCTGTTATTGGTCATAACCTTAATAAGAGCCATTGCTCCTGCCACATGAGGCGTAGCCATAGAAGTTCCACTTAAAGTCGCATATTTTCCGTTCAAATAAGTGGATAGAATTTTCTCACCAGGTGCTACCAAATCGATTTCTTTATTGGAATTAGAAAATCGGGATGACCGGTGTTCGAGATCAATCGCGCCAACACTGATGACTTCGTTGTAAACTGCCGGATAGCAAAGCTCTTCCGTCTCTTCTTTACCATCTCCATCATTGCCTGCGGCACAAATAACTGCAATATTATTCATAACTGCCTTCTTAATTGCTTCATGCAGCTCAGGTACATCTTCTGTTCCCCCTAGAGACATAGAAATAATATCTGCTTTTTGCTCGATCGCATAAAGAATCCCGTTAATAATCCAGTCATATTCACCGGAGCCATCCTTATCCAATACTTTCAGAATAAGCAGCTTGGCAGCTGGAGCTACCCCAACTACCCCACTTTTATCTTGCGTGGCTGCAATTGTTCCCGCCACATGTGTACCATGCCCGTTATAATCCTGGAATTTATCAGGGTCACTATCATCGTCTGCAGTAAAATTCCGGCCGCCAATAATTTGCTTAGCCAAATCAGGATGGCTCACATCACAACCAGTATCCAACACTGCAATGGTTACACCCTCACCCATCGTAACATTCCAGATTTCAGGGGCTTCAATCATTTCAATTCCCTTTGGCACCTCATTGACCGAATCAAGCTGTTGATCAATATGATATGGTATAACTTGCACTTCTCTCTTCATCTTATCTCCTCCACTTGAGATTAATTTGAAGCCGGTACCAGTTGTTACCCATATTTTAACAATATATACAAAATTATTATAGATACATTCGAACTGATTTTAAATCTGTTTTTTTACATAATTATTCAAAATTCATGGTTACTACTAATCAATCTTTATATTTTGACAAGTAACGTTATGATCTACCTTTAGTTTAAAACTAATGAACAATTTCTGATATTCAAATATGAAAGACAAATCCTATTTATATCACTATTATATAATCCGGTTATCTCACCTTTTCCCTAATTGCAAAAACCAATAAACAGTATAATGAATATTCAGAAAATAAAGTTTAAAGCTAGATAGCTTATTTTATTGAATATTGAATTGCATACCATATACCTTTTTTAATAAATCCTTAATAAGCTACCAGCTTCCTGATCTAATAAGAAAGTTGTATTTTGGTGTAAAGATTTCTTTTGAGTATGTAAGTGTAAATTGTCCTTTAGTGTTTTCCTGATTATTTGTGCTTTATGCAAACCATTCGCCAACACAATAACTTCCCGGGCTCCCATTATATGCTTATATCCTACCAAGTAAGCTGCAGGCAGGTCCTGTGAATTAAACTGATTATAATAGGCCTTATCTCCTATACGGCGAACATGTGAATAACAAGAAAAAGAGCTACTGGCACTAATAAACCCAATCTTGCAATCTCCACCAATTCCTAATAGGACTAAATCTAATCCCCCATTTTTAATGATATCATTATCAATTCTCTTACATTCCTTATGAGGTATCTCAGATTTCCCGTTAAAAAAAACCAATTGTGAAGCTTTGACATTAACTTTAGAAAAAAATTCTTTATAAAGGAATTGATTGCAGCTGCCTTCATCATAAGTGCTTCTGCCCATCCATTCATACATAACTGCAAAGCGGCACTCTGAAAAATCAACCTTCCCTAATGAATATTGATTTGCTAATATCTCCAATATTCGCCTAAGACTATTTTCGGCTGGGAGACCTATAAAAAGGTTCGGTTTTTCACTGATTTCTTGTATGATTATTTCAGCCGCAGATGTAGACATCTCTTCATAATCTTTAAAAATTGTATAATTCATTTTCTCACAATACTCCTTCCAATGTTTAAACAATTAATTCATTATCTAAAAGATGTATATCTATTCGGTCATTCATTAACTAATTCAATTTGTGAAATTCAAGTGAAAGTATAGACGCGGAGTAAGTAAACATTATGTGAAAAACCGAGGAGGTAATATACTGTATTGAAGTTAGAAGTTATAAAGAATTGTTGGTTTATCAAACTATCTTTCCAATAATACAATGCTTCTATCCTCCTAGGCAAGAAAAATGTCTGAAATTTTTGTTAAATTAATCAGAAGAAAGTCTTACTAGGAATTAAAAAAAGAAAAAATGTCAATTTCAGCAGAATTAACATTACAAGTGGATAACTATTGATATATTTCTACCTTTTTACATATCTTTTGCATTAATCGTATTCTCTTTTTTCTCAGAAGAACTTAAACTATGCAAGACCATTCCAAATATGACAATAAATATTCCAATCATAGCCGAGGTGGAAGGAAATAAAATAGATAAGAATAACATTTCACCTGCTAAAGCAAACAAAATTTCCATGGATTGAGTTGCCTCTACCGCTGCCATCTTTTTCATATCACCATTAACGAGATCAGTTGCTTTAAAAAATAGAACGGTGGCAATGACTCCTGAAGAAATAGCAACTATTAATGTTTGAATGTTTTGCATAGGGCTTGGCGGTCCAACTGTAGACAGCGCCAGAATGGAGACGATAATCCAAAGAGGTAAGCTAGCCAAGGTCATTCCAAGTACTCGTTGATATGCATCCAACCGACCTTTTGTAATTTCCATCATTTTACGGTTTCCTAATGGATAGGCAAATGCTGCAATCAGGATTGGAATAAAACCGAATAAGAAATCATTTATTGTTAACCGATTCATATTTTCCATCTGTATCAATAGAATCCCCAGTAAAATAATGCATGAGAAAAACAATTGCTTTTTAGGTATGATACCTTTTTTTGAATAAATCCCCTTTGTAGATTCAAAAAATAATGGAGTCAATAAAGTTCCTGCCACTATAGTAATTTGCCAGGTTCCCGCTATAAGCCATCCTGGAGAATACGCTGCCGCAAAACATAAAGGCAGATAGAACATACCAAAACCAATGAAACTCCAAAAAAACCATTCCTTTAAGTTTTCTCGCATAATGACAAACAATTGCCATAAATTCTTTCGGAAATAAACAATTGCCATTAAAAATGGAATCATATAAATATAGCGCAATGAC
>NZ_JBZCPQ010000019.1:0-12349 GCF_058267535.1 Pradoshia sp. Z5_111
GTTTTGTTTAGTTTTCAAAGAACAATCTGTTTTGTTGTCGTTTTGGCGACTTAATTATCATATCAAGTTAGCAACCTCTTGTCAACAACTTTTTTATTTTTTCTTTATCGCTTGCTTCATATTATTTACTGCAGCAGCGACGTTTATTAATATACCACTTACATATCTATATTGCAATACTTTTTTAAAAAAAAGTTAGACTGCTGATTGCAGCCTAACTTTTCAAGGGATAATCCATTTTTGAATTACTAGTAAAGCTGCAACTCCTGGGAAACCTAAAATTCCAGATACAAGCGTAGTGGATGGATTAATCGGGATATGCATTCCATATTTTCCGCCTACTATATTAACAATATATAATATAACGGCCCCCATAATCAGCTTGATTGAAAAATGTCCCAGTAACCTTAATGGCTTAAAAGGTGTCCCAACCAGGAATAATAAAAGAATCATACCGACAACAACAGCGATAAATACACCATGTTCCAATTAAACCCCTCCCAAGTATTTGTTCATACTGTATGAGACAGGCCATTAAATTAGAACAATTGTTTAGTACTCATCACCTACTTGACTGATATTTTCCGTTTCCGTGCTTCTTTAAATAAATAATAATATTTTAATTCACTCAACTTTGCTTGGGAGATTGTATCAAATGAAGGATCGTAACTCGTTTCGATAAGGCTTTTATGGTTAAACCAATTCACCTTCATTGTACCGATATCCTCCAGAAGCTTTTCATCAAATTCCTTGCGCAGCTTTCCTTTTCTACGAAACAACAAGGTATTTCCTCCTTACCATCGTTACAATTCTCTTCTACCCTCGATAGCTTTTGATAAGGTAACCTCATCTGCATATTCCAAGTCACCGCCAACTGGAAGACCGTGAGCAATACGAGTAACTTTTATACCAGTTGGTTTTAATAGTCTGGAGATATACATAGCTGTTGCTTCTCCTTCAATATTAGGGTTTGTAGCCAGAATAACTTCCTTTACCGTTTCATCCTGCAATCTCTTCAATAGGCTTGGAATATTTATATCTTCGGGTCCTATTCCATCCATTGGAGAAATACTGCCATGCAACACATGATAAAGTCCGTTGAATTCTCGCATTTTCTCCATAGCAATTACATCTTTTGGTTCTTGTATGACACAAATAATAGATTTATCGCGATAATCATCATCACAAATATAGCAAGGATCTTTATCTGTAATATGCCCACATACAGAACAGTACATTAAATTTCTCTTTGCATTGACTAATGCTTTCGCAAAGTCCAACACAGTGTCTTCCTTCATGTCCAAAACAAAAAATGCCAGTCTGGCGGCCGTTTTCGGGCCAATACCTGGCAATTTCATAAAACTGTCTATTAATTTGGATATCGGTTCAGGATAATGCATGATTTTTCTCCTTACATGAATCCTGGCGGTAAATTTAACCCTTTAGTAAATTGACCCATTGTATTATTCGTCAATTCATCCACTTTTCTTAAAGCGTCATTTGTAGCTGCAAGCACAAGGTCCTGCAACATTTCGATATCGTCAGGATCCACTACTTCTTCTTTGATTTTCACATCAACGATTTCTTTATGGCCTGTAGCTATAACTGTC
Organism: Pradoshia sp. Z5_111; assembly: GCF_058267535.1. Taxonomy (NCBI): domain Bacteria; kingdom Bacillati; phylum Bacillota; class Bacilli; order Caryophanales; family Bacillaceae; genus Pradoshia; species Pradoshia sp. Z5_111. Next base: position 1,611 of record NZ_JBZCPQ010000019.1, read on the forward strand.
ACCATGCCGCCGCCAGCTGTACCTTCGATTCGTTTTTGACCAAGCTCTTCTTGAGCCTCCGCCATTTTCTTTTGCATTTTTTGCATTTGTTTCATCATATTTTGCATATTGCCCATTCCGCGCATATTGTTACCTCCATAAAATTAATCTTTTATTTCTAAAAGTTCATCGCCGAAAAGTTCTCTTGCTTTAAAAATCAGCGGATCTTCTGTTTCCTCATTTGTCTCTTGAGATTCCGGTTGGTCTTGTTTTTGAGTAGAAACAAACTCCTGGCGAATTTTATGCCAGCTTTCTTCCGGTATGCCAACAATATCATATGCATTGCCTGTCACTTGCTGTAGTGTACCCTTTAAACCACTGATGAACTCCTGATTATTCATAGCCATTTGGCAATGAATTTCATATTTGAATTTTAACACAAAAGCATCATTAGAGGCAGCTACAGGTTCTGCATCATTTAATAATGCCGCCTGTGATTTTTTCAGCGATTCAAGCATTCCGCCCCAATTGCTTTTTATCTTTAATAAATCCGGCTTGGTTGCTCTTTTTAATATATCGTTAACTCGGCCTACCGGCACTTTAAATGATCGATTTGTTGTTACCTTAGGTTTTTCTTTGGCAGGAGCTGAGTCTTTGTTAATCGCAACTCCATTTTCACGTATGGCGTTTAATTCAGTTTCCAGTTGATTAATTTTATTCATTAGTTTTTGAATCGTATCATCTGAAACTGAACTCTTGCTGCTTTCCGGTTCACTTTGGCAAAGCCTTACCAACAAAACCTCTAAAAATATTCTAGGATGACTGGACCACTTCATTTCCTGAATAGAACGATTCCATTGATCAATCCAAAAATGAAGCTGATCTGACGAAATGTTTTCAGCAAGTTCCTTGAAATCTTGATCTATATAAACTCTTTCCATAGAATCCTCGAGCTCTGGTGCCGCCTGATAAAGGAGCATGTCCCGAAAATAAAGAATCATATCTTCAACAAAACGAATTGGATCTTTCCCCAAAGCTAATAATTCTTGGAGTTGATTTAATGCTTCGGCTGTATCTCTCTTATAGATTGCACTTACAATCTTAGTTAAAAAAGATTGTGATACAGCTCCAGTAACGGTCAGTGCATCCTCTAACGTTATGTTGTCCGAACCAAATGATATGGCTTGGTCCAGCAAACTTAAGGCATCCCTCATACCGCCTTCTGCCGCTCTTGCGATAACCAATAATGCATTCTGATCGTATGAAATGCCGGTTTCAGTTAAGATTCTTTCCATCCTTCCGACAATATCCTGTGGAGTGATGCGTTTGAAATCGAAGCGTTGACATCTTGAAATAATAGTGAGAGGAATTTTATGTGGCTCGGTAGTAGCTAAAATGAATATAACATGAGCCGGTGGTTCTTCAAGTGTTTTTAATAAAGCGTTGAAGGCCCCTGTTGACAACATATGAACTTCATCAATGATATACACTTTGTACTTAACCGATGATGGCGCATATTTTACCTTATCACGTATATCTCGAATTTCTTCAACTCCATTATTGGAGGCTGCGTCAATTTCTAATACATCAGAGATCGAACCATCTGTTATCCCCCTGCATGATGCACATTCATTACATGGCTCCTGAACCGGGGCATGCTCACAGTTAACTGCTTTCGCTAATATTTTCGCTGCACTTGTTTTACCTGTCCCACGTGGACCTGAAAAAAGGTATGCATGGGATATTTTTTGGTGCAGCAGGGCATTTTGGAGCGTTTTAGTAACATGTTCCTGACCGATCACATCTTCAAAAGCCTGAGGACGCCAAACTCGGTATAATGCTTGATAACCCAATATTCCTGCCCCTTCCTTACATAATCCCTTATATTATATCGTAAATGGTGACATTTACAAACGGCAAAAATGTATAAAAAAAACCATTCTGAATTGAATGGTTTTAATCTTTTTATGTAAAATAACTGCCGTGCACCCTCCGTTGATAGATATCCATAAGCGGAACCAATGCAGTTAGCTCGGTCCAGGCTACCCTGCGGCACATGAGAGGTCTTACTTACTGCTGCTTCCTTCCGGACCTGACAGGGTTCATAAGTTCCCATTGCGCAGGACCCAGACGTCAACACCACTTACAAAGGTCAGACCCTACAGAGTACCTACCGAGGGAGGGAATTCCGTCTTGCTAGAGCGGATTGCAAGTACAGGACACCGCTACCTTCCCACCTAGCACGGCAAATTTGAAACCAATATTAGGCGTCTTTACTGACGCATAAATTAGTATACCTATAAATAAATAAAAATGCAATATCTTGAACCTGTAAAATCATCCATTGTTTTCCGACTGTCTCTTTCTCTTTGCGAGTTTTTTCTTTTCCCTTAAGTCTCTGAAAAAGGAAGTTAATAAATGACTGCACTCCTCTTCACATATCCCTGTAATTACCTCACATTGATGGTTAAAACGCGAGTCATCGAGAAGATTCATAAATGTTCCCGCACAGCCTGCTTTTGGATCATTTGCACCATATACTACCCGATCGATGCGAGACATCAAAATAGCACCGGCACACATCGGGCAAGGCTCCAATGTCACATAAAGAGATGCCCCTTCAAGTCGCCAAGTTCCCAATTTCTCGCAAGCATTCTGGATTGCCAGAATTTCAGCATGAGCAGTGGCACTTTGGTTTGTCTCTCTAAGATTATGCCCACGTGCAATAATTTTTCCATCTTTAACAATAACCGCTCCAATTGGAACCTCATTATTGTCTTGTGCAGCTTTTGCTTGTTCAATTGCTTCTTGCATAAAAAATTTATCATCGTTCATTTTGCTAAAACCCCTTAAACAGTAGGATTATAAAAATATGGACTTTATTTATCAATATTATTTATAATGAATTCTTAAGTCTATATGGTACAATAATACTCGGTCTTTAGAAAAGAGTAACATAAAGGTAAGGAGGACCTCATATGAACCATACCCCATTTATCACTGTTGAAGGTCCCATTGGTGTGGGGAAAACTTCATTGGCGAAAGCAATAGCCAGCCATTTTCAATATAAGCTGCTAAAGGAAATAGTTGATGAAAATCCGTTTTTAGATAAATTCTATGATGATATACAGGAATGGAGCTTTCAGACAGAAATGTTCTTTCTATGTAATCGTTATAAACAATTAGAGGATATTCAACTAAAGTTTATCCAAAATAATCAACCAGTCGTAGCAGATTATCATATCTTTAAAAATCTCATCTTTGCCCAAAGAACTATACAAGAGTCTCAATTCAGCAAGTACAAAGACATATACTCCATCCTAACCATGGATATGCCAAGACCTAATATGGTCATTTATCTGGATGCAAGTATTGAAACGCTCATGCATCGAATTGCACTCCGCGGCAGAGAATTTGAGAAAAATATAAGTGAAAAATATTTAATGCAGTTATCAGAAGACTACGCTCAATTCATGAATGAATTTGAATCAGCTCATCCTGATATTCCGGTACTTCGCTTTAATGGCGATGAAATGGACTTCATCCTCAGAAGAGAAGACCTAGATTTGATCTTAACGTCTGTATCTAATCAACTGCAAAAAGGAGTTTGTTCATGATTCTTCATCCTAAATATCAAATCCCTAAAAGTGCTGTTATTACTGTAGCCGGTACCGTCGGCGTTGGAAAATCTACATTAACAAAAGCATTAGCAGAAGAACTCGATTTTCGTACTTCCTTCGAAAAGGTGGATACCAATCCATATCTTGACAGTTTCTATGCTGATTTTTCACGTTGGAGCTTCCATCTCCAAATCTATTTCTTAGCAGAACGCTATAAAGAGCAAAAACGTATTTTCGAATATGGCGGTGGTTTTATTCAAGATCGCTCTATTTATGAGGATACAGGCATCTTTGCAAAAATGCATTATGACAAAGGAACCATGAATCCAACAGATTATGAAACCTATACAAGTCTTTTTGAAGCTATGGTGATGACCCCATATTTTCCGCATCCTGATTTACTTATTTATCTGGAAGGCTCCCTGGATGATATTCTTAGCCGTATTCAACTACGCGGCAGGGAAATGGAGCAACAAACTCCTGTAGAATATTGGGAGGAAATGCACGGAAGATATGAAAAGTGGATTAATTCCTTTAATGCTTGCCCAATATTGCGATTAAATATTAAAGATTATGATTTAGCTGAAGATCCAAATGCTGTTCACGATATTCTCGAACGTGTATCAGAACAAATTCAGCAATCTGGAAAATTGAAAAAGGTATTTTAAAAACGATACATTTTACCTGTTAGGCTACTTAAAGGACCTGATTCCACTATTCTTACTGGAATCAGGTCCTTTAATTTTATCTCTCTTTCATTCTGCTATTAGATATAGCCCGCCTTTATTTCCCGTAATTCCCTATGCTCTCCACCCACCTAAAACAGATAGAGCTATTCCTACGCTTACAGTTATATCACAAATAATTCGAACCCAATTTAACCACTTCAATATATTATCCTTTATTAAAACATCTATTAAAACACCCCTTAAAAGGTAGATTAATGTCTAACTTTTAAGGGGCAGTTCATTTGTATACAACAAAGGGATATCCACAAACTAATACATGGAGTATGTGGGTATCCCTTTGTTCGTTAATATTTATTTATACACATATTTAGCGCAGGAGGGTCAAACTCCGTCCTTTCAGATGGACTTCGGCAACCCTTCCACGTATATAGCAACTATGGGAATGCACGTCACAATGGTTGCTTTAAATATGATCATCCTCTAGAGGGATATCTTAAGCTTTTGTAATAACTTTTTTTCCACCCATATAAGGTTGAAGAGCTTCTGGAATTAATACAGATCCATCTTCCTGCTGATAATTTTCAAGGATTGCAGCAACAGTACGTCCAATCGCTAGACCAGATCCATTTAATGTATGAACATGCTCAGGCTTAGCGTTTATATCTCTGCGGAAGCGAATATTGGCACGACGAGCCTGGAAGGCTTCAAAATTACTGCAAGAAGAAATTTCACGATACGTCTCGTAGCTTGGAATCCAAACTTCTAAATCATATTTTTTAGCTGCTGTGAACCCGAGATCCGCTGTACACATTTTTAATACACGGTAAGGAAGCCCAAGCAGTTGCAGAACTTTTTCCGCATGGCCTGTCAGTTTCTCCAACTCTTCATAAGAATCCTCCGGCTTTACAAATTTAACGAGCTCTACTTTGTTAAATTGATGCTGGCGAATTAATCCGCGTGTATCACGACCTGCGGATCCTGCCTCAGATCGGAAACAAGCACTGTAAGCAGCATAGCTGATTGGCAACTCGTCGCCAGATAGTATTTCATCACGGTGGTAGTTCGTAACCGGAACCTCAGCAGTAGGAACTAGGAAGTAGTCCTCACTGTTAATTAAGAAAGCATCTTCTTCAAACTTAGGAAGCTGGCCGGTTCCTGTCATGCTTGCACGATTAACTATGTAAGGCGGAAGCATTTCTGTATAGCCATGTTCTTCAACATGCAGATCTAGCATAAAGCTTGCTAAAGCACGTTCAAGTCTAGCGCCTAATCCTTTATAGAATACAAAGCGGCTGCCTGTAACTTTTCCAGCTCGTTCAAAATCAATGATTCCTAAATCAGCAGCTATCTCCCAGTGTGGCTTTGGCTCGAATCCAAAGTCTCTCACTTCTCCCCATTTTCGTGCCTCAACATTTTCATCCTCAGAATCTCCAACAGGAACACTTTCGTGTGGAATATTAGGAATGGTCATCATAATTGAATCCAGTTCTTCTTCAATGGTACGTAATTCCTGATCGAAGCCTTTTATTTTTTCGCCAACCTCACGCATTTCAATAATTAATGCATCGGCATCCTTTTTCTCTTTTTTCAACATAGCAATTTGTTGAGAGACTTCATTTCTTCTGCTTTTTAACTGTTCAGTTTCAACAATTAATTCTCTGCGTCGTTTATCCAGATCCTCAAATTTATCAAGATCATTCAAATCTTCCCCACGGTGTTTTAGCTTTTCCTTAACTTCCTCAAGGTTTGCACGCAATAGTTTTACATCAAGCATATTGAACTCCTCCTTTAAAGTATTGTAAACAAACAAAAAACTCCCGTCCCTAAAAGGGACGGAAGTTTTATCCGCGTTGCCACCCTAGTTATAGGCATTTTATATAAATGCCTACCACCTCATAAGATAACGGCTTTTAAAACCGAGGATATTTATTCTCCTTCAAGATTTCGATATCCTGCTCCGAGATGGATTCATCAGACGATATCGCCAGTTTGCACCACCCACTGGCTCTCTTCAGATATGCTACTCTGATTACTGGTTCTCATCAACGCTATTCGTTTATTCATTTAATATTCTATTAACTATCATACACTCTTCGTGCAACTATATTCAATCAAAAAATAAAATTTTAGAATAAACCTTTAACTGCACCAGTAATACTATCCCACATGTCACCGAAGAAGCCTCCGATTGCTCTCATGGATAATACAAACCAGTTTGACTTTTCAACAGTTTCAGCAGCTACAACATCAACGCTGATATTTTTTTGCCCATCCTCTGTTAAGAAGCCAAGATCATTATTGTCAGATTCAAGAGTTAGATAACCAACCTTATCTCCTTTTTTCACTGGAGCCACCAGATTGCCATCTTCATCAAGCTTGTCCTTATCTAATACTAGTTTAGTTTTAAGATTTTCCTCTTCGCCATTTTTTACAATAAGGTTAATTGCCTTGTTTGTCTCAATAGCTACAGACTTTTCTTTCCCTTTTGCAACAGGTAAAGTTTTTTGACCTTTTACTTGATATCCTTTTGCTACAATTTCTTCTGTGGAGAAATTATTAAAAGCATAGTTTAGTATTTTTTCAGTTTCTGAAAAACGTGACATTTTACTGTCGGCTTTCATTACAACTGAGATATACCTTTTTCCATCTCTTTCAGCTGTTGCAGTGAAGCAGTTGCCGGCAAATTCTGTAGAACCAGTCTTTAATCCATCTACACCATTATATTCCGCAATCAATCCTGGCAACATCCAGTTGAAATTTTTATATGTTTTGCCATCTTTAAATTTTAATTCTGGCTTTTTAGCAGTATCTATCACCTCAGGATAGTCTGTAACTAAATGATATGCCAACTTAGCAGTTGCACGTGCTGACATAAGATTTTCATCATTCTCATCACCTGCTGGATGCTGGCCAAGCAGGCTTGAGTTATTTAAACCGGATGAGTTAACGAATTTGTAATCTTTCAAACCCAACTCTTCAGCTTTCTCATTCATTAATTTTACGAAGTTCTTTTCAGTACCGCCAACCACTTGTGCTAGAGCTACTGTAGCAGCATTACCTGAGAATATGGCCATTGCCTCGTAAAGCTCTTTAACAGTATAAGTTTCACCTTGTGTCAAACCTATATTTGATAAACCTGGAGCTCCTGAGAGTTTATGTACATATTCGTCAATTGTAACAGTTTGATCCCACTTAATTTTCCCGTCTTCAATAGCTTCTAATACAAGATACTCTGTCATCATTTTTGACATAGAAGCTACACCAAGCACCTTATCAGAATTTTTTTCGTAAAGAATCTTTCCACTAGTCGCATCTATTAGTATTGCTGCCTCAGCACTCAGCCCTAGCTCGTCTTCGGCATATGCAGTTGTATTTGTGAATGGAAAAACAAATGTAACAAGTAATGTTAATACAGCAAGTAAAGAAGTTAATTGTTTTGCCTGTCTCAAGTATATCCCCCCTGATTATCAATGATTGTCGATTAAACACTTTTGTTATTGTACCATAAAAGGACTAAAAAAAATAGACAGAGTATAAAGATACTCTGCCTTCTTTTCTTTAGTGATTGAAACTCAGTTATAAGAGTAGTTCGGTGCCTCTTTTGTAATTTGTACATCATGCGGGTGACTTTCTTTTAATCCCGCTCCAGTCATTCTGACAAATTGCGAATTTTCCCTGAGTTCTTTCAAATCTTTCGTTCCGCAATATCCCATACCTGCACGAAGACCACCAATTAGCTGGTAAATCGTATCAGATAATGGACCTTTATAAGGGATTCTTCCTTCTATACCTTCAGGAACAAATTTCTTCGCATCTTCCTGGAAGTAACGATCTTTAGATCCTTTTTCCATCGCTGCTACTGAACCCATACCTCTGTATACTTTAAATCTTCTACCCTGGAAGATTTCAGTGTCTCCCGGACTTTCAGTCACTCCTGCTAGTAAGCTGCCCAGCATAACGGCATGTCCGCCTGCTGCTAATGCTTTGGCAACATCGCCAGAGTATTTGATTCCACCATCTGCAATAATCGACTTACCATGCTTTCTTGCTTCAGTAGCACAATCATAAATGGCAGTGATTTGTGGCACACCTACACCAGCAACAACCCGTGTTGTACAAATAGAACCAGGTCCAATACCTACTTTTACAATATCAGCTCCAGCCTCAATTAACGCTCTTGTACCCTCAGCAGTTGCCACATTCCCTGCAATAATAGTCAACTCAGTAAATGTTTCTCTAATTTCACGTACCTTATCAAGTACACCTTTAGAGTGTCCATGAGCTGTATCCAATACAATGGCATCTACATCTGCGCTAACCAGCATCTCTACCCTCTTCATGGTATCAGATGTAACACCTACAGCAGCAGCGACAAGTAATCTTCCGTATTTGTCTTTTGCTGATCTTGGGAATTCAATTATTTTTTCAATATCTTTAATAGTGATTAAGCCTTGAAGTGTACCCTCTTCATCCACTAGAGGGAGCTTTTCAATTTTATATTGCTGTAGAATTTTTTGCGCCTCTTCTAGATTAGTTCCAACAGGAGCTGTTACCAAGTTTTCCTTTGTCATAACATCATCAATACGCATAGAGTAATCACGAATAAAGCGCATATCACGGTTTGTTATAATACCTACCAATTTCTTTTCTTCTTTGTTGTTAACAATAGGAACACCAGATATTCTATATTTGCCCATTAAATGCTCCGCATCGTAAACCTGGTTTTCTGGAGTTAAGAAAAATGGTTTTGTTATGACACCATTTTCGGATCGTTTTACCTTATCAACCTGTTCAGCTTGTTGTTCAATAGACATGTTCTTATGAATAACACCGAGTCCGCCTTGTCTAGCCATTGCTATAGCCATTTCAGATTCAGTTACAGTATCCATACCCGCACTTATTATAGGAATGTTTAGGGCTAAGTTGTCTGCTAAACTCACCTTTAGTGATACATCCTTAGGTAACACTTCGGATTTACCTGGTATAAGCAATACATCATCAAAGGTTAAGCCTTCTTTGGAAAATTTATCTTCCCACATATTATGTCCTCCATTCCCAAAAAAATTTTATTTGTAGATTAACAATTGGACAAACTACTGTCAAGGTAAAAGTAATTAGTTTAAATTTTCAATCAATTAAAGAGGAGCAGTTATGGCTAAACAACATTATGATTATAATCATCTGTTTTCACCTTATTATTCAACAAACTACACACAGAAATACTTAAAAAAAGCCTATAATAAATTAGAATTACTGAATGCCGATACATATAGTTACGATAACTGCAACAAATTTATTTCCTACCTTGAGACTGGAATGCTTTATTTTAAACAGCTAGATAATCTTCCTATTCAGCTAAAACCGCTTCTTTTATATTATGGGTTTACGCATTTTTTAAAAGCATGTCTATTAGTTGTCGATCCGCTCTATCCAGAAACAACCGCTGTTTTGTCTCATGGGGTATCCACGAGGAAAAAGAAAAAACAACAATATGAATTTCTTTTTGATGAAATTAAAATTCAGCGCCATGGGTTATTTACTCATACAGCTGAGAAAATATATGGAATAAAGCAACTAGAAAACGAAAAAATAGCCATGGTAGACATACTTCAGGAGATTCCGGAACTTGGAATCCTTTTTAAAAGATTAAAAAATAAATGTACAAGTACTGAAGTCCTTTTTAACAATGAGCACACTGTAGTCGAACTACCTATTTTCATTTTGGATCATTATAAAATGACCTCAGAACGGTTTAGGGATTTTTTTAACTCTAAGTGGGGGTTACCTATACAGGAAATACATCTGGAGAGAAACATAATGCATCTGCATTTCAAGCAAGTATACCTTCCCAAACTTGGGAGCATACCCTTTAGATTTAATATACATTCTGACACATACCATCTTTCCTTACAAAAAGAAGGATTAGCCACTACCTTACCAGATCTCTTAATACTCTATTTACTATTGTATAACCTCAGTATGATTTCCAGATATGAAACAGAGTGGTGGTCAGACTTATTTAAGGAGATGCCTTTTTATGATCTTCCCTTTATCAATAGCTTACTGAGTCTAGCCGAAATTAAAATCCCATTCTTGATAGCGGAGTGGTTAGATTGTATATAGAGAACGTCTAATCTAAAAGTCAGTGCGGCTATGCAAAAGGGTTGATAGGTGGTCATCAAGTAAAAGCCGTTTTATTCTGGGTGTCCCTTTCTATATTCCTAGGGAAGGTGGATGGAGAGGTATTTCACTGCATCTATCTAATTGAACTAGACACACCTCCCTTCTATCTCACAATAATTGGCATCTCCATCACAGTCAGCACTCGAAGGGATTCCCCAGTCTAAAAAACCGCACAAAAAAACCAGCTCATGAACTGAACTGGTTTCTTAAATTGCCCGGCAACGTCCTACTCTCACAGGGACTCGCGTCCCAACTACCATCGGCGCTG